>NZ_JBEWYX010000001.1:0-329801 GCF_041366455.1 Pseudoclavibacter sp. JSM 162008
TGGGGTTCTTGTGGGACTTCCAGGACCGCATCTATCACGTGCACTGCAAGGACACGAAGAAGCGCCTCAGCAATGGCCGGAACGGGCGCTTGTCGTCGCACCTGCCGTGGGCTGACCCGAGGCGGGGTTGGGACTTCATCTCGACCGGGCACGGGGATGTGCCGTGGGAGGACTGCTTCCGCATGCTCAACGCGATCGGCTACGAGGGTCCGTTGTCGGTGGAGTGGGAAGACGCGGGCATGGACCGTCTGGTCGGTGCCCCGGAAGCGCTCGGCTTCGTGCGCAAGCTCTCCACGTACCGCCCGTCGGAGGCGGCCTTCGACTCGGCCTTCTCGACGAAGCAGGACTAGCGCACGACCGCGCGTCAGGCAGGCGCGGACGCGGGTGCGCCCTCGGCGATGTCGTCGAGGATTCGCGTCAACCGGTAGGGCACCACCTCGGAGAGCGAAACCGTGGTGCTGGTCCGGGTGACGCCGGGCAGCTCGAGCATCGCCCGCGTCACCCGGTGCAGGTCGCTGGTGTCCTTCGCCACGACGCGCACGAGCAGATCGGCGTCACCGGTCGTGGAATGCACTTCCACCACCTGCGCCATCTCACCGAGCCGCGTGTATGCCTCGTCAGCGGCGTTCTGGCTGAGTGAGAGGGCCACGAACGCGGTCAGGGGAAAACCCAGCGACGTCGCGTCGAGGCGGCGACTCTCAGGGGCGAGCATCCCCTCTCGCTCGAGGCGCGCAAGCCTAGCGTGCACCGTGTTTCGTGCGACGCCCAGCTCGCGGGCGAGGGCCAGCACGGAGGCTCCCGGCTGGTGGTCGAGCGCGCGGATGATCCGCGCATCCAAGGCGTCGAAGCCGCGCTGGCTGGTCATATCTCTCCCTCATGAACGGTCTCCTGGGCAGAATGCTCAACCCCAGCATCTTGTCTTGCGCAGACTATCTTCTGGGCGCGAAGCTTCGCGCATGACCGAAGCAGCTGTCCGTGCGCCTGAACTCGTCGAGCCCCCGCGGCACCGAGCCATCGACGACATCGCCGGCCTCGCGGTCGGTGCCCTCGTCATCTCCTTCGGGCTGTTCCTGCTCAAAGCCGGTGGGCTCGTCACGGGAGGTACTGCAGGCCTCTCCCTGCTCCTTGGCTACGTGCTGCCCATCCCCTTCGGCGTCATCTTCGTCGTCGTCAACCTGCCGTTCTTCGCGCTCGCCGCGAGAGGAAAGGGGTGGCGATTCGTCGCGCGGAGTCTCGTCTCCATCATGCTCGTCTCACTGCTCACCGCACTGCACGCTTCCGCGGTCGGCCCGCTGGAGCTGCACCCCGTCTACGCGGCGGTCCTCGGCAACGTGCTCTGCGGGGTCGGGTTGCTGATCCTCTTCCGGCACAACTCGAGCCTCGGCGGCTTCACGGTGGTCGCGCTCGTCGTGCAAGAACGGTTCGGCTTCCGCGCCGGGTACGTGCTGCTCGCCCTCGACCTGTGTGTCGTGCTCGCATCGTTCACGGTCCTCGCGCCCGTCCTGGTGCTGGTCTCTGCGCTGGGTGCCGGAGTCCTGAGCAGCATCATCATGCTGAACCACCGTCCGGGGCGCTATCGAGCGTCCTGACATTCGACGTCGGTTGATGACGGTCCCGGCATCTCTGCAATGCAGAAGGGCGGCGAACCCGGTGGGTTCGCCGCCCTTGGACTCCCACAAGGCAGAAACGCATGCGCGCGATTGCCTGGTGAAAGTAGTGATGGGCACCAACCTCCCCCGAAGTTGGTGCCCATCGTCCCCTGCCGCGGTCGCCGTGGCGAGTGATGCAGTTGGGCGTCGTCCCCCGATGACGCCCACCCCGATGTCGATTGGGGCCCGCAATTCCTCAAACCGGGCGTTACACGCCGGCGCGGGGAGTATTTGGTTGCTCTCTGTTCCGTTGTTGATCTTGAGTCGAGACTCGAGATCGGGGGAGGTGATGTCGGTACTTCCGAAGCCAACTTCGCTTTCGCGGATCGGCTTGGATTGAGCTTGTCTCGCTCATCACTGGAAGGAAACTAACACGACATGTGGCCGCAAATGCACTTCTTGGGGGTCCGAATAGGCGCATTTAGTCCATGGATATCGTCCGCGTGCCGTCTGGTCGGTCGGGGTTGCGGAATCCGTCTCTGACCGGGGGAGTTCTGGAAATGGCAGCTCGACCGATCCACTCAGGCCAGGGGCGTTATCGCCGCGGCCCGGGGCTCGGATATCTGCCCCGCACGCCCAGTTGCGAAGGCCGATCTGTCGAACCATCGTGGGCCTGGCGGCTGTGTCGTGTTCTATGGACCTATGCAGCTTGATTCCCAGAAGTCGCTCCGCGGTCGCCACGTCGTGCTCCACCCTGCTGACAGTGCGGGGTGGGCTGAGCTCGGCGATGTCCTGTGCGTGCCAGAGGTGTTCGCGTCCGGATGGGGTGGGGGCCCAGCTGGTCTTCCGGCTCGCGCAGACTGGGTCGAGTGGGTGGCGGACTACACGCCCGGTCCGCAGCTCGGCTGCACCTACATCATCCGAGCGGAGGGTGGGCCCCTCGATGGCCGAGCAGTCGGGACCACCTCGATCGGACGTGTCGACCTCGCCAGCCAAGCGGCGGAGATCGGATGGACCGCGTACGATCCGGCCGTCTGGGGCAGCGTCGTGAATCCCGCGACCAAGCTCGTCCTGCTCGACCACCTTTTCGAGGTCGGATTCGGGCGCGTGGCGTTCAGCGCGGACAACCGCAACGAACGCTCGCAGGCTGCACTCGCGAAGCTCGGCGCGACTCGGGAAGGCGTGCTGCGCCGGCACCGCCCTCGTGCAGATGGGAGTTGGCGAGACACGGTTCGCTTCTCGATCATCGAGTCGGAGTGGCCAGACGTTCGCCAGGGCCTTCTGGCGCGCGTCGAGCGCGGGGACTGAGCGTTTCCTTCAGGAGTCGTGGTTCCATGGACTCATGACGACTCCTGTGTACACCGCAATTGCCCACGCTTCCGGTGGTGGCCGCGACGGCCACGTGCGTTCGGAAGACGACCGCATCGACCTCGACACGCGTCCCCCCAAGGAGATGGGCGGCAGCGGCGAGGGTACCAATCCAGAGCAGCTCTTCGCGGCCGGATACTCGGCCTGCTTCCTCGGCGCGTTCCACGCCGCGGGCAAGCAGCTCGAGAAGGACACGAAGGACGCGGCGGTCTCGACCTCCGTGGGGATCGGCAAGCGCGAGCCCACGGGCTTCGAGCTCTCGGTCGTCCACGACGTGTACGCGCCGAACCTCTCCGCCGAGGAGACCGCCGAGGTCGCTCGCGTCGCGCACGAGGACATCTGCCCGTACTCGCACGCCACTCGCGGCAACGTCGACGTGCAGATCAACGTCGTCAGCTGATGACCGAGCTCAACGGACAGACGAACCCTGCCGACCAGGTCACGAGGGCCGAGCTGGCCAGCATCGTGGACCATACGCTCCTGAAAACGGACGCGACGCCAGACCAGGTCGTCGCTCTCCTCGACGAGGCCAAGGCGCTCAAGGCGTTCTCGATCTGCGTCTCACCCAACATGCTGCCCGTGCAGGGTGAAGCCGGAGACGTGAAGATCGCGACCGTCATCGGTTTCCCCTCCGGGAAGCACCACTCGGCGATCAAGGCCGCAGAAGCCGCGAGAGCTGTCGCGGACGGGGCTGACGAGCTCGACATGGTGATCGACATCGGCATGCTCAAGGCGGGCCGCGCCGACCTCGTGCAGGCCGACGTCGCTGCAGTGCGCGTGGCGGCGCCGCACGCCCTGCTCAAGGTCATCATCGAGTCCGCGGCCCTCACGGACGACGAGATCGTCGCGGCCTGCGAAGCCTCCGAGGCTGCCGGTGCCGACTACGTGAAGACGTCGACGGGGTTCTCGGCGGCCGGAGGAGCATCCACCCACGCCGTCGCGCTCATGAGGAAGACGGTCGGCGCGCGGCTCGGCGTGAAGGCGTCTGGCGGAATCCGCTCGACGGCTGACGCGCTTGCCATGGTCGAGGCGGGTGCGTCGCGGCTCGGGCTGTCCGGTACGGCAGCCGTTCTCGACGGCCTGCCCGCCTAGGCACTCGCTTGCGCGCGAAACGCGCGTCGCCCCTTCGGGCGACGCGCGTTCCGCATGTGTGGCGCTCATTCTGCGACGTGCAGGCGCGGACGCCTACTCGGAGGTCCCTGCGTTCCGGAGCATGTACTCGACGTACTCCTTATCCGCTGAGGGAATATCTTGTTTCCAGCGAATGATGAAGATCTCGCGAATCAGTACGTCACCCTCAAGGAGCGCCGCGTCCGCATCCTGCTTCGAAGCGAACTTCAAGAAGAGCCCCTGATCGGCTTGCCATGCTTCTACGCAGTCGAACTGTGCACCGCAGACGGTCTCCGTGACGTCTCTTTGATTTGTCAGCTCTTCCGCGGCTTCCGTGTCCCACACGTACCTGAGTTCGACATCATGTGCGGTACGGCAACCGGTAAGCAGAATAGCGGTTGCAATGAGCACGGCTGCGAGAGACCAGCGCTTCACGGTCACACCTTTCCTACTTATCGCCGTTCGATTTCGTCCAGTTGCACTGGTGCCGGAAGACCTCGTGCCAGTTCTCCTTGGGAAGCGACGGGCGCGTCGGCTCCAGGTCCCAAATCGGGTTCGTCAGGACATCGATGCCGTAAACAGCGTGGCAGTAATACTGCTGCCGGGTCGAGTGATTGATGTTGTAGCGGGCAGGGGATCGGTTCGCGAACTCATTCCACCCGTCGGCCATGATGATCGACAAGCCGATGTTCGGAGCCTGGGGTGTGTTGACAGCTCCCAGGCGAATCGCACGGTTCCAGCCCGAGGGTTTCATGCTGTGCACGCCATTGATCCATCTGACGTAGTCGAACAGGCTGGTGCCCCAGAACGGGTCGGCGACGATCGGGTACTGGAAGTCGCCGGCCAGATGCTCCACGACCTGGACGACCTGGGTTCCTGTCACCTCGTAATGCGTTGGAACCTCGACGCCGTTCGCGTCCTTGGCCCAGGCTGGTGCCACTCCGCCGAGGAGGGAGCCGTCCTCGGCGCGCAGGAACAGGGCGCCGTCATCGGACTGCTGGATGTAGGAGAGTCCGGCTGCGTCGAACTCGTAGGGGATCTCCTGGGTCGTGGTCCCTTCCGCGATGGTGGAGACCACCTGCACCGAGCCGTCTTCCTTGACCACCGCGGTGGAGCTGATGCCACTCGCGTGATCCGCGAAGAGCGTCCCTTCGTTCGTGATGTCGGCTGGCGTCTCTGCCCCCGTCGCCTGCACGAGGGACATCGTGACGGCGCTGCCGTCGGCTGGATCCACCTCGATGGAGCTCGAGCTGGCTTCCAGGGAGACGGTCATTCGCTCCGTCTGGTCGCCTCCGGGGTCGATCTCCGCAGTCGCTTCGGAGTCGCTGGCGACGATGTCCTCATGGAGGTTGTCGAAGACCTCCGGCGTGACCTCCTCGATGGCCTCATGCGACTCCGATTCGCTCGGTGTCTCCCCTGCTTGGTCTGCCTGTGCGGGCGCGGCGCTCATGATGGCGATGCCCATGAGCCCGGCCAGCGCGGCGGCTGCAACTTTTCGTTTCATGTTCCCCCCGGTTCGAAAGTGCTACTTATGAGTAGCGCGATCGACACTACAGGGAATGGGGAAGAATTTGGCCCGGTCCATGACTACGCACGAGAATGCCGGCGTGTCCCGGAACCCGGGCGCCGTCGTGCTCTCGTGCGGGCGCTACAGGCGCTTCAGGCGCGGGTCAGATGTTGGTGCACCGCCGCGTGGATGCCCTCGATGTCGCCCCGCCTCGTGAGCTCGACGAGGGCTTCGTGGTGTGTGCTGAAGTCGCCGTGGGATGGATGCGCGCCGACGCCGTGCGACGAGCAGATCAGCGACTCGGTGGCGATCGTCGCGTACGCGCGGGAGAGTCGTGAGTTGCCGGCGCTGTCCACGAAGCGGCTGTGGAACTCGTAGTCGAGGCGCAGCGAACGCGCCTCCTGGTTCGCTCGGATGGCGGCGCTGAGTTCGGCGGCAATCGAGGACAGTGCGGCTGCGATGCGTGCGCGCTCGCCCGCTGGCTTGGCGGCGATCACGGCTGCCGCGGCGCATTCAAGCACCTCGCGGGCCGCGAAGATCTCCGCTGCGTCATCGTCGGTCAGCTCGCGGACGAACACCCCGCGGTTGCGTCTGCTCTCGAGGAGACCCTCCTGCACGAGTCGCTGCAGGGCTTCGCGGACCGGTCCCCTGGACACCTGGAAGTCGCCGGCGAGGCGCGCCTCGTTCATCTGAGCGCCGGGCGCGTAGCTGCCATCGACGACGCGTTCGCGGAGATGCTCGGCGATGATCGCCGAGGTCGGCTGGCTCTGCAGGCCTGTGGATGTCATGAGTGCAGCTGCCCCGAGTGCGCCTCGTGCCCGACGTGGGCAGCCGGTTCCACCTGGAACGTGCTGTGGCTCGTCTCGAAGTGCTCTTTCAAGCACGCGTCGAGTTCGCAGAGCACGGCGTCGAGTCCACGCTCGTCGAGGGCCTCTGGCGCGACGACGACGTGGGCCGAGAACATGGGGACCCCGGAGGTGATGGTCCACGCGTGGACGTCGTGCACATCCACGACCCCCGGAACGGAGCGGAGGTGCTCGCGGGTGGCATCGAGGTCGACGTTCTTCGGCGTCGCCTCCATGAGCACGTCGACGACTTCGCGGAGGAGGCTGATCGCCCTGGGGAAGATGAGGATGGCGATGAGGATGGATGCGAACTGGTCGGCGACCATCCACCCCGTCACCCAGATGACGATGGCGGCGATGATGACGGCGACGGACCCCAGCAGGTCGCCGAGCACCTCGAGGTACGCGCCGCGCACGTTGAGGCTCTCCTTCTGTCCAGAGCGAAGCACCAGCAGGGACACGAGGTTCGCGAGGGCGCCGATGACGGCGGCGGCCAGCATGATGCCCGACTCGATCTCGACCTCCTGTCCGAATCGTCGGATCGCCTCGATGAAGATCGTCACGGCGATGACGCCGAGGATGAGGCCGTTGGTGAGGGCGGCGAGCACCTCGGCGCGCTGGAAGCCGAAGGTCCGGCGCGAGGATGCGGGCAGTGTCGCGACGTAGCTCGCGAGCAGCGCGACGGTGACGCCGGCCGCATCGGTCAGCATGTGTCCGGCGTCGGCGAGCAGGGAGAGCGAGTTCGAGGCGAAGGCGCCGACCACCTGCACGAGGAACACGCTTGCGGTGATCGCGAGCACGATGACGAGCTTCTTGCGGTGCTTGCCCGTTGCTGTGGTGTGGTCGCCAAGGCCGTGGCCGTGACCGTGCCCGTCATCACCCTCGGTCGCGCGGTCGACGCACGGATGTGCGGGGCTGAACGCCTCGCCGCCCGCGTGGTCGTGCTCGGACGGGTGGTCGCCGTGGTGGCTGGCGTCGTCTGGCTCGTGGGGGAGGGGCATGTGCCCAGGGTAGTCCGACTGTCGATTGTTGACAATCGCCAGCTCGATGACTCCTCGTCGGTTCGTGACCCCCGCTAGGCTCGTCCCATGCCTTCTTCGACCGACGCCCCCACTCACGCAGAGCACGCGGCGGATGACGCGGCGCTGCGTCGCCTGACCTCGATCCGGGGGAGCATCGACAACATCGACGCCGCGCTGGTGCACATGCTCGCGGAGCGCTTCAAGTTCACCACCCTCGTCGGTGAGCTGAAGGCTGAATACGGCCTCCCGCCCGCGGACCCCGACCGGGAGCGTCGTCAGATCCTCCGATTGCGTCAGCTCGCGGAGGAGTCGCACCTGGACCCCGAGTTCGCGGAGACCTTCATCAACTTCATCATCGCCGAGGTGATCCGCCACCACGAGCGCATCGCCGAGCAGGGCTAGCGAGCGGCGAGCGCATCCGCCATGCGCTGGATGATCTCCTCCAGCACCGGCTTGGGGGTCGCGAAGACGATGCGCACGTACTGCTCGAAGCCGGCCCCGCAGGAGGCGCCCGCCGTGAGGGTGACGCCGGCGTTGTCGAGGAAGAACTTCGCAGGCGGGCCCTCGATGCCGAGCGCTGACACGTCGAGCCAAGCGACGTAGGTCGACTCGGGCACGATGGTGCGCACGCCGGGGAGGTGCTCGGCGATGAGCGCGAAGAGGAGCTCTCGGTTCTCGATGAGCGCCCCGTTGACGTCGTCGAGCCACTCGTCGCTGCTGTTGTACGCGGCTTCGGCCGCGAAGCCGCCGAGGATCGAGGATCCCCAGACGACGCCGAAGCCGAACGTTCGGTAGTGCTCGAGGTCGTCGTCGTTCGTGAAGATGATCTGGGCGGACTTGAGGCCGGCGACGTTCCAGGCCTTCGAGGCGGCCGTCGACGTCACGGAGTGACGCGCGGCTTCGGCGGAGATGGATGCGTAGGGGATGTGCGGCGGCCCGTCGAGGGTGAGGGGCGCCCAGATCTCGTCGGCGAAGACGCGGCCGCCGCCGCGTTCGACGATGTCGGCCAGGCGGAGCAGCTCCTCGCGCGTGTAGATCGCGCCGGTCGGGTTGTGCGGGTTGACGAGGACGACGTTCGCAGGCCCGTTCGCGAAGGCGCGCTCGATGCCGTCGAAGTCGAGCGTCCACCGGGCGCCCTCGATCACGCCGGGCACTTCGATGGTCTCGCGCCCCTGCAGCGCCTCGGTCGCGAGGAACGGCATGTAGGCGGGCGTCGGCACGATGATGGGGGAGCCCGGCGCGGTGAAGTGGCGCACGAACACGTCGAAGGCGCCCATGACGTCGGCGATGTGGTGGATGCGCTCGGGTTCGACCGCCCACCCGTAGCGTCGTTCGAAGAAGGCGGATGCCGCGGCCGTGGTCCGCGCCCAGGTCGGCGGGGCGAGGTAGCCGAGCTCGTCCTTGGTGACGGCGCCGAGGATCGCCTCGCGCACGTTCGGGGCCGTCCCGAAGTCCATCTCGGCGACCCACGCGCCGATCGTGCCCTCGTTGAGGCTCCACTTCCGACTGTCGGGGCGGTCGAGCTCGTCGCGGGTGATCGCGTCGAAGCGGGAGGTGGACTCGGTCTTGCTGGTGGGCGAGGGCATGGGGGAAGCGTAGCCACGTGAACACTCGAGGCCCTTCGCGTGTTTCCAAAGGTTTCGCCGCGGCTCCACAAGCGGACGCGACTTCCGTACGTTGACCGTGTGGCCATTGAAGAGCGAAACGAACAGACCTTTGCGACCAGGCAGATCCACGCCGGCGCAGTCGTCGACAGCGACGTCGGCGCGCGTGTGACCCCGATCTACCAGAGCGCGGGGTACGTCTTCCCGTCGTACGACGAGGCAGAGGCGCGCTTCTCCGGTGAGAGCGTCGGGCGGGCGTACTCGCGCGGCGACAATCCGACGAACGTCGTCGCCGGCAAGCGCATCGCGAACCTCGAGGGTGGACGCAACGGCCTCGTCGTCTCGAGCGGGCAGGCGGCCATCGCGATGACGCTCTTCTCGCTGGCCGCATCCGGTGACCACATCCTCTCCACGGCCAGCCTGTACGGCGGCACGCGTCAGCTCTTCGATGGCAGCCTCACTCGGCAGGGCCTGAACTTCGAGTTCCTCACGGCCGAGGCGACCGAGGAGGACTGGCTCGCCCGGGTGCGTCCGGAGACGCGCGCCGTCTACACCGAGTCGATCCCCAACCCCAAGAACGACGTCGTCGACCTCGAGCTCCTCGGCCGTGTCGCGGCGAAGGCTGGCGTTCCGCTCATCGTCGACAACACGGTCGCGACGCCCTACCTGTGTCGGCCCATCGAGTGGGGCGCCGACATCGTGATCCACTCGACGTCGAAGTGGCTGTCAGGCCACGGCTCCGTCATCGGGGGCGTCATCGTCGACGCCGGCAAGTTCGACTGGGCGGCGAACTCGGAACGGTTCCCGCACTTCACGAAAGGCTCCTTCGAGGGGGCGCCGTCGTTCATCGAGCGATACGGCGCCGACACGTTCATCAGCTACGTGAAGTCGGTGACGGTGCTCGACTACGGCCCCACGGTGCCGCCCACGAGCACGTTCCTGCTGCTGCACGGCATCGAGACGCTGTCGCTGCGCATGGAACGGCACGTCGAGAACGCGCAACGCGTCGCGGAGTGGCTCGAGGCGCGACCCGAGGTCGGCTCGGTCGACTACTCGGGCCTGCCGTCGAACGCATACTACGAGCTCGCGCAGAAGTACCTCCCCGATGGGGCCGGCTCGGTCGTCTCGTTCGACCTGCCAGGTGGGCCGGAAGCAGCGCGGAAGTTCGTTGAGGCCCTCGAGCTGGTCAGCCACATGACGCACATCGGCGACGTGCGGACGCTCGCGCTGCACATGCAGTCGACGATCTTCAAGCGCTCCTCGCAGGAGCAGCGCGACGAGGCCGGGGTGACGCCAGGGCTCATCCGCCTCTCCATCGGCATCGAGGGGATCGACGACATCCTCGCCGACCTCGAGCGGGGACTCGCGGCGACCAGGGCGTAACCGGGCGCGCGCATCCCGCCTGCCGGTCGCACCGGTTGCCCCATCACGCACGCTCGCGGGCCCGGTGCCGGCGAACGGCGGCCCGGTTCGCGCATCGCACCGAGCAGTACCGCTGGCGCCCGTTGCGGGTCGTGTCGACGACCACGTTCCTGCACTCGTCGCCGGCGTCCAAGCCGGCCGCGCACCTGCGCAGGCGGTGCATCCCGCGCGTGGTGAGGTGCAGTGCCGTGCCCACGGTGATCACCGCGAGCAGGATCTCGGGCAGCGACATGTCCCAGTCTCGGTAGTGGAGGTGCCATCCCTCGTTGTCGTGGTTCGTGAGGCGAGGGTAGGCGGTCGCGGATGCCATGAGGGTGTTCAGGACGTCAGCGCGCTGCTCGTCGGTGGGCGCATCCACGACCCTCAGCCAGTCGTCGACCACCGCGCGTGTGCGAGTGTGGTCTTCGGCCTCGGGTGGGAACGGCATCGTCATGCCGTGTTCGCCAGTTCGGGCGAGCAGGGCAGGGCGGTCCGCTGGCCAGTCGTTGGCGAGGGATGCGGCGAGTTCGACCGCGTATTCACCGTAAGGGTTGAGATGCACAAGGCTATTACACCAGGCTCGAGGGTATGAAGAAGCTGACCCCCGCAGGCGACTCCGCAACACGCCCCATCCGACTCCCGAACTCGGCCCGCCCCGCCCGCCAGGACTCCCGCCTTCGCCAGGACTCCCGCGCATCCGCAATGGGCTGCGTCGAGCACGGCTGGACGACGGCATCGCGCCACTCGACCTCGCTCGGCACGGTGATCTACAGCGAATGCGCAACCTGCGGGGCGCACCGGGCCGAGCTGCTCGAAGCGCGCGCCCTCGTCCCAGCACCCATCTCGCACGCGATCGCGAGCGCCCCGGCGCGGTCCGCTCGTGCGTGAGTGCGCGCGCACGCGGTCCGTCCGCCCCGCATCCATCTTCGGGATGACCAGGTTCACCACTTCGGATGACGCGTTCGACCCGGTCCAACGCCTAGGGTCGATGACGTGCACCCCCGTCGAGCCGTCGCCTTCGCCGCCCTCAGCGTGCTCGCCGCGACATCGCTCTCGGCGTGCGCGACGCCCGAGCCCGTGCGGCTGCTCGACCACCTCTCGGTGAACGAGCTCTCGGCCACGATGGAGATCGACGAGCTGCTCCCCGACGACGCATCCGCGTTTGTGCTCGGCTGCCCGTACCGCAACGTGGACACGCTCGCCGCGGACTCCGGCATCGACCGCAACCTGTTCCGCATCGGCGACCGCCACCTGCCCGGGCTCAACACCGACGGCCCGATCGCCCTGCTGCCGGTCATCGACGGCAAGGTGCGTCCGGGGGTGTCCTACAACACGCAAGACGTGTCCATGTGCGGGACGCACGACACGACGGTCGTCGAGCGAGGCTCCACCCTCACGTTCGCTCAAGACGGCTACGGGCAGTGGTTCGCTGTCTCCGTGCAGTCAGGCACGCAGGTCTGAGGCGCCGTTGCTCCGGCCAGACGCGGTGAGGTCCCCGATCCCGCCCTCGGCGTCCGGCCAGCACATGGTGATGAGGTGTCCTGCGTGCGCGGTTCCCGGTGAGGGGTGCTGGGCTGAAGTGTGACGGCCGAAGCCGTGACGCTGCCCACCGCGTCGACAGGTGGACTGGAAACCGCCAGCCCTCGGTGTGTGCTCGCGCCGTTCGCCTACCGACTCACCGCGTCTTCGTTCGCATGCTGGTCCTCGGGCCTCAGGCCTCGAGGAGCTCGACCTCCCAGTTCGTGCGTTGGATGACGACATCGAGCTCGCGCAGCGCCTGAGCGAAACCGTCCGCCTTGGCTCGCACGTCGCGCACAGGCAGGGCCGACATCTGCCGCAGCTCGCTGCGCATCTGCCGCTGCCCCCACGACCCCGCCGCCGCATCCGCCGCCCGAACCAGGATGCTGTGCTGACTGCGCAGCGTCTCGCGCGCCGCGAGGAGGGCCGTTATCGTGCGCCCGTCATCCGTCGGCGCGGAGGCATTCGTGATGTTGATCGATGTGACGAGTCGCTCAAGCTGCAGCAGGCGCGTCGCGCACTCGTCGAGGAGCTCGGCGGCGTCTTCCGTCGGCTGCTCGCCCTCCTGATAGGAGGCGTTCGCGACGATGCGAGCCTGCAACGACTCGATGCGCTTCTGCAGGTCGGCGCGCTCCAGGAGCGCTTCGGCGAGTTTCATGGGTCCACGATCTCACGGCGAGGATGCGACCACGCTCTGGGAAGCTCACTGTGCCATCAGGTAGAGCCCGGGCGATGGAATGTTGTCGACCAGCTCCACAGAAATCGGTCGGCCCGTGACTTCGCGGGGGAGCTCGAGCTCGTCGACGACCATGTGGCCGATGGCCAGGCAATTGCCGCCGCCTCCCGGCGCTGTGCCGATGGTGATGCGCATCGCCTCGTCACCGACTACCTCCAAGGTGAGCGGGGCGGTCCCGCACTGGAGGTCGGGGGAGCTGATCCGGACGATACGGAACATCGTGCCGCCTTCGTCGAGGAAAACCGCCCTGTGCGGGATCCCCAGTTGCTCGCGCTCCGTCTCATAACCCTCCGCCCACAGGCTTCGGGCTTCCTCCAGATCCGCATTAGTCGCCAAGCGTGGCGCGACGGGCTCCAGCTCATACGTCGCCGGTACAGGGAGGCCCTCGAGGGGGGTCGGAAGTGGCAGTTTCACGACCGAGTCGGAGGCGCATCCGGTGAGCAGCGCAAGGCACGCGAGCGTTGCGCTGGCCGCTTTCGCGAGCGCAGGTTCCCGTTCTTTCCGCAAGGGGATGGTCATGGTTCTTTCCGCAAGGGGATGGTCATGGCATCAACGTATTGGTCGTGCGCGGACGAAGGAAGCACGGTCAACAGCCGCTGCAACGCTCAGGTGGCTAGCCTGACCTCATGTCCTGGATCCACGCATCCGCCTTCTCGGCGGAACCCCTCTACCTGAACACCGCGTCGATGGGTCTGCCGCCGCAGGCGACGACGGACGCCTTGACGCGTGAACTGGTCGGCTGGAGTGCGGGGCGCAGGCAGGCGAACGACTACGACACCACGGTCAGTCGGTCGCGGCAGCTCTACGCGGAGCTCGTGCACGTGCCCGCCCCGTGGGTGGCGATCGGCAACCAGGTCTCACCCCTCGTCGGGCTCATCGCCGCATCCGTGCCCGATGGCGCCGAGGTGCTCTTCGCGGAGAACGACTTCACAAGCATCAGCTTCCCGTTCGCGGCCCACGCCGACCGGGGGCTGCGCCTGCGCGAAGTGCCCGTGCACCGCATCGCGGAGGAAATCGGACCGGAGACGGCGTGGGTTGTCGTGTCGGCCGTGCAGTCGCGCGCCGGCGCCGTCGCCGACCTCGACGCCATCGAAGCCGCCGCTAAGCGGCACGGCGCACGCACCCTCATCGACCTCACGCAGTCCGCCGGGTGGAAGGACGTCGACGCGAGCCGGTTCGATGCGACCGTGTGCGCCGCCTACAAGTGGCTGCTCTGCCCACGCGGCACCGCGTTCCTGACGCTCACCCCGGAACTGCACGAGCGCATCCGCCCCCTCGCCGCGAACTGGTACGCGGGCGAAGACCCCTGGTCGAGCATCTACGGGCTACCGCTCCGGCTCGCCGCCGACGCACGCCGCTTCGACGTCTCGCCCGCATGGCACGCGTGGGTCGGTACGGAGGCCTCGCTCGACTTCCTGCTCAGCATCGGGGCGCCCGAACTGGAGGCGCACGCGCTCGAAGTGAGCGCCGCGTTCGCGTCTGCGGCGGGGCTCCCGGATGCACGCTCCGCGATCCTCGCCCTCGCCCCCGTCGAGGGAGCTGCGGACGAGATCAGGGACACGCTCGAGCGGCTCGACGTCATGGCCGCGAACCGCGCCGGTAACTTGCGACTCTCCTTCCACGTCCACAACACCGCCGAGGAAGTCGAACCGCTCGGCGCTGCGCTGAGAGGCCTCGTGCACATCGTCACAGGGCGCTGACGCGGACCCCATCCCGCAACTAGACTCCCGCCGTGCGCGGTAAGAACTTCTTCGACAACCTGGCCAGAAAGGTCGGCGGCAAGACCCCGTCGACGACTGTGGGGCGCCGCGCGCAGCGTGCCCTCCTCGCCGAACGCAGCATCCGCGAAGTCCTCGAACTGGCCGTGCGCGTCGGCGAGACGATGCTCGCCCTCGGCGCGTCGGCGACCGACGTGACCGACGCCATCCGCCGAACCACGAAGGCCTTCGGCGTCGACTGCCAGATCGACCTCACGTTCACGTCGATTCTCGTCGTCCACGACGGCGTCAACGACGGGGCCGGCATCAGCCTGCTGCGCGTCGTCAACAGCCGCCTCCCCGACTACGACCGCCTCACGCGCGTCATGGAGCTGTCGCGCGAGATCGCCGCCGACCCGAACGACATCGACGTCGCCGAGACGATCGACGACCCGGCCAAGCTCGAGGAAGCACTCAACCAGCTCGAGTCGTTCCACCAGCGCCTCGACGAGATCCTCGTCGCCCCGCAGCGCTTCCGCCGCTCCATGGTCACCCTCTGGCTTGCGCTCATGGCGGGAGGCGTCGGCTTCCTCCTCGGCGGCGGACCCCTCGTCTGCCTCCTCTCCGCCGCCACGACGGTGGTCGTGGACCTCGTGCTGCAGGCCCTCGGCCGCTGGGGCCTGCCCGCCTTCTTCCTCCAGATCGCCGGCGCCGCGATCGCCACCGGCGTCGCCGTCGGCCTCCTCGCGGCGCTCCCCGTGCTCCCCGTCGAGTTCGCCGCCCTCCCGCCCGCGCTGGTCGTCGCATCCGGCCTGGTCGTGCTGCTCGCCGGGATGTCGTTCGTCGGCGCCGCCGACGATGCCATCAACGGATTCCCCATCACCGCCATGGGCAGGCTCCTCGAAGTGGTGCTGCTCACGCTCGGCCTCATCGTCGGCATCGCCATCGTGCTCGACGTGGCCCGCGGACTCGGCATCGACCTGCGCCTCGTCGAACGATCCGTGCAGCCGTGGCCGTCGGCCGTGCAGGTCATCGGCGCCGCCATCGCGGCCGCCGCCTGGGCGCTCGCCTCCTACGCGACCATGCGCACCGCCCTCGTCGTCATGATCTTCGGCGGCATCGCCTACCTCGGCTACGACGTCCTCGTCACCGCAGGCACCGAGCCGCTCGTCGCGACCGCCGTGCCAGCGCTGATCATCGGCATCCTGGGCGAAGGCCTCTCCCGCAAGCTGCACATCCCCGCCACCATCACGACGGTCTGCGGCACCGTGCCGCTCCTGCCAGGCCTCGCCATCTACCAGGGCATGCTCGACATCACCTCGAGCGACACCTCCGACGACGGCGTGCTGCGACTCGTGCAGGCCGGCTCCATCGGCATCGGCATCGCAGGCGGCGTCACCCTCGGCCGCTTCCTCGCCCGCCAGTTCAGGACCCGCCGTCGCCGCCGCACCGCGACGCCGGAAGCGATGGTCATGTCGAAGCGGCAGTTCCGCGGCACCGCGAGCGCAGGCCCGGAGACGCGCGCGCTCTACATGATCCCCGACGAGGTCGCCGTCGGCCTCGAGACGGGCATGCTGCGCATCGTCTCGGTCGACGAAGTCGTGGATGCAGGGCAGGCGGACGCCGAAGCCGCCGCACCTCCCGCGCCTTCCGCCCGTCCGCATCCCAACGTCGCCCTCAAACGAGGCGACCTGAGCGCCCGCGGAGAATGACTGTCGGAGGCGAGGCATAGAGTCTCCTCGGTCCCGCCGCGCTCTGAGAACCGGAGCAGGCGAGCGAACGACCTCCAAGCACAACCCGAAGGAGCACGAATGACGACCGCGAAGGCATACGCCGCCCCCTCAGCAACCGAGCCGCTCGAGCCCACCACCATCGAGCGCCGCGCCGTCGGAGAGAACGACGTGCTCATCGACATCGCCTACTCCGGCATCTGCCACTCCGACATCCACACGGTGCGCGGCGAATGGGGCAAGGTGCCGTACCCGCTCGCCCCCGGCCACGAGATCGTCGGAACCGTCGCCGAAGTCGGAAGCGGCGTCACCAAGCACAAGGTCGGCGACCGTGTCGGCGTCGGCTGCATGGTCAACTCCTGCCGCGAGTGCGACAACTGCAAGGCCGGCTCCGAGCAGTACTGCACCAACGGCAACGTCATGACGTACGGCGGCAAGGACCGCGACGGCAGCATCACGCAGGGCGGCTACGCCACGAACGTGGTCGTCGACGCCGACTTCGTGCTCAGCGTTCCCGAGAGCATCCCCTACGAGAAGGCCGCGCCGCTGCTCTGCGCCGGCGTCACCACCTATTCGCCCCTCGCGCACTGGCAGGCGGGCCCAGGCAAGAAGGTCGCCGTCGTCGGCATGGGCGGCCTCGGCCACATGGCCGTGAAGATCGCCGTCGCCATGGGCGCCGAGGTGACCGTGCTCTCGCAGACCCTCAGCAAGCAGGAAGACGGGCTGCGCTTCGGCGCCAAGCACTACTACGCGACGAGCGACGAGGCCACGTTCTCCGAGCTGCGGAACACGTTCGACCTCATCATCAACACGGTCAGCGCGAACCTTGACATCGACCAGTACCTGAACCTGCTGACGCTCGACGGCACCATGGTCTACGTCGGCGCACCAGCCCAGCCCATCCCCGTGACCGCGTTCACGCTGTTCAACAACCGCCGCTCCTTCGCGGGGTCGACGATCGGCAGCATCCGCGAGACGCAGGAGATGCTCGACTTCTGCGCCGAGCACGACATCGCACCCGAGGTCGAGCTCATCGAAGCGGCCCAGATCAACGAGGCCTACGAGCGGGTCCTGAAGTCTGACGTCCGCTACCGCTTCGTGATCGACGCGACGACCTTCTAGCGGCGGCGCGGCCGCCGCGGCCGACGCTCTCGGCCAGACTGAAGCCTCGGGCTGGAGAACTCGCCTCGTGATGGGAACCTTCCCGCAACGAAGTGAGTTCCCCAGCCCGAGATTCGTGACGTCGCCAGCCCGAGACTCGTCGGAGTAGTGCCGCGGGGTTTCGGGGTGGGTTGCACGCATGCAGATGCGTTGCAATCCATCCCGAAGCGCGGAACCCATCCCGAGATGCGCCAATCGGGCCGAAGCGTGGAACCCATCCCGGGGCTGGTAGTCGATTCGCGACCCGTCCGGCCCTGCGCGCACTGGTGTGTGCTGCTCGTCTCGGGATGGGAAAGTCGCTACGTGCTGGCAACCTTCCCGCAACGAAGCGAGTTCGCCAGCCCGAGTCGGCAGCCGGGAGTCGGGAGCCGGCAGCCGCAGTTACGCGCGGGCCGGGACGTCGTGCCAGCGGCCGTCTTCGATGGAGGCCTCTGCGGCCTCGACGATCTGCGCGGCGACGAGCCCATCGGCGACCGACGGCGCGACCTGCTTGCCGGTGACGACGCTCTCCAGGAAGCGGGCGGCCTCGATCGTCTTGAGGTCGTCGAAGCCCATGCCGGTTCCGCCGCCCGGCTGGAAGCGGTGGAACTCGCCGTGGCCGGGGGACATGTAGACGGTCGTGTAGCCGTAGGGGTTCGATGAGTCGAGGCAGACCTCGAGCTCGTTGAGGCGCTGGAAGTCCCACCGCAGCGAACCGTTCGTGCCGTAGACCTCGAGGGCGTACTCGGCGCGGGGCCCGCGCATGATGCGGCTGGAGTCCATGATGCCGATGGCGCCGTTGTCGAAGCGCATGAGCAGTGCCGCGTAGTCCTCGTTCTCGACGGGCTTCAGCTCGCCCGTACCCGGCGCCGAACGGTCGACGATGCCCGTGCCCGGCGCGGGACGCTCGGTGATGAACGTCTCCGCCGTCGCGGAGACGCTGCCGATGCGGCCGACGACGTGCTGGGCGAGGTCGAGGCCGTGCGAGAGGAGGTCTCCGAGCACGCCAGAGCCGGCACGTTCGCGTTTGAACCGCCACGTGAGCGGCGCGAGGGCGTCGGATGAGTAGTCGGCGAGGAGCGCGCCGCGCACGTTCGTGACCCGGCCGATCGCGCCCTCTTCGATGAGCTGCTTCATGTGCGCGATCGCGGGGGCGTTGCGGTAGTTGAACCCGACGGCGGTGACGATGCCGGCTGCATCCACTGCGGATGCGATGCGCCGCGAGTCGGACGCGTAGCGCCCCATGGGCTTCTCGATCCAGAACGGCTTGCCTGCTTCGGCGGCCGCGATCGCCATCTCGGCGTGGAGGAAGTTGGGCGAGCAGATCGAGACGACGTCGACCTCGGGGTCGGCGAGCACCTCGTGGTAGTCGGCGACGGTGCGCTCGAAGCCGAGGCGCTCCTCGGCCTGCGCGCGCGCCTCTGGCACGGGGTCGGCGGCGACGACGAGGCGCGTCTTGATGCCGAGCTCTGGGAAGTGGTCTGGCACGGCGCGGTAGGCGCGCGAGTGGAGGCGGCCCATCCAGCCGACGCTGATGAGGCCGACCCCGATGGTGCGGGGGCTGGTGGCGGTCTGGTCTGTCATGGGAACTCCTTTGTCCAGGTTGGAGCTGTCATATGTTCGGACAACGAGACATTTCTACTCCGTTCGCCCCCGTCGTAGCTCTGCGTAACCTTGCGTTACCTGAAGGGCGCCCAGTTTCGGCGCACGCACGGCCGTCATGCTGGGTCGATGGTTTTCGCCGAGGGACAGATGTCAGCTGGGGCACCGGATCGAGTGGTCGTGCGGGGCGCGCGCGAGCACAACCTTCGCGGCGTGAACGTGGACATCCCGAGGAACGCGCTGGTCGCATTCACGGGCGTCTCCGGTTCGGGGAAGAGCTCGCTCGCCTTCGGCACGCTGTACGCGGAGGCGCAGCGGCGCTACTTCGAGTCGGTCGCCCCGTACGCGCGCCGCCTGATGAACCAGGTCTCCCCACCCGACGTCGACTCGGTCGAGGGCCTGCCGCCGGCGGTCGCGCTCCCGCAGCAGCGGGGCGGTGGCAGTGCGCGCTCGACGGTCGGCAGCACCTCCACGATCGCGAACGTCGTGCGGATGCTCTTCTCGAGGGTGGGCGAGTACCCGGCGGGCGCGCCCATGCTGCTCGCGGAGGACTTCTCGGCGAACACCGTGCAGGGTGCCTGCCCGAACTGCCACGGTCTCGGCCGTGTCTACGAGGTGCCGGAATCGCTCATGGTCCCAGATGCGTCGCTCAGCATCCGCGATGGGGCGATCGCCGCCTGGCCGACGGCCTGGCACGGCAAGCAGCTGCGCGACAGCCTCGTCTCGCTCGGCTACGACATCGACATCCCGTGGCGCGAGGTGCCCGCCCAGCAGCGGTCCTGGCTGCTGCACACGACCGAGAAGCCGCAGGTGCCGGTGTTCACGGGCAGGTCGCCGGCGCAGGTGCGCGCGGCTGTCGCGGCGGGAGACGAGCCCTCCTATATGAGCACGTTCGTCGGCGTGAAGCGGTACGTGCTCGACACATTCGCGAACTCGAAGAGCGAGCGGATGCGCGAGAAGGCCGCCGCGTTCATGGAGAGCGTGATCTGCCCAGACTGTCGCGGAACGAGGCTGAAGCCGGATGCGCTCGCAGTGACGTTCGAGGGGCGCGACATCACGCAGATCGCGGCGATGCCGCTTCGTGAGCTGGCCGCACTCATGAAGCAGGTGCTAGGCCCCGAGTGGGAGCGCTCGCGGGGAGCAGCGCTGGCGCCGGAGCAGGTGCTCGCCGCCCGACGCCTGGCGGGCGAGCTCTGCGCTCGCCTCGCGCCGCTCTCGGACCTCGGGCTCGGCTACCTCTCCCTCGACCGGCAGACCGGCACGCTGTCCGGCGGCGAGCTCCAGCGGCTGCGCCTCGCCAACCAGCTCCTCGCCGGGCTCTTCGGCGTCGTCTTCGTGCTCGACGAGCCCTCGGCCGGCCTGCACCCCGCGGACACCGAGGCGCTGCTGGGAATCCTTCGGGGCCTCCGGGACCGCGGCAACACCGTCTTCTACGTCGAGCATTCGCTCGACGTCATCCGCGAGGCCGACTGGATCGTCGACATCGGCCCGGGGGCCGGCGCTACCGGCGGCCGCATCGTCTACTCCGGGGGCCTCGACGGCCTGCGCGGCGCCGAGGAATCGGTGACGCGTCGCTACCTGTTCGACGGCCCCGACTCTCCCAGGCCGACGATCCGCGCGCCGCGGCCCCGCGACCAGCGCGTCGCCCTCGACGGGGTCGTGCGCAACAACATCCGCGGCCTCTCGGTGGAGTTCCCGCTCGGCTGCCTGACCGCGGTCACCGGTGTCTCGGGGTCGGGCAAGACGACGCTCGTCAACCAGGCGCTCCCCGACCTGCTGCGCGCGAGTCTCGCCAGCGAGGTCGGCGAGACGACCGCCACCGACGAGCCGGACCGCAACGACCCGATGCTCGCCATCGAAGCGTCGGCGACACAGGGTCGGGCCGTCGGGCCAGCCGACCGACTCAAGCGGATCGTGCAGGTCAGCCAGGCGCCCATCGGCCGCACCTCGCGCTCGAACGTCGCGACGTACACGGGGCTGTTCGACCGCATCCGCTCGCTGTTCGCGTCGACGGATGAGGCGAAGCGGCGCCGCTACAGCGCCAGCCGTTTCTCGTTCAATCTGCCAAGCGGCAGGTGCCCGACCTGCAAGGGCGAGGGCACGATGGAGGTCGAGCTGCTCTTCCTGCCCACGGTGCAGGCGCCCTGCTCGACCTGCGGCGGCAGGCGCTACAACGCCGAGACGCTGGAGGTCGAGTTCGAGGGCTCCTCGATCGCCGACGTGCTCGACCTGAGCGTTACCGCGGCGCGAGAGAAGTTCGCCGGTCGCGCCGACGTGCTCCAGCACCTGGACGCCCTCGCGGATGTGGGCCTCGGCTACGTCTCGCTCGGCCAGCCCGCGCCTGAGCTGTCGGGAGGGGAGGCGCAGCGGGTGAAGCTCGCCTCGGAGCTGCGCCGCGCGCAGCAGGGGGACACGCTCTACCTGCTCGACGAGCCGACATCCGGGCTCCACCCCGCCGACTCCGATCGCCTGCTCGGGCACCTGCACGACCTCGTCGACCTGGGGAACACCGTCGTCATGGTCGAGCACGACATGCGCGTCGTCGCGGGGGCCGACTGGGTCGTCGACATGGGGCCGGGCGCGGGGGATGAGGGCGGCGAGATCGTCGCGCAGGGCACCCCGCAGGAGGTCGCCGCGGTCGAGGGCAGCGCGACGTCCGCGTACCTGAAGGCGGCGGTGGATCGGCTCGCGGCGACTGGGGTGTGAGGGCGGCGGATGCGCGGGCGAGGCTCTGCGGGCGAGCGTGAGGGATTCGGCCGACCGGCGCATCCTGTCGTCACGAGGGTCTCAGCGCCCGCGCGGGGCTGAACCGTCCGCACCGCCGGCCTCTGGCGTCAGCTCCGTGTCGAGGTCGCGCACCTCCGTCTTGAGGATGCGCATCGACTGACCGACGCTCTTCGCGAGGGCCGGCAGCTTCGATGCGCCGAAGATGAGCACGATGATGGCGAGCACGGCGATGCCGTGCCAGCCCGTGAGGTTCGCGAGCATGATGGTCGCCTTCCTTTCTGTGGGTCTGTCGGGGTCGCGGGCGCTTGAAGTGCTCCGCCAGATGGGATGCGCGGGGCTCAGCTGCCGGGGCCTCCAGAGTTTCCGGGGCCGCCGGAACCGCCAGGCCCACCTGCGCCCCCGCCGCCTGACGGCGCGGCTCCCGCGGTCGGGGCGGTCGCGGTGTCGACGCGCACGGTGAGTGCGACGTTGTAACCGCTTGTCGCATCGCCCGTGACCGTCGCGAGCTGCAGCGCACCGCCGTCGTCGCCGAACACGTTGTCGGAGTCGAGGCTGACCTGCGCCAGGTTGGACGCGGATCCCTCGTAGCCGGCGAGCGCGTAGACGGCGCTCGAGGCGTACTCGGGCAGGGCGACCTGCGAGGTCGAGATGGCGTTCGTCGACTCGGTGATGTCGTCGATCGTGGGGTACACCTCGAAGTGGATGGGCGGCCATCGCCCCGTGTAGCAGGCGGGGAAGATCGAGGTGAAGGTGACGCTGCCAGAACCGTCGGCGACCTGCACGCCGCGCAGGAACGTCTCGTTCTCGATACCCTCCGAGTACATGGAGTAGCCGCCGGTCGCGTCGCAGTGCCAGACGTACACGGCGACGTCCTCGAAGGGCCGGTCGCCGTTCGCCATGTCGAGCACCGTCAGGGTGAGGGTCATGGGCACGCCGGCCGCGGCCATGGTGCTGCCGATGCTCGTGCGGATGTCGCTGCGCACGACCCCGGACTGCTCGAGCACGTCGGCACCGTTCGAGCCATCGCCGGGGTAGGGGCCGGCCGTCTCGTCGGGGATCTCGCTCGCTGGCAGGGAGCCTGCCGTCGCTGTGGCGCTCGCGGATGGGGTGGCGCTGGCGGTGGCCGTGCTTGAGGCGCCTGATCTCGTCGGCGCGCAGGCGGCGAGTGCGACCGTCCCGACTCCGACGCCGAAGATGCTGAGCAGTCCCCGCCGCGACATGAGCGTGCCGAGGTCGAACGCGACGCCCTGGTCGACGACCTCCTCGTCTGCGCGGTCGAGGAGCCTGCCTTCGTAGGCGGGGCCGTCCGGCGTGAGGTCGGGCTCGGGGATCTTGATCATGGTGGCTCTCCTGGTCTGTTTCACGGAACTTCGGACAGCCTCGGTTGCTCATCAGGCAGGGGGCTATGGCGCAGCTATGTCTGAGCTATGGCGGAGATCCCAGGCCGAATGTCCGTGGCTCGTGCTTAGCTATGCGCACACTTCAGGGAAGACGTGAACGGGGGAGCGACGTGACTCAGCAGCTCGATGTCCGGGAAGCGAGATCAGGCAGCACGGCGGCGCCGGGACCAGCCGGTCTGCAGCGTGCGTCGAAGCTCCGGCAGTCCCTCCTCCGGCTCGGGTCTGGGGCGCTCACGAAGACCTACGACCTGTACCACCTGCACCCGGCCGTCTGGCGGTGGACCGCCCGCCACTACGTGCCCGTGATGGGCGACTTCGCGAAGTTCAACGCGTGGATGATCTGCCAGCGCGCGAACCTCGACGTGCCCGCCTACCAGCGGTGGCTGCACGAGAACGACTTCAGGTTCCGGTGGTGGCAGCTCTCGAGCTACCCGGAGACGAACAAGGACGACTACGTCAAGCGCTACACGGAAGACGAGCGCTGCTGGGGCGGCGAGATCGACACGATCGGCACGGTCGTCGACGAATCGAGCGGGTCGAGCGGGTCACCCTTCAACTGGATCCGCGGTCGGCACGAGCTCAAGACCATCCACAACAACGTGGCGGGATACATCACGCTGCTGTTCGGCACGAAGAAGCTCTTCGGCATCAACGCCTTCTCGATGGGCGCCTGGGCGACCGGCACCAATACCGGGCATGCGCTCTCGAAGATCTCCATGGTGAAGAACACCGGTCCAGACATCGACAAGATCGTCGACACCATCCGCCACTTCGGGCCGAAGTACCAGTACCTGGTGAGCGCCTACCCGCCCTTCCTGAAGCACCTCCGCGACCGGCTCGACGGCGAGGAGTGGTTCGACTGGTCGAAGCACCGCCTCAACGGCTTCGTCGGCGGGGAGGCGATGACGGAGGGCCTGCGCGACTACCTCGAGGAGCGCTTCGGCCGCGTCTACTCGGGGTACGGGGCCTCCGACCTCACGATCGGCATGGCCGGGGAGTCGGATGCGTGCGTGTGGCTGCGCCGCGCGTTGTTCGCCGACGAGCGGCTGCGGCGGGCCCTCCTCGGCGAAGATGAGTCGCGCATCCCGATGGTCTTCCAGTACAACCCGCTCGAGACCTACCTCGAGACCAACGACGACAACGAGCTCGTCGTGACGCTGAACTCCTCCGCGGTGCTCAGCCCGAAGCTGCGCTACAACATCGGCGACGAGGCGAAGATCCTCTCGTTCCCCGAGGTGCGAGAGAAGATCGCCGAGCTCGACCCGGCGCTGTCGAGGGCATTCCACCGGGCGTTCGCGGTGCAGCGGATGAAGCTGCCGTTCCTCTTGCTCTTCGGTCGGAAGGACTCGACGATCTCCTACATGGGGGCCAACCTGTACCCGATCGACATCGAGAACGGGCTCTACCGCGACAACCCGCACGCCGGCGACATCGAGTCGTTCAAGCTCGGCCTGCTCGAACTCGACGGGCACGAGCAGCGGCCCGTCGTGCACCTCCAGCTGCGCGACGGAGCGATGCTGACCGACGACGAGGTCGCGAAGCTCAGCGAGACGACCAGGCTCGGCATCGTCGAGCACCTGGCCTCGGTCTCGCGCGACTTCGCGCAGTCGCTCGACGAGGACCCGTCGACGGGCGACCTCCGCATCGAGGTGCATCCCTTCGGCACGGGGCCGTTCACGGGAGGCAACGCGAAGATCAAGAACGTCTACGTCGTCAAGAACGCCGAGTAGGCCGTGTTCACGACAGACTTCTCGAAGGCGCCCATTCAAGGACGGGCCGAGGCGCTCGTCATCGTCGAGGGGCGCAGCGCCGACCACGACGGCGTGATCTGGCGGCAGCGCTTCCGCGACCGACGAGTCGTCGGTGAGCTCCTGCTCTTCGAGAGCATCGAGCGAGCGCGGGAGGTCGCCGCCTCGCATCGGGGACGCACGAAGCTGCTGCTCGCAGAGGCCCGCGGCTACTCGAACGGCATCTGGCGGGCTGACCCCGAGCCGCCGCCCGGCGAGATGGCGCACAACCCGCACTTCGCGCCGGTCACAAAGGAACGGGAACAGGGTCGCATTCCGCCGCTCGTCGCCGAGCCCACGCGCAAGCCGAAGAAGCTGACCACCCCCATCCCGCCGGCGTCGCACACGATCTTCGACACTGCATCGATGTTCGTCGGTGCAACCCGCTACACGACCCCCCTCGCCTGGGCCGTGACGGGTCGCATCTGGGGGCAGATGACCGGCAAGATGCGACGGATGCCCGACTACTGCTGGCACGGCATCTACTGGGAGGCGCCATGGACGCTCGGGACCCTCGCGAACTTCTCGACGCGCGACGCCCTCATCCGCTTCGCCAGGATGCCCGAGCACCGCCACCTCATGCAGTGGATCGTGAAGGACACGAAGAACGCCGACGCCGGGTTCATCCGCCTCTTCGCCAGCGAGGAGGAACTGGCGAGCGTCGAGGGTGGCGCGACGCAGGCGGCTGACTCGGCGGGGCCGGGGGCCGACGCAGCCCGTGCCCGCACTCCCGCTGTGACAGGCAGTGCCGACCGGTCCGCGCGCCAGCACACCATCGAGGTGAAGCGCGTGGAGTCCGAGCTCGAGTTCCTGGAGTTCGTCGAGCTGCCGGGACGTGTGTCCAACCCGAGCCGCGAGGTGCCAGTGCTCGAGTCGACGCTCCGTTCCTGGTGGAAGGGCAAGGGGGCGCACGAGTCGACGGTCGAGCTGCTCATCGCCTACCGGGGCGGCGAGCCGGTCGCCCGAACGGTCGCGCACACGAGCGCCGCGTTGGACGCGAAGCTCGACTCGAGTCTGCAGCTGTTCGGAGCCGTCGCGGCCGCCGATGCGGAGGCGCTCGGTGCGATCATCACCGCCCTCGAGGGGCGTGCCAGGAAGGTCGGGCGGCGGGAACTCCTCGGCCCCGTCACTCTGCTCCCGAACCAGGTGGGCGGCGTCATCACGAGCGGCTTCGGCGAGCGGGGCTTCGTGGAGGGCGCCTGGAACCCCGACTGGGTGCCCGCCGCCTACGAGCGGCTCGGCTTCACGACCTGGAACGAGTCGGCGACCTGGATCGCGCGCCTCGAGCAGGGGCGCCTCGGACAGATCGAGGGCGACGCCTTCACTGCCCCCACCGATGCGGAGCTCGCCGCCGCCGGCGTCGTCATCGAGCGGGCGTCGCGGTTGCGCTTCCCGCGCGACGTCGCGCGCCAGCGGGAGCTGGTCAACGCCGCGTTTGCCGAGCTGCCCTACTACACGCAGATCTCTCCGGCCCAGATGCGCGAGGCGACCAGCGGGCTCGTCGCCATCATCGATCCCAGCATCTGGGCGTTCGCGCTCGACGCGAAGACCCGCGAGCCGCTCGGGTTCCTGCTCTGCGTCCCCGACGTCACGCGCATCGTGCAGCGCTCCTCCGGCCGCATCGGCCCGAGGCAGCTGCTCGAGATCTGGCGGTCGAAGCGGGAGCCGAGAGAAGCCGTCCTCACCATCCAGGGCACCGTCCCCGAAGCGCGGGGGCGCGGCATCAGCACGCTCCTCGGTCGGACCGTCGGGGAGGCGCTCATCGAAGGCGGGTACACGGCGCTGCGCTCGACCTACATCGGACACGACAACCCGGCGTCGGCGCGGCAGCTCAGCCGAATGGGCGGCGAGGTGCTGCACAAGACCGTGTTCTACAGGAAGCAGGTGGGCGCGGTGCCCGGCCCGCGCACAAGCAACGAAGGGGAGCAGCGATGACCAGCATCCACACGCTGAACCAGATCATCGCCGACGCGGCGTCGGCGCCATCGGCCCACAACACCCAGCCCTGGTCGCCGCGGATGATCGGCGACGGAGAAGCGGTCGAGCTCCGAGTCGCGCGCACGCGGACCCTGCCGGCCTCGGACCCAACCGGGCGTGACACCCTGCTCGGCCTGGGCGCGTGGCTCGAAGCGTTCAGCGTCAGCGCGGCCGCGCACCGAGTGGACTTCGATGTCGAGCTCCTGCCCGCGCTCGCGGACCCGGAGGCCATCGTGCACGCGAGGAGCGACGAGCCCGTGCTCCGCATCCAGCTGAGCCAAGCCCCGAACGACGGTGCCCACGGCCAAGGGAGCGGCACCCCGAACGAGAACGCCAGCGCGAGCGGCAGCTCCACCGGCACCGGCGCCCACGACCAAGGCACCGCGGTGGATGCGTCTGGCAGCAGGAGCGCGGCCGCCGGGGGCGCGGCACCTGCATCTTCGGCAGGTCCGGATTCCGACCGACAGCTGCTGGCGTCGCGGAAGACGGTGCGCAGCGATCTCGCGCCAGCGAAGGGGCTCGTGATCGAGCTCGCCAGTTCGCTGCCCGACTGGCTGCGGCTCGTGCCCGTCGACGCCGACGACCTGCGGCACTTCTCCTCGCTCGGCACCGCCGACACTCTGCGGGATCCCGCCGTTGCGCGCGAGCTCGCGCACTGGCTGCGGCTGCACCCCACGCATCCGCGTTACCACGTCGACGGGCTCAACGACCGGGTGCTCGGGTTACCCGCGGTCGCCTCGCGCCTCGTGTCGCCCTTCACGCGCAATCGCCGCCTGCGCGAGGCCGCGGTGCGCATCGTGACCCCGGTCGGGGAGCTGTGGCGCCGCGCGCTGCTCGAAGTGCCGGTCTCGGCGGCGGGCGAGGATGCGCCCGCCGCGGCGACCGCCTTCGTGCTGGTGGCCGACAGCAAACTGCTCGACCTCGGATCGGGTGCAGAGGTGACCCGCGTGCTCAACTCCCCGCTCGGACTCCCACCGGAACGGGTGCTGGAGGCCGGCCAGGCGCTCATGCGGCTGTGGCTGATGGCCACGGCCCGCGGAGCGGCATTCGCGCCAACCTCCGAGATCATCGACTCGTCGCTCGCGCAGGGCGAGCTGCGCTACCGACTCGGGCTCTCGCGCCGCGACGTGCCGCTCTTTGTCACGCGGGTCGGTGCTGCGCGGGCCCCGAACCCGCCGCGCGCGCCGCGCCGCTGACCGGCTCGGCCAGCCGAGGGGCCTGGTTTGAGGAAGGCACGCTGACAGCTCAGCCCAGCCCGCGCATCCACTCGGAAATCAAGTCGATGCCGCGCGTGAACGCGGGGTCGCGCGGCCGGTTCAAGAACGCGTGCGTACTGCCGGGCAGCACGCGATACTCGGTTTGGACCCCTGCGTCGGCGAGCTCGCGGGCGAAGAGAGACCCGGATGCGCGCATCGCGTCGCGGTCCGCATCCACCACCAGACAGGGCGGGAAGCCGCTCAGGTCGTGGCCTCCGGGGAACGCGTCGGGACGCGGCAGGACCTCCTCGCTGCCCGCGTAGTTGAGGTTCATCGCACCGATCAGCCACGGTGTGTGGACGTAGCGGCGGCTGCCGCGCAGACGACTCATCAGCTCGGGCGAGCGCTCGGGCAGCTCAGCGTGGAACGTGCCGTACGTGAAAAAGAGCCCGCGTAGGGGCGACGCCCCAGCACGCTCGTAGCGGTAGGCCGCCGCTGCCGCGAGGCACGCCCCGGCGCTCGCACCGCCGAGCACAACCCCATCGTCGCTCCGTGCGCTGACCCCGTCGATGACCGCCATCACATCGTCGAGCGGGATCGGGAAGCGGATCTCCGGCCGACGCTGGCGGCGGGAGCTCCTCGGAACCGGTGCGCCCCTGCGCTCCGCCCGCTCTCTCCCGCCGAGGGTCACGAGCCGGTAGTCGACGGTCGTCACCTCGAACCCCGCCCGTGCCAGGGCAACCGCGACCTCGTGCGTCTCCGGCTGGTCGAGGCCGCCAGAGTAGAAGCCGCCCCCGTGCAGCCAGATGACGGGGCGAAGCGGCGAGCGCGCAGCACTGCCGTCGGCGGGGGCGTAGGTCCGCACCGGGACCTGGCCGTGCGGTCCGGCGACTACGGAGTTCGTCGCATCCACCCCGTGCGGTGCAGCCGGCGAGCGTCTTGGCATCCGCCCACAATACGGGCCCACGCCCTAGGCTCTTCTGATGCACGAGCTACGCCTCTCCCCGGACACCCAGCGTCGGGCCATCGCTCTGAACATGAGGCAGTCCTGGATCAGCCTGGCCATGCTCGCGCCCATCCTCCTGACGCTCGTCGTCATCTTCTCCCTCCAGGATTTCTGGCTCGGTTTCGGCTACGGCATGCTCGTCGTCGTGCTCGTCGGCGGGTCCGTGCCGCTCTCGATCTGGCTCGCCCGCACATCGATGCGCGAGACCTACATCCGGTTCGGCGACGGCTGGATCGAGCACAGGTGGATGTTCCGCATACGCCGGTTCGCGGCGGCCGAGGCGACCAGCGTCGTCACGGTCGACCAGATGACGCTCGGCGGCTTGATGGGCGCCCCCACGCACCACCTCATCGTCACCGGTCGCGACCGAAGGCTGCTGATCCTCGTCGGACAGATGTGGACTCAGCAGCAGCTCACCGCGATCATGCACGACCTCGCGAGCCGCGGAGTGCCGTGGATCTCCGTCCCCGAGCCAATCACCCCTCCGCAGCTGCGCGCCCGCGACCCGCGCCTCGTGCCCTGGTGGCAAGCGCATCCCGTCGCCTTCGCGCTGCTGATCGCCGGTGCCAGCTTCGTCTTCGTGATCATCCTCATCACCGTCCTGGCCTTCGTTGTCTTCACGGCGGTCATGGGCTGAACCCGCCGCTGGGCGACGCCTGGGCGTTGGCCCCGCCCGGCGTCCTACGCTGAGCACGTGCGCTCCCTCACTCGTCTCACCGGCCTCGACCGGATCCAGGCGACCAAGCGCGTGCCCGTCCTGCAGGTCGCGAAGACCGCCATCGCCGCCGTCGGCGCATGGCTGCTCGCCGGCTGGCTCATCCCTGGCCCCCTGCCAGTTTTCGCGGCCGTCGCCGCCCTGCTCGTCGTGCAGCCGAGCGTCAACCAGTCGTTCGCGAAGGCCCTCGAGCGAAGCGCCGGAGTGGTCATCGGCGTCGCCGTCGCGAGCGCCATCTCGCTGGTCCTCGGCCCGCAGTCGTGGGTGATCCTCCTCGCGATCGTCGTCGCGATGATCGTCGCCTGGCTGCTGCGCATGACCTCCACAACCAGCAACCAGGTCGCCATCAGCGCCATGCTCGTCCTGGCGCTCGGCGCATCCACCCCCGAGTACGCGCTCGACCGCATCCTCGAGACCCTCATCGGCGCCGCCTTCGGGCTGCTCATCAACGCCGTGATCCTGCCACCAGTGCTCGTCGGTCCGGCCCAGCGTGACACCGCGATGCTCGGCAACGAGATCGCCGCGTCGCTCGAGCGCCTCGCCGACGCCATCGAGCAGCCGCAGACGCCCGCGAGCCTCACCGAGCTGCTCCTCAAGGCGCGCCTCCTGCGTCCCATGGCGGGTGTCGCCGAGAACTCCATCGCCGACGGGCTCGAGTCGCTCACCTTCAACCCGCGGAAGTCGAGGCACCACGAAGAGCTCGTCGAATGCGAAGAGCTGCTCGACCGCTTCCGCCCCATCGTCACGCAGCTCACCGGCATGACCCGCGCCGTCGCCGAACACTGGGAGCCGACGCTCGCCGACGAACCGCAGGCCATCGCCATCGCCGAGCAGCTGCGACGGGCCGCGCACGACACGCGCATCCTCATCCCGAGCGAACCGGGGGAGCCGCAGTCGTTCATCCTGGAGCCGCCGGCCCTCACCGCGCCGCTGGTCGTCTCAGCGCCGAAGGGCGGCAGCTGGGTGCTGATCGGCTCGCTCATCGAAGACCTCCGCCGCATCCACGAGGGCCTCACCGCAGAGGCGTAGGCGTGGTGGCAGGCGCTGTTCTGGCCCGAGTCGCCGCGTCCGCCCGCCCCCGCTGGCCATCTTCCGGGATGGGACGGCCCGGATGCGCCCTTCGCGCCCGGGGAGCTCGCATCAACACGGAAGCTGGCCGCCGTCGCCGTCGCCGTCGCCGTCGCCGTCGCCGTCGGCGTTGTCGTCGCGGCGCGCCGCCGCGCAGCGCCGTGCCCCGCTCTGCCTGTCCAACATCAGTGCAATATCAGCCCCTGAGTCGCAAAAACGTCGCCTGGAGCCCGATTCTGCACTGATGTTGGACACGCGTCGTCGGCCCACCGTCCCAGGCAGGGCATGCCAGTACCTGGCACGACCGCCCTTTCCGGGCGCAGGCTGGTAGCGATCCAATGGAGGAACGGCGGCGGCCGGCGCTCTCGAGAGGGCGGCGTGGCCCGCCGCAGTTCCCGGAAGCGCAACGAGAGGCACCCATGAAGGCCACGTTCATGTACGCAGCAGGCGACGTCCGAGTCGAGACCGTCGCCGACCCGACCATCAAGCAGCCGACCGACGCGATCGTCCGGGTGACGCAGGCGTGCATCTGCGGCTCGGACCTGCATCCGTATCACTCGATGCAGGCCAGCGAGCAGGGCTCCCCGATGGGCCACGAGCTCATCGGCATCGTCGAGGCGATCGGCGCCGCCGTCACGACCCTCAAAGTCGGCGACTTCGTCATCGCCCCGTTCGCGTTCCAGGACAATACGTGCGTGTTCTGCCGCGAGGGTGTGCAGACGTCGTGCGTCCACGGCGGCTTCTACGGCAGCCCAGAGATCGGCGGTCTGCAGGCCGAGCTCGCGCGCATCCCGCAGGCCGACGGAAGCCTCGTCGTCGTGCCCGGCGTCGACGCGAACGCGCTCGCCCGCGGTGAGAACGCAGACCTCGCCGCCAGCCTCCTCACCCTGTCCGACGTGTACCTGACCGGCTACCACGCAGCGCACATGGGCCGCGTCGAGGCGGGCAAGACCGTCACCGTGATCGGGGACGGCGCCGTCGGCCTCTCCGCGGTGCTCGCGGCCAAGCAGCTCGGTGCCGAGCGCATCATCCTCATGGGCCGTCACACCTCGCGCACCGACCTCGGCGTCGAGTTCGGCGCGACCGACGTCGTCGCCGCGCGCGGCGAGGACGGCATCGCGCAGGTCATGGACCTCACGAACGGCGAAGGCAGCCACGTCGTGCTCGAGGCAGTCGGCCACATGCCCGCCTACGAGCAGGCGTACGGCATCGTCCGTCCCGGCGGCGTTATCTCGCGCGTCGGCGTGCCCCAGTACGAGGAAGCGCCCATCGGCTTCGGGTCGCTCTTCGGCAAGAACGTCACCCTCACGGGTGGGCCAGCTCCCGTGCGCGCGTACATGGAACCTGCCATCCAGCAGGTCCTGAACGGTGACATCAACCCGGGTCGCGTCTTCGACCGCACGATCGGCATCGACGAGGTGCCGGCCGGCTACGCAGCCATGGATGCACGCGAAGCCCTCAAGGTGCTCGTCCAGATGTAGTCGCCCCGCGGCCGTACGCACCACAACCCGAGAAAGGAACCTCCTCGTGAGCACAGAACTCCAGCCGAAGAGCCCGACCAACAAGGGGCCAGCCGAGTGGTTCACCGGCGACGTCTACTTCAACGCCTACTACGCGGGCACCGAGCCGTCGCGCACCCGCCTCAACCTGGTGCGCTTCACACCTGGTGCGCACACGGCCTGGCACCGCCACGCGGTTGGCCAGACGCTGCACGTCACCGAGGGCTACGGGTACGTGCAGTCGCGGGGCGAAGAGCTCATCGAGCTGCGGCCCGGCGACACCGTGTACACGCCGGCCGGCGAGTGGCACTGGCACGGCGCGTCCGCCGACAACTTCATGTGCCACCTGGCGCTGTGGGAAGGACCGGGCCCTGACTCGGACGAGCCCGAGACGGTCTGGGGCGAGCTGCTGACACTCGAGGAGTACCCACAGGCCTAGCGGCTGAGGAGCAGCGACGAGGGGTGGGGATAACGCTGGCGCCGATGCTCCGTCCCCCGGACTTCGCCTCGCAAAAGTGAGCCAGACGCATCCGGAAGCGACGACTCCGGATGCTTCTGGCTTACTCTTCCTGCCTGAGGGGTGCCGGGCAGGAGGCGTGCCGCGACGCGATCGCGCTCCTACTGCTGGTGGGCCAGCGACACACCTGCGGGGAGTTCCGTGGCCGCCCAGGACGCGAGCATCCGCAACCCGTCGGCGCTCGGGCTGCCCTCCGCGGCCGTGTAGACGTTCATCGTCAGGCCGGGCTCGCTCGGCAGGGGCAGCGACTCGAAGTTCAGCTCGAGCAGGCCGACGACCGGGTGGTTCAGGCGCTTCACGCCGCTGCGATGGAACTTCACGTCTTTCGCCGCCCACATCTCGCGGAAGAGCTCGCTCTGCGTCGACAGCTCGCCGATGAGCTGGTGCAGCTTGGGGTCGTGTGGGTTCCGGCCCGCCTCCATACGCAGCATCGATGCGGCATCGGCGGCGATGCGGTCGAAGTCCGGCCAGAAGTCGCGGGCGGCCGGGTTCAGGTAGATGTACCTCGTCGTGTTCACTGGGCGGCGCGGGTCGTCGAAGACCGGGGAGTACAGCGCCCGACCGAGACGGTTGGCCGCGAGCACGTCGTGCCGGTCGTTGCGCACCCACGCGGGAGCCTCGGAGAACGCGTCGAGCATCTGGCGCACAGCCGGACGCAGCTCGCCGCCGCTCTGCTTCTTCGACGCTCGGCGCGACGGTGCGCTCGCCCTGGCGAGGTTGAAGAGGTGCTCGCGCTCGGCCTCGTCGAGCTGCAGGGTCGAGGCGATCGCGTCGAGCACGCTCTCGGATGCGCCGGAAAGGTTGCCGCGCTCGAGCCGCACGTAGTAGTCGACCGAGACGCCCGCGAGCATCGCGACCTCCTCGCGACGCAGCCCCGCGACGCGGCGATTCCCGCCGTACGCGGGCAGGCCGGCCTGTTCGGGGGTGATCTTCGCTCGGCGGGAGCTGAGGAACTCCTTCACCTGCTCGCGCACATCGTTCATGCGTCCAAGCTACGCCTGGCGGCGCTGCCAGGGGAGGTCCCGCGAGTACCTGTCACCCGTGCGAGTGAGGGGTTCCTCGTGAGTTGACAGCCAGGGTGACGTCAGGGGGCATCGGGAGTACGTGAGGGTGGGATCTCCCGCTCACGTCACCTTCACTGTCACGACCGGAGAACGAGAGGCTGTGGTTGGGGTTGCCGAGGTCGGAGGCATCTCCAACCGAAGGCCCAGACGTCGCAGCCTTCGCGAGCCGACAGCCAGGGTGACGTGGGTCTGCGTGCGGCCAGGTAGCTGCGCATGCCTTCGCTCACGTCACCTTGACTGTTAGCAGTATGGGAACGCAACAGCGCGTGAACTCGGCAGTATGGGAACTCAGCAGTGCGGGAACTCGGCAATGCGTGAACTCAGCAGTGCGGGAACTCGGCAGCGGGGAACTCAGCAGCGACAACGAATCAGTGCGGGCCGCATCGAACTGCGGCCCGCACTGCGAAAGGTGCTGCACTTGTGCGCACCTGTGTGCCCGTAAGTGTCAGGAGCGAGGCCGCCGCGGGGCAGCCTCGTGGAACTCTCGCCTTCAAGGCACGCCCTGAACGTCAGTTCGCGGATGCTGACTGCCCGCGGCGTGCGACCTCGGCGATTTCCGCCGGGAAGGCGGCAGGCTCCCGGTCGAGGGGGGCGTGTCGGGGTCGAGGGCTGCGTCCAGCGCGCCTTCGGCGTCTGCCTGCAAGGCTGCGAAGACGGGGTCGAGGTCGGGCTGACGGGGGCCACGCTCTGCGACGAGTTCGAGCGTCTTCCGGTTCGCCGCCGCGGCCGTCACGCTCTCGACGAGCATCCGCGCGATCTGCGAGCGGGCGACTGAGTCGTTCTCGGGCGAGCCAGCGCGCCGCGTATCGCCCTGCAGGAACAGCAGCTCGGGATGCGCGGCGGCGCTCTCGTCGAACACCCCGGACGCACGATCGTGTCGTCGCTGCCGCTCGCGCGCACGAGGCGCTCAGCGCGACGCTTCCAGTCGTGCGACTGCGAGGCCCGGTTGTAGCCGCTGTCGTGGACGGTCACCCCGATCGAGGTCATGAGCGCGACACGGACGCGTCGCCCGTCAAGCGCCTCGAAGGTCGCGCGCACGATGCCGTAGTCGATGGCTTCCGCCTCAACAGCGGGGTTGCTGGCCAACTTCCGGGACCAGACCGGTGCAGGCGCACGCTTCGGGCATGTTCTTGAGGTCTCGTCCCGGAAGCTGGACCCCCGCGGAGGAGCCAGCGCCGCGCCCCGGGTTCAGGCGCGTGCCGCAGCCGATCAGGCCTCGGGGATGGGCATCCCGTACGCCTCGAGAGTCAGCGACTCCGGTTCCGGCCCGCGGCGCACTGCCTTGTCGAGGGCGTCGATCTGGGCGACCTCGTCGGCGGTGAGCTCGAAGTCGAAGATGTCGAAGTTCTCGGCGATCCGGTGCGGCTTGACCGACTTGGGGATCACCGAGCGGCCCTCCTGCACGTGCCAGCGCAGCATGACCTGCGCCGGGCTCTTGCCGTGAGCGCCGGCGATGGCGCCGATGGTCGTGTCCTCGAGGGTGCTTCCGCCGTCCCCGTCGCGGTAGAACGTGATGCCGCCGATGGGCGACCAGGCCTGGTCGAGGATGCCGTGGCGCGCATCCGCGTCCTGGACGTCCCGCTGCTGGAAGTAGGGGTGCAGCTCGATCTGGTTGAGGGCTGGCACGACGTCGGTCGCCTCGAGCAGCGCCGCGAGGTGGTCGGGCATGAAGTTGCTCACGCCGATGGCGCGCACCTTGCCGTCGGCCAGGAGGCGTTCGAGGGCCTGGTAGGCGCCGATCGTCTTCTCCCAGGCGGTGGGGAGGGGCTGGTGGAGGATCAGGAGGTCGATCTGCTCTACACCCAGCTTGCGGGCCGACTTCTCGAAGGCGTGCAGCGTCTCGTCGAAGCCGTAGTCGCTGATCCAGATCTTGGTCTCGATGAAGATCTCGTCGCGGGGGAGCCCGGATGCGGCGATCGCCTGACCGACTTCGCGCTCGTTCCCGTAGGCGGCGGCCGTGTCGATGTGTCGGTAGCCGACGCGTAGGGCTTCGGCGACTGCGGCCGCCGTCTCCTCTGGCGCTGACTGGTACACGCCGAAGCCGATGGTGGGCAGTTCGACGCCGTTGTTGAGGGTCAGGTTCGTGGTGCTCATGCTGGAAACGCTAGGTCGCGGGGCTGATGGGAGACAGGTTCTGTCAGGGCCCGTCAGGGGAATCGAAGCCGTTTCGAACGGCAGTAAATCTCCTCTTGCGCATGGTGGCGCTCGTGCCTACACTTTCGGCAGGTGCACAAACGATCAGATCTATTTGCAACTTCGTGCACACCCCGACAAAGGAGTCAGAACATGCGGTCTAAGTCGCCGCTCGCCGCCCTCGCGGCCAGCACCGCCGAGCACAGCTCGGCGAACACGTCGGGAGGGAAGCCGGCATGGAAGTAATCACCTGGATCGCCGAGAACTTCATCGGCCTCTTCAATGCCTCCGCAGAGAGCCTCATGGGTCTCATCACGGGCATCCTCCCTCTGCTCCTCGTGCTGCTCACGGCAATGTACGCCGTGACCACGTGGATCGGCGAGGAGCGCGTCACCCGCGCTGTCCGCTGGGCAGGCAAGTACGCGATCACGCGCTACACGGTGATGCCGATCATCGCCGTCATCATGCTGACGAACCCCATGGCGTACACGTTCGGTCGCTTCCTCCCCGAACGCTACAAGCCGGCGTTCTACGACTCCGCGGTGTCGTTCGTGCACCCCGTCACGGCGTTCCTGCCGCACGCCAACGCAGGTGAGCTGTTCGTCTGGACCGGCATCTCCGCCGGAGTCCTCTCGATCGCGCCCGACAAGTACGCGACCCTCGCCGCCCTCTACTTCATGGTCGGCATCGTCGTCATCTTCATCCGCGGCATAACCACGCAGTGGATCACGAAGGTGCTCATCAAGCGCGGTGGCCACGAGGCGACGTTCGCTCGCTTCGACGAGATGTACGCCGAGGGCCACCTCCAGGGCTCCAAGACCGAAGGTGGTGTCCTGTGAGCACAGACGCTGACAACACGAACGCAGGCGCTGCCGACAAGGGTGGCGCGGGCACGGCCGACTACAAGGGCGTCAAGGTCAACCGCGGTCGCGGCGGCTGGGGCGACGGTCTGACCCTCGTTCCGAACGCCGAGAAGAACATCGTCCTCTCGGTCACCGGCGGCGGCATCCACCCCGTCGCGCAGAAGATCGCGGAGCTGACTGGCGCCGAGGCGGTCGACGGCTTCAAGAACAACGTGCCGGACGCGAACGTGCTCTGCGCGGTCATCAACTGCGGCGGCACGGCGCGCATCGGCGTCTACCCGAAGAAGCGCATCCCGACCGTGGATGTGTACCCCGGCGAACCGGGCGGCCCGCTCGCCCAGTTCATCACCGAGGACATCTTCGTCTCCGACGTCGCGCCCCGCGACGTGGTCGCGCTCGATGCCGAGGCAACCGCAGCGGCTGGCGCACCCGCCGCGGCAGCGGCGCCGGCGCAGAGCCCGGAGGAGATCGCAGCGAAGGCCAAGGCGGATGCACGCGCCAGGGTCGCCGCTCAGGGAAGCGGATTCACGGGCTTCGTCGTGAAGTTCGGCAACGCCATCGGCTACTTCATCAACACGCTGCTCTCCTCGGGCCGCCAGGCGATCAAGCTGACGCTCAACACGATCCTGCCGTTCATGGCGTACGTCTCGCTCCTCATCGGAGTCGTCACGTACACGGGTGCCTCGGACTTCATCGCCAACGCGGTGTCCCCGCTCGCGTCGAACCCGATCGGCCTGATCCTGCTCGGCGTCATCACGGGCCTCCCGTTCCTGTCGCCGATCCTCGGCCCAGGTGCCGCGATCGCCCAGGTCGTCGGTGTCCTCATGGGTACGCAGATCGCGGCCGGCGCACTGCCGGTGCAGTACGCGCTGCCGACGCTCTTCGCCGTCAACGGCCAGGTCGGCTGTGACTTCATCCCCGTCGGCCTCTCCCTCGGTGAGGCAGAGCCCGAGACGGTCGCGGTCGGTGTCCCCGCCGTGCTCTTCTCCAGGCAGATCACGTCGCCCCTCGCGGTCGTGCTCGCCTACTTCGCCTCCTTCCTCCTCGTCTAGGTGGTGTCGGGCGGGCCGAGACCGGCCCGCCCGCGCATCCGCTGCACCCCTGAACCAAGAAAGGGACCACAACGTGTCCACGACCATCTGGCAGTCAGAAATCGCCCGCATCGGACCCGACGCGAACGACATGTTCGAGGGCGGCGTCTACATCCTCTTCGGCGAACCCGTGCCGGACGCCCTCGCCGAGGTCAGCCTCGTGCACAAGGGGCACACGGGAGAGTTCGTTCCGGTGCAAGCGGGTGACGAGTTCGTGATCGGCGACGAGGCGGTCACGGTCACCGCGGTCGGCGACCTCGCCAACCCGAACCTGCAGGAGCTCGGCCACGTCGTGCTCTACCTGAACGCGGAAGACACCGCGCTCCTCCCCGGCGCCATCCAGGCGACCGGCTCCCTCTCCACACCCACCGAAGGCGCATTCGTCAGCGTGCGCCGGAACGAGGCCTAGATCATGGACTGGAGATTCCCCGCCGTCCTCGTGCTCGCACTGGTCCTGAGCATGGTCATGTCCGGCGTCCAGATGCGCGCCTACATGCGGCAAGTCAACGAGATCGCGAAGGCCAACGCAGGCAAGAACCTGAACCTCGTGAGCGGCCGCGGCAAGGGCGCCTTCCGCGGCGCGATCGCCGTGCTGCTCGTCGACCCCACGACCCTCGAGGTCGTCGAGGCCCGCGCGCTCGTCGGCTTCAGCGTCTTCGGCCGCCTGAAGCCGGCCCCCGACCTCGAGGGGCCGCTGAAGACGGTCTTCGACCGTGCGGCGGCCCGCCACAAGCACCTCGGAACGGCCGTGCGCCAGGCCATCAGCATGCTGCCCCACCAGGTGCGCGCGCAGGTCCAGCTGCCGCCCGTGAAGGGCAAGGCCAAGCGCGGTCAGCCGACCGCCATCAAGGGCGCCGCGCCGAAGCAATTCGCCGGCCTCTCCCGCGTCAGCAACTAGCCCCGTATCAGCCACCAGGCCCACGACCCAAGCACCAAAGGAACGCACATGAATTACACGCAGCGCCTCATCCAGCGCGAAGCCGAGCTTGGCCGACCCATCCGCGTCGGCGTGGTCGGGGCAGGTCAGATGGGCTCAGGCCTCATCGCCCAGATCGAACGCGCCAAGGGCATGGAAGTCGCCGTCGTCGCCGACATCGCCGTCCAGCGCGGTGTGGATGCGTACACTCGCGCCGGCCGCACCGACGTGCAGGTCGAGAACGACCTCGCCGTCGTCGCCGAGCACATCGAGGCCCGCCGCCCCGTCGTCATCAACGACGGCCTGCTCATCCCGAAGCTCCCCGTCGACGTCGTCCTCGAGGTCTCCGGCGTCACCGAGATCGCCGCGCAGGTCGCCTACGCGTCGCTCCTCGGCAAGAAGGACGTCGCGCTCATGACCGTCGAGGCCGACGTGACCGTCGGCCTGTTCCTCGCTAGCATCGCCAACGCCGGCGAGCAGGTCTACACGATCTGCCGTGGCGACGAGCCCGTCGAAGCGCTCAAGCTCGTCGAGCACGCGACCGACCTCGGCCTCACCGTCGTCGCCGCCGGCAAGGGCAAGAACAACCCCAACCGCCCCACCGACGTGCCGGAAGACGTCATGGAGGAGGCGAAGGCGAAGAACATGAACCCGCGCATCCTGTGCGAGTTCACCGACGGCACCAAGACGCAGATCGAGATGGCGTCGCTGTCGAACGCCACCGGCTTTCCCGTCAACAAGCCGGGCATGCACGGCCCCGCAGCCGACATCGCGACCCTCGCGACGACCCTCATCCCCGTCGAGGACGGCGGCGTCCTCACCTCCACCCCGGCCGTCGAGTACACCGTCGAGGGCGACGTCGCGCCAGGCGTCTTCGTCGTCGTGAAGTCGGAAGACGACGTCGTCACGCACGAACTCGACTACCTGAAGCTCGGCAAGGGCCCCTACTACGCGCTCTACCGCCCGTACCACCTCGCGTCCGTCGAGGCGATCCTCTCGATCAGCGAGGCCGTGCTCGAACGCCGCGCCGACTTCCAGACCATCACCTGGCGCACCGAGGTCGCCTCGAAGGCGAAGTTCGACCTCACCGCCGGCACGAAGCTCGAGGGCATGGGCGGGCACCACGTGCACGGCTGGGCCGTCGACGCCGATGAGGCTCGCGCCAACAACTCCATCCCGATCGGCCTCATCTCCGGCGGCATCCTGAAGCGCGACATCAAGGCCGGCGAGATCGTCTCCTACGACGACGTCGAGCTCGACGAGACCCGCCCGCTCATCGCCATGCGCCGCCTGCAGGACTCGCTCGTCGCCGCCGGAGTCATCGGCGTCTGAGGGCTTCCTCATCCTGCCGCGCCGTTGCCGCTCGGTAGGATCATGTGAACCGGACCACCGGTGCCGCGCCTCGCGTGCGGCACCGGGACGGCTCCCGAACGGTGCGGATGCACGGCTCGGGAGCCGTGGTCGTCCGGCCTCGCCTGCACGCAGGACGCGGGTCGACCACGAGACTGGGGCAGGCGGAACGGGAGCGAGCAGCGTCGCGCATCGCTCCGCAGCCGGGCCGGCGCGGGCCGCCGCACGCCGCACGCCGCACGAACCGCCGCACCACGACGAAGGAGCAGACGAGATGCCAGCACCTCGCAACGCCGAGACCCTCGTCCGAGCGGCGCGCCTCTACTACCTCGACGGGCTCTCCCAGAGCGACGTCGCGAACGCCCTCGGCGTCTCCCGGGCGAGCGTCTCCCGCATCCTCTCGGCAGCCCGCGACCAGGGCATCGTCGAGATCCGCATCCACGACCCGCACGTCGTCGGTCGCGTGAGCGAGCTCGAGCAGCAGATCGTTGACGCGTTCGGCGTGGGCGCCGCCGTCGTCGTCGCGAACCTGCCCGGCCGGCATCCGCTCGACGTGGTAGCTGGCGCGGCCGCCGACTACTTCGCGGAACGAGTGCCATCCGTCGGTTCGGTGGGCCTCAGCTGGGGCAAGTCGATCGACGCGTTCGTCGAGCAGATCCACGTCGAGTCCACGGGGCGCGCGCTGACCCTGTGCCCGCTGGTGGGCGGCATGCCCTTCGACTCCGGGCCCGCTGGCAACACCGCCCTCGAGCGCCTGTCGCAGAAGTCGGGTGCGAAGGCGTTCCGCTTCGAGTCGCCAGCCGTCGTCGAGTCGCCGCAGACCTGGGCGGCCCTCACGCGCGAGTCGTCGATCTCGTCCGCGATCAAGCGGGCGACGGATGTGCAGCTCGCGTTCGTCGGCATCGGCTCGTACGGCCTCCACGCGTCGCGGCACATCGTCTCCGCCATGCGCCTCAGCGACGACGAGCGTGCGGACCTCGACGCGCAGCAGCCGGTCGGCGACATCTGCGGCCGCTTCTTCGACGCATCCGGTCGCGCCCTCGGCTCGCCCGTCTCGGAGCGCGTCATCGGCATCACGCTCGAGCAGCTCGCCGCCATCCCCGAGGTCGTCGGCTTCGCGGCCGGCGCCGAGAAGGCCCCGGGTTTCGCGGGATCCCTGCACACAGGCGCCCTCGACAGCGTCATCCTCGACGAAGACCTCGCCCGCGCCCTCGTCGAACTCGTCTAAGCGAGCGGCCGCAGCTGCTGCTGCCGCGCGACCGCAGCAGCGCTGCCGCACCGCCGTGCCGCCGCTGCCGCGCCGCCGCCGGCCGCATTGCCGCTACCGCATTGCGGTTGCCGGTGCTGCCGGGTCGATCTGCGCTGGTGGCTGCGGTTCCGGGTTCGGTGCGAACGCTGCCAGTCAAGTAGCCCTTTTGCGCGGCGTGGCTGCCATCGCTGCCAGCGATGTGGCCCTTTTCGCGCAGGTATTTGGGCCATTCGACTGGCAGCGTCCAGCGCGCAGGCTGCGGAGTCGGGGCTCGTGGCAGAGCACAGAGCACAGAGCACAGCGCACAGAGCACAGAGCGCGGAACCAAGAGCCCAGGACGCAGAACGCCGCCGGCCGAACGCGCCGCTGACGGGGGAGTCAGGGCGAGACCGACCGGCGGTGTTGGTGCGCCGACATCGTCGGCGGCGCTCAGGAGCGAGGAAGCCGGGGGCCTACTCGCCCATGACGACGACCTGGCATTTGCGCGCGCGGGCGCGGGTGCGGTCGAAGTCGACGAAGTAGATGTAGCCGGTGACGCCGACGCCGAGCTTGCCGTCGATGACGGCGAACACCTCGCTCGAGCCGAGGATCGTCGCCTTGATGTGGGCCTCCGCGTTGAGCAGCGCCGTCTTGTCGCCGCCGGGCAGGTACACCTCGGCGTCCGGCCACGACTCGACGTCTGCGTAGTGCTCGGGCCCCGGGTAGCGGTACTCGCCCTCGGGGGGTACGGCCGTCTGGTTCGGGGCGATGCGGTTCAGGACGTCATCGAGGTCGGCCTGCAGGAACTCGGTGCCGTCGTCAAGGCGGTCGTGCACGAACTCCTCGAAGAAGACGGCGCACGTCGTGTGGGGCGAGATGACGGTGACCGTGCCGGTCGTGATGCCACTCGCCGCGATCGCCTCCTTCACCTCTGCGGTGACGTCGATGTAGCTGGGGGTGCCGCCGTGTGACTGCAGCTGGAGGGTGGTCTGGGTGACGGTCATCGGTGTTCCTTCGTGGTCGTGGATGCGCGTGCTTCGACGAACGCGCGGATGTCGGTGGATGCGGTGGGTGAGCGGATGCGCGGCGTCGCTCAGGCGCCCGGTCGCAGCGCCTGGATGAACTCGGCGACGTCACTCTCGACCTGCGCCGACACGGCCTTCGCGACCTTGGGGAACAGGATCGTGTTGGGCTCGTCTGCGGCCCGGAGCGCAGCATCCAGTGCCGCCTTCGCCGCGTACGTGTAGTAGTTGATCTTGCGGACGCCGCGGGTGATGGAGCGGTGGTACTCGTCGAGGGTGAGACCGGAACCGCCGTGCATGACGATGGGCACGCCCGTCGCGTCGCGGAGCTGCTCGATGAGCGCGTAGTTGAGCTTCGGCTCCTGGTGGTACATGCCGTGCACCGTGCCGAACGAGGCGGCGAGCGCCGTGACACCGGTGCGCTCGACGAACTCCTTCGCCTGGGTCGGCTCGGTGTAGAGGGTCTCGTCGGCGATGCCCTGGCTCGGGTCGCCGTTCTCGTTGCCCGTCATGACGCCGAGCTCGCCCTCGACGCCGACACTGCGTTCCTTCGCGAGCTTCACGACCTCGGTGGTGCGGGCGACGTTCTCCTCGTAGGGGAGCGTGGAGCCGTCGATCATGACCGAGTTGAAGCCGATGTCGAGGCCGCGGGTGATGTAGTCGATGTCCTCGCCGTGGTCGACGTGCAGCACGAACGGCGCCTCGCTGCGCGTCGCGAGCGCGAGCATGGCGGGCCCGATGTCGTCGATCGAGAGGGTGCTCTCGTGCACCTGCGCGTGCTGCAGGATGACGGGGACGCCGGCCTTCTCGGCTGCCGCGATGGTGCCGAGCAGCCCCTCGAAGTAGGGGGTGTTGACCGCCGCGATGGCGATGTTGTTCTTCTGTGCGTAGCGGAGCGCTTCGTCGAGTCCGATGAGCATGGGTGTTCTTCTCTCTGGGAGGGTGAGTCAGCTGGCCGGTGCGGCAGCGGATGAGTTGGTGCCGGTGGCCTGCGAGTCGCGGTGGTCGGCGAGCGCCTGGAACATCTCGGTGAGGATCTCGCGCCAGTCGGGGTGCTTGATGATGCCGCTTGTGCCGCCCGAGCAGTCGGCGCCCTGCTGGAGGACGCGCGTGATGTCGGCGCCGCGGCTCACGCCGGCGGCCTGCACGACGAGGATCGACGGGTCGACGTTCTTCACGATCTGGGTGGTGCGCTCGATGTAGTCGCCCGCATCCATCTGCCCGGTGCCGATGTTCGCGGTCGGCTCGCAGATCATGCCCGACGGGTCGAGGTCGGCGACGGCCCGGCACTGCAGGTCGGAGTCGGCGCAGACGATGGTTGCAAGACCGACCTCTTCGCAACGGCGCATCGTGGCGTCGAGGTCGGCCAAGGTGAGGGGGTGCTCGGCGTGGTTGAGCACGACGGCCTTGACGCCGGCCTCCGCGAGGCCCTCGGCGAGGATGTGGCCCATGCCGCGGCCCGGCACGATCGGGTCGACGTGCTGGGCCGTGACGCAGAGGTTCGTCGTCTCGGCGACGACGGACCGCAGGTCGATGTGCTGCGCGGTGAAGACGACGTCGATGTCGAACGCGCCGGCCAGCTCGTCGGTGAGGTGGGCCAGCTTCATGAGCTCGCTGCCCGTCAGGTAGGCCTTCGGGTTGACGATGAGAAACGGGCTCCGTACAGGGATGGGGACAGCCATTGTCAGTTGCTCCTAGCGGATGAATGCACAAAGTTGCACTGTGAATCGTACGAACGTGCAGTTAGGCAAGTATCGCATCCGCGGAACGAAACTGGCAAGGCTTCGGATGCCGGACCTCGCGAGCAGCGCCGTTCGCACCGATTTCGTCTCAGCTGCCCCGAATAAGCTGGCCCCTCACACTTGGATCAGGGAGCCACATGACTCGCGAACCCGTCTACTCATTTGCGATCGGGGTCGGCCGCACGGTGTTCGCCGCGCTTCGCGTTCGCCAGACGGTCCACGGCGCGCAGCACATCCCGGACACCGGCGGCGCCGTCATCGCGATGACCCACTTCGGGTACCTGGAGTTCGCCCTCGTCGAATGCGCCACGTGGATGCACAACCGACGGCGCATCCGCTTCATGGCGAAGCAGAGCGTCTTCGAGAAGCCCGTCGTCGGCAGGCTCATGCGGAGCATGCGGCACATCCCCGTGAACATGAAGGCGGGTGCCGACGCGTTCGCGGCGGCCGCGACCTCGTTGCGCGACGGCGAGCTCATCGGGGTGTTCCCCGAGGCGGGCGTCAGTGCGTCGTTCACGATCCGCGACTTCAAGACCGGGGCGGTGCGCCTCGCGGCGCAGGCCGGGGTTCCCATCATCCCCGTCGCTGTGTGGGGCGGGCATCGGCTGCTCACGAAGAACCGCAAGATCAGCTTGAGGGAGCGCCTCGGCATTCCCGTGCACTTCTCATTCGGCGCGCCCATCCACGTCACTGCCGGTGATGACCCCGCCGTCTCCACGGCGAAGCTCAAGACGACCATGGAGGGATTGCTCAACGAGCTCCAGTCGAGCTACCCGGAAGACGGAACCGACAAGTGGTGGCAGCCGCGCGCACTCGGCGGCACGGCCCCCACGCCGGAGGAAGCCGCGGCCGCCGACGCCGCGCGCGACCTCAAGCGCGAAGCGGCACGGGCCGCGCAGGCCGCGCGGAAGTAGGACGCGCGTCCGCAACGGGTCGCGGTCGCACGGCGCGTATCGTCGTGGCCAACTCGCGTGATGGATGGGCGCATCCAGGGCCGAAACCGCGTCCGGCGGGGCGTTCGTCACGGATGTTGGCCGGTGGGCGAGGGCTGCGGACGCTGGTGCGGCGGCGGTGATCCGTTCCGGGCCGGCAGCGGTGGTGCGGTGACCCGCGATCCGTGTCCAACATGAGTGCAGAATTGGCCCATCCGGGGGCGGAAACCGGGCCGAGGGCCAGATATCGCACTGATGTTGGACAGTGATCGGCGGCAGATGGAACCCGGTGTCAGACTTGGCGCATGAACCGTGAGCTTCCCGGAACCCTGATGAGCATCGGCGAGTTCTCGCGCTACTCGGGGTTGAGCGTGCGCATGCTTCGGCATTATGCGGAGCGGGGTGTGCTTGCCCCGGCCGAGGTCGACGAGTTCAGCGGGTACCGACGCTACGCACCCGGTCAGCTGCAGGACGCGGGGCGGGTGCGGATGCTCCGCGACTCGGGGTGCGGGATCCCGGCGATCGCCGAGCTCCTGCCGCTCTTCGACTCGCCTGACCTGCTGCGGCTTCGGCTGCAATCGCACCTCGACGAGCTGAAGGCAGAGGCACGACGGGTGGCCGAGCAGCAGGCGCTCGCAGTGAACCTGCTTGGGGAGCTCGAGGCGCGAGCGCGGCGGCTGGACGTCGTCGAGCGCACGTTCCCGGCGCTGCGCGTGCTCTACCTGCGGCGGACCGTCGCCGACTACCCGTCTGAGGGGTCGCTCTGGGGCAACTTCCGCGGCCCGGTCGCCGAGCTCACCTCCCGCGACCCGGAGGCCTTCGGCGACGTGGGCGGTGCCACCTACTTCGACGATGAGTACCGCGATGCCGACGTCGAGATGGCGATCTGGCGCGAGTACCGCGGCGCCTCCGTACCGGATGGGTATGAGGTCGTAGAGCTTCCCGAGCAGCGCGTCGCGACGGTCACACATCGGGGCGGCTTCGAGACGATCAACGAGGCGACTGCCACCGCGGGTGCCTGGGTTGCCGATCAGCAGCGCACGAGAGTCGGGCCGATCTTCAACGTCTACGTGCGCGGCCCCGGCCGCGACCCGAACCCCGAGAACTGGGTCACCGAGGTGAACGTGCCGATCGCGGTTTGACTCTCACACTGTGTGAGACCTCACGATCGGATCACCGGCGCACGAGGCCGGCGCCGCAGCGCAGGGGCGCGGCGGCTGATCCGGACGAGAGGACAACGACCATGTCGAACACTGTGAACTACTTCGAGATCGGCACCACCGACCCAGAGGCCGCGAAGGCCTTCTATGGCGACACCTTCGGCTGGACGTTCGGCTCACTCGAGCCGGGCGGTTACGGCATGGTCGACGCTGCTGGCAACGGTGGCGGCCTCTGGGACTCGAGCACCGTCGGCGGTGGCAGCTGGGCGGTCTTCTACGTCGAGGTCGACGACATCGAGGCGAAGCTCGAGCAGGCGGCCGCCAACGGCGCGGAGACCGTCATCCCGCTGGTCGACAACGGCACCATCAAGTTCGCGCACCTCCGCGACCCGCTCGGCAACCGCTTCGGCGTCTGGCAGCGCAAGGCGCAGGGCTGAGCGGCGCGGGCGTACAAGCAGAACCCCGCCCGCGAGAGACTCGCGGGCGGGGTTCTCTCGGTGCTGAGAAGAACCGAGGCTCGCCGATCAGGTGTCGTGCGTGACCGGGGCGTGTTCGGCTCGGCCGTCGTCGTGACCACCCGACGGATAGTCGGCGCGTTCCGGGTGCCGACGGAGCGCGATGACGGAGGCGGCGCATCCGCCCCATACGATCCCGATCGCGACGATGAGCATCGTGATGGCTTCTGGGGTCATCGGGCCGTCTCCTTCTCGCGCAGCTCAGCCGACGTCGGCCAGGCGGTGAACTTGTCTGGGCTGTTGCGCCAGCGGATCAACGTCATGACCGCGCTCGCGAGCAGCATCACGAGCACAGCGCCCCAGCCGAACACGCCGATGTACCAGAGCGGGTAGCCCTCGTAGCCGTCGACGATGAGCGTCCTGATCTGCTCGATGAGCATGTACGTGAGGACGACCGGCGCGATGATGCCCGTCAGCACGAGCCACCACTTGCCGACCTGGAACGTGGACACGGAGTTGAGGTGCAGCCGCATCTCCTCGCCGCGGCGGGCGACCCAGATGACGCCGACGCAGGTGGCGATGGCGGACGCGATGATGCCGATGTTGTTCGTCCACATGTCGACCGTGTCCAGGGCGATGAGGCCCGTCGTCGTCGAGAAGAGGAGGATCGAGATGACGGCGCTCACGCTGCCGAGGATGACCGCCGCCTTGCGAGGCGACCAGCCGAACTTGTCCTGGAAGGCTGACGAGACGACCTGCAGGATCGACAGCAGTGAGGTGAATCCGGCCATGACGAGCGACCCGAAGAACAGCGCCCCGAAGATCTGCCCGCCTGGCATCTCCGAGATGATGGCTGGGAAGGTCACGAACGACAGGATCGGGCCGGTCAGCCCCTCCAGCTCGCCCACCGCGACGTTCTGCTGATGCGCCATGAAACCGAGCGTCGCGAAGACGCCGATGCCCGCCAGGATCTCGAACGACGAGTTCGAGAAGGCGACGACGAGTCCCGGGGACGTCATGTTCGAGCGACGGTTCCGGTAGGACGAGTAGGTCACCATGATGCCGTAGGCGATGGACAGCGAGAAGAAGATCTGGCTGTACGCGGCGATCCAGACGCTCGGGTCGCCGAGCGCGACCCAGTCGGGTGTGAACAGTGCGTTGAGCCCATCTGCCGCGCCGTCCAGGAAGAGCGCCCGGACCACGAGGATGAGGAACGAGACGAGCAGTAGCGGCAGGAAGATGAAGTTCGTGCGTTCGACACCCTTCGCGATACCCGCCGCGAGCACGAAGATCGTCACTCCCCAGACGGCGACGAGTGGGATCAGGACCGAGGGCACGAACTGCATCGAGACCCCGGGGTCGCTGAGCTGCAGGAAGTCGCCGGTGAAGAACGCCGCCGGGTCGTCGCCCCAGCCGAGGTTGAACGAGAGCACGAAGAAGCTCAGCGCCCAGGCGATGATCGCCGTGTAGTAGAGGCCGATCACGAAGCAGATGAAGACCTGGAACCAGCCGAGGCTCTCCATCCACTTCGCGACGCGACGGAAGGCGGTCGGTGCGGCCCCGCGCATCCGGTGGCCGATCGCATAGTCGAGGAAGAGGATCGGGATGCCTGCGGTGATGAGCGCGACGAGGTACGGGATGAGGAACGCGCCCCCGCCGTTCTCATACGCCACCCCCGGGAAGCGCCAGATGTTGCCGAGCCCGACGGCGGAGCCGATGGCGGCGAGGATGAACCCGGTCTGGCCGGTCCATTGCTCGCGAGGCTTGACCTCGGTTGTTGTGGATTTCGTCATTGAGAATCCCCCAAGAGCGTCGTGAGCGGGTGCGCGTGCGACGACAAGCGCTCTGCTTGCCCGACGAGCCTAGTGAATTCGAGGTGCACCTCGCATGCCCGGCATCGAATCGTGATTCGCGACGGGGCGCGGAACTCTCCGAACGTCGGGCCCTAGCGCTCCAGGAGGTGCAGGCGGCTCACCATGCGGAACGCGTCGGCGCGGCCCGCGGCGGCGGCCACGAACTCTTCGAACGACGCATCCGCGGAGAAGTGCGCCTCGATGTCGTAGTCGACGAGCACGTCGATCGCAGTGACGAAGCGCTGCTGTGGATCGCGGCCGACTGAGGCGAGGAGCGGGACGTCGAGCACGTGCCACGTGTCGAAGTCGCGCGCCCACTGCAGGTATTCGAGCGACGACGTCTTCGCGACGAACAGCTCCGCGAACGTCGCCCAGAGCTCGCGCCCGCGCACGGCCGTCACTTCGAAGGTGCGCCCGCCGAGGTCGAGCGACGTCGCCTCAACCGGCGACGGCCGTTCGGCACCGAAGGTGAGGTCCGACTCGGCGGCAGAACCTCCGTCTGCGGTGCCAGCGGTTGTGGACACGGCGCTCGGCACGTGAGTCCACGACCCGGTCGCGAATCCGCGACGCTCGACCGTTGCCGCTCGCGAGCGGCGGTAGTCGACGTCGCCAGTCAGCTCGACGACGTCGAGCTCACGCTCGATGAGCTCGATGCCCGGCTCGAAGATGTGGTGGTAGACGGGGCTCGGGAGGAGGCCCTGTGGCGGGTAGTTCGAGGTCGCGACGATCGTGATGCCGTGCTCGCGCCCATACCGCAGCAGGCCGGTGAGCAGCGTCGCGTGGCCGGGGTCGTGCACGTGGAACTCGTCGAACAGCAGCAGGTGAGCATCGCCGATCAGTTCTTCGACAGCATTCGCGAAGACGCTGTCCGAGCCGCGGTTCGCGAAGATGCGGGAGTGCAGCTCGTTGAAGAACGAGTGAAAGTGGACGCGCAGCTTCCGCTCGATCGGGACCGCGTCGTAGAAGGCATCCAGCAGCCACGACTTGCCGCGGCCCGCCGGCCCCCACAGGTAGAGCCCGCGCGGGGGCGCCGAATGGGGAGGAGTGGCGGTGGCGTGATCTGCCCCGTCCTCGCCGGGATGGGTCTCCCCGGCCGCACGCGCCTCGCGCTCGACGATCTGCGCGCCGAGGCCCGCGAGACGCAGGGCGACCATCCGCTGCCCATCGTCAAGCGCGAAGCCGGCCGATGCGGCTGAGGCGACGACGGCTTCGAAGACTCCGGCCGCCGCTTGGCTCGCTCCCGCCTCGACAGTTTCGGGATGGGCTTCTCGCTTCGGGATGGGAAGCAACCCATCCTGAAGCGAGGAACCCATCCCGAGACTCACAGCGCGGCGGTCCTTAGGAGGTCGCAGCCGCGACGGCGGCGGAGATCGGCGCGGAGTTCGGTCCGACGACGTCGCCGAAGCGCTTCGGCAACGTGGCGCCGCGCGCCTCGGAGAGCTCGGCGAGCGTGAACTCGAAGAGGCCCTGGACCTCGAGCTTCGCGTCGGCACCCATGCCGTCGCTGACGCCGACGCGGGTGACGGGGAAGTCGCGCGCCTCGCACATCGCCTGGAAGCGCACGTCGTCGTCGTGCGGGACGGAGACGAGGATGCGCCCGGCCGACTCGCTGAACAGCGCGGTAGCCGCATCCACCCCCTCCTTCTGCATGAGGCCATCGAGCACGATGCGCGCGCCGACGCCGAAGCGGGTCGAAGACTCGACGATCGCCGCCGCGAGGCCGCCCTCGGAGAGGTCGTGCGCCGAGGTGAGGAGGCCCTGCTGGCCTGCTCCGATGACGAGGTCGGCGAGTGCCTTCTCGCGCTCGAGGTCGACCCGCGGGGGCAGCCCGCCGAGGTGACCGTGCACGACGTCGGCCCAGATGGAGCCGGACAGCTCTTCGAGCGTCGTGCCGAGGAGGTAGAGGTTGTCGCCCTCCTCCTGCCAGCCGGACGGGACGCGGCGGGCCACGTCGTCGATGAGGCCGAGCACGGCGACGACAGGCGTCGGGTGGATGGGCACGTCGCCGGTCTGGTTGTAGAACGACACGTTGCCGCCCGTGACGGGGATGCCGAGCTCGAGGCAGGCGTCGGCGAGGCCCTCGACGGCCTGCGCGAACTGCCACATGACCTCGGGGTTCTCGGGGCTGCCGAAGTTGAGGCAGTCGGAGACGGCGGCCGGGCGTGCACCCGTGGCTGCGACGTTGCGGTACGCCTCGGCGAGGGCGAGCTTGGCGCCCGCGGACGGGTCGAGCTGCGCGTAGCGGCCGTTGGCGTCGAGGCTGATCGCGAAGCCGAGACCGGACTCCTCATCGATGCGCACCATGCCGGCGTCCTCCGGCGTGCCGAAGGCCGTGTTGCCGAGCACGTAGCGGTCGTACTGCTGCGTGATCCACTCGGGGTCGGCGAGGTTCGCCGACGAGATGAGGGCGAGCACCTGCTCGCGGAGCTCCTCGCCCGACTGCGGGCGGGGGAGCGCGGATGCGGAGTCGGCCTGGAGCGCGTCGATCCACGTCGGGTAGGCGACGGGGCGGTCGTAGACGGGGCCGTCGATCGCGACGGTGCGCGGGTCGACGTTCACGATCTCGACGCCGCGCCAGTTGATCACGAGACGACCGGTGTCGGTGACCTCGCCGAGCACGCTCGTCTCGACGTCCCACTTGTCGACGATCGCCATGAACGCGTCGAGCTTGTCTGGCGCCACGACCGCCATCATGCGCTCCTGGCTCTCCGACATGAGGATCTCCTCAGCCGTGAGGTTCGGGTCGCGCAGCAGCACCTTGTCGAGCTCGATGTACATGCCGCCGTCGCCGGCCGCTGCGAGCTCGCTCGTCGCGCAGGAGATGCCGGCGGCGCCGAGGTCCTGGATACCTTCGACGACCTTCTCGCGGAACAGCTCGAGGCAGCACTCGATGAGCACCTTCTCGGCGAACGGGTCGCCGACCTGGACTGCGGGGCGCTTCGTGGGGCCCTTCTCGTCGAACGAGTCGGAGGCGAGGATGGAGGCACCGCCGATGCCGTCGCCACCCGTGCGGGCGCCGAAGAGCACCACCTTGTTGCCTGCACCGCGCGCGTTCGCGAGGTGCAGGTCCTCGTGGCGGAGCACGCCGACCGCGAGGGCGTTGACGAGCGGGTTCGCCTGGTAGACGCTGTCGAACCACGTCTCGCCGCCGATGTTCGGCAGGCCGAGGCAGTTGCCGTAGAAGGAGATGCCGCTCGTGACGCCATGCACGACCCGCGCCGTGTCGGCCTCGTCGATGGCGCCGAAGCGCAGCGCATCCATGACCGCGACCGGGCGGGCACCCATCGAGATGATGTCGCGGACGATGCCGCCGACACCGGTCGCGGCTCCCTGGAACGGCTCGATGTAGGAGGGGTGGTTGTGCGACTCGACCTTGAAGGTCACCGCCCAGCCCTCGCCGGCGTCGATGACGCCCGCGTTCTCGCCCATGCCGACCATGAGGTTCTTCTTCATCTCGTCGGAGACCTTCTGGCCGAACTGGCGCAGGTAGTTCTTCGAGGACTTGTAGGAGCAGTGCTCCGACCACATGACCGAGTACATGGCCAGCTCGCCCGACGTGGGGCGGCGGCCGAGGATCTCGCGGATCTTGTCGTACTCGTCAGGCTTCAGTCCGAGGGCGCCGTACGGCTGCTCCTTCTCGGGAGTCGCCTTCGCGTTGTCGACGGTGTCCGGGACGTGGGTGGTCTGGCTGCTCACTGGCGAGGCTCCTTCTGGCGGCGCGATGCGGAGAAGTCGGGGCGTGTCCGCACCGGACGAGTCTACGGCGTTCGGGGGCGCCCGCGCGAAGGGGTGTGGATGCGCATCGGGTGGGCTGTTCAGATGCGCGTCCGTCGGCGTTCATCCGGTGACCGCTGGCGTTCACGCTGGCGTGGTGGCCTGTGTTCGCCCGGCCAGTCGGCAGGGTTTCGCCGGCTGGCCTCTCGGTCTCCGGCCCCACCACGATTCCGAGAAGGACATCGACTTCGCATGAACAAGCGACTTTCAATTGTGGCGACGCTCGCCCTGGCTGGGCTTGCCCTGGCGGCGTGCTCGCAGAGCCCGGCGACTGGCACGACCGGCGACACCGCGGAAGCGGCCACCGCTACGAGCCTGCAGGACTTCGGCAGCATGGATGCGCTCGTCGAGGCCGCGCAGGCCGAAGGCACCATCAACGTCATCGCGCTTCCCGACGACTGGGCGAACTACGGCGAGATCAAGGCGGGCTTCGCCGAGAAGTACGGGATCACGGTCAACTCGATCCTCCCCGACGCCTCCTCGCAGGAGGAGATCGCCGCGGCCGACGCCAACAAGGGCACCGACCAGGCGCCTGACGTCTTCGATCTCGGTGCGAACGTCGCCCTCGCGTCGACCGACTACTTCGCGCCGTACCAGGTCGAGAACTGGGAGCACATCCCAGACGCCAACAAGGAAGCCACGGGCCTCTGGGTGAACGACTACACGGGCATCATGTCGGTCGGCTACAACGCCACCAAGTACGGCGAGATCACGTCGATCGACCAGCTCACCGACCCGAAGTTCGCGAACTCGGTGGCCCTCAACGGCAAGCCCGCCGAGGCCGGCGCGGCCTTCAACGGCTTCCTCTCGGCCAGCAACGCCTCCGGCGGCGACTTCGCCGACCTGCAGCCCGGCCTCGACTACTTCGCGAAGCTCAAGGACGCCGGCACGCTCAACCTGAAGGACGTCACCGCTGGCACCGTCGACGCCGGCGAGCACGGCGTCGTCTTCGACTGGAGCTACAACCAGCTCTCGACCGTCGAGCGCCTCGAGGCGAAGGGCGTCGAGTGGGCGACCTTCGTGCCGGAGGGCGGAGAGATCGCCGCGTACTACAACCAGGCCATCAACGTCGACGCCCCGAACCCCGCCGCGGCCCGCCTCTGGATGGAGTACCTGTACTCGCCGGAGGTGCAGAACATCTGGCTCGCGGGCGGTGCGATGCCCGTGCTCTTCGACTGGATGGAAGCCGAGGGCACGCTCGACCAGGCGGCCCTCGAGAGCCTCCCGGAGGTCGATGGCACACCGGTGACGCCGACCTCGGAGGAGGCAGAGGCCGCCAACGCGTTCCTGGCCGAGAATTGGGACTCGACGATCTCCTGATGACTGCCACCGCACCCCTCGCGGCGGCGACCGAGCCGGCATCCGCAGCTGCACCCGCAGCCGCGCCTGTCGCGCCCGGCCGCCGCCCGCGGGGCGCACCCTGGTCGGCGTCGCGCACGTCGCTCATCGGTGTCGCCCCCTTTCTGATCTACACGGGAGTCTTCCTCCTATTACCGACATTGCTGGTCGTCGTCGGCGCGTTCTTCACCCGCCAGGGCGTCTTCACGACGAGCGGGTTCGAGCGGCTCCTCTCACCCGCATCCGTCAACATCTTCTGGACTTCGACCTGGCTCTCTGCGGTCACCGCGGTGCTCGGCGCCGTCATTGGCGCCATAGTCGCGTACGCGCTCTCCACGAGCCCGGCGAACAGCATCGGCCGTCGTGTGTTCACGGCCTTCAACTCGGTGCTCGCGCAGTTCGGCGGCGTCATGCTCGCGTTCGCGTTCGTCGCGACGATCGGCATGAACGGGATGCTCACCCGCTTCCTCGAGGGCGCGGCCGGGTTCCAGGTCGACTCGGGCTTCCTCTCGAGCGTGCCCGGCCTCGTCGCCGTCTACCTCTACTTCCAGGTGCCGCTCATGGTGATCGTGTTCCTCCCAGCGGTGGATGGCATCCGCCGCGAATGGCGCGACGCCACCGTCATGCTCGGCGGCAGCTCGCTCGTCTACTGGTTCCGCGTCGCGGGCCCGCTGCTCGCGCCGAGCTTCCTCGGGTCCGTGCTCCTCCTGTTCGCGAACTCCTTCTCCGCCTTCGCGACCGCGGCGGCACTGATCTCGCAGCAGACGATCATCGTGCCGATGGAGATCGAGGCGGCGCTCCGCAACGAGAACACGGCGGGCCTCGAGTCGTACGCCCAGGCGCTCGCGCTCGGCATGATCGTGGTCGTCGCGATCGTCATGTCCCTCTACGCGCTCCTGCAGAAGCGCAGCGCACGGTGGTTGTCGCGATGACGCAGACGACCTCGCTCGGGCCCAGCTGTGGCCGCCGCGGCCTCGTCGACCGTGCACGCCGGCGCCAGCAGGCGTTCCGCATCACGGTGCTCACGCTCACGACCGTCGCCCTCCTCGTGCCGCTCGTGAGCCTCTTCGAGTTCTCCATCCGCTTCCCGCTCACTGGCGAGGTCAGCTTCGACGCCTGGGAGCGGGTCCTCGCCGGCAACACGGGGGAGTACTCGACGCTCGACGTGCTCTGGTCGGGGCTCACGAACTCCCTCATCATGTGCGTGCTGACCGTCGTCATCGTGCTGGTGCTGCTCGTGCCGACCATGGTGTGGGTGCGTCTCAAGGTGCCCACCATGGACCGCGCCGTCGAGTTCGTCTGCCTGCTGCCGCTCACCATCCCGGCCGTCGTGCTCGTCGTCGGCCTCGCGCCGATCTACCGCTTTCTCGCCTCGACGCCGCTCGGCTCCAACACGGTGTGGCTCGCGTTCGCCTACGTCGTGCTCGTGCTGCCGTTCGCCTACCGCTCGATCGACGCGGGGCTCAGGTCGATCGACCTGAAGACCCTCACCGAGGCGGCCCGCTCGTTCGGCGCATCCTGGCCCGTCATCATCCTGCGCGTGATCCTCCCGAACATCCGCAGCGCGCTCATCTCGGCGAGCTTCGTGACCATCGCCGTCGTGCTCGGCGAGTTCACCGTCGCCCGCTTCCTCGCGCGCGACAACCTGCAGACCGCGCTCTTCCAGATCAACCTGTCCGATGGGCAGATCGCAGCCGTCATGTCGCTCCTCGCGCTCGGCGTCACCACGATCCTGCTCATCACCCTCGACCTGCTCGCGGGGCGCCGGACGCGGAGGCGCCGATGAACCGCCACGTCGCGATCATCGGCAGCGAGCTCATCCTCGGCGCGCTGCCCTACCTCGCAGTTGCCCTCGCCAGCATCTCCATCCTCGTCACCGAGCGCAGCTCAGCCCGTGCACCCCGGGACGCCCGCCGCGCAACGAAAGGCCAGAAGCCATGACCAGCACCATCGCGGCGTCCGCACCCGCATCCGTCACCCATTCGCAGACCGCCGTCGGCGTCGAGCTGCGTGGCGTCACGCGCCGCTTCGGCTCGACCGTCGCGCTGCGCGGCCTCGACCTGAGCATCAAGCCCGGCGAGATGGTCGCCCTGCTCGGACCGAGCGGATGCGGGAAGACCACCGCGCTGCGAGCGCTCGCGGGGCTCGAGGACATCGATGAGGGCGAGATCCTCGTCGGCGGACGCGACGTCGCGAACGTGCCAGCCTCCAAGCGGGACATGGCCATGGTCTTCCAGTCGTACTCGCTGTTCCCGCACCTGACGGTCGCACAGAACGTGGCGTTCCCGCTCAGCCTGCGCCGCGGCATTCCGGCGAGGGAGCGCAACGCGCGCGTGCCCGAGTACCTCGAGCTCGTCGGTCTCGGCGGCTTCGACGATCGCTACCCCAACGAGCTCTCGGGCGGCCAGCAGCAGCGCGTCGCCCTCGCCCGCGCGCTCGCCGTCCAGCCCAAGGTGCTGCTCCTCGACGAGCCGCTCTCGGCCCTGGATGCGAAAGTGCGGGTGCAGCTGCGCGACGAGATCCGCCGCATCCAGCTCGAGGTCGGCATCACGACCGTGTTCGTGACCCACGACCAGGAGGAGGCGCTCGCCGTCGCCGACCGGGTCGCCGTCATGCGCGGTGGCATCATCGAACAGCTCGGCGAGCCGGAGGCGATCTACTCGACCCCGGAGAACGCGTTTGTCGCCGACTTCATCGGACACCACTCGCCAGTGCGAGCCAGTGCGGCGGGCGGCGTCGCGACGGTGCTCGGGCAGCGCGTGCCGCTGCTGGCTGGCAGCGCCGACGGCGACGTCGACGTGCTCCTGCGGCCGGAGCACGTGTCGTTCGCGGTGGCCGGTGCGGTGGACGCGGCCGGTGCTTCAGGGGTCGCGGCTGGTGCGGGCGCCGATGGCGTATCGGAGCGCATCGATGCAGACGCTGCGCTGCCGGCAGGTGAGGCGCTCGCGCGGATCGTCTCGACGGGCTTCCTCGGCGCCCACGTCGTCGTGCAGGCTCGACTCGCGGACGGCACGCTCCTGCGCGCGCACATGCGGAGCCGCGACACGGGTGCGCTCGAGCCGGGCCGCGTGGTGGCCGTCGAGGTGCATCCGGCGCCCGCGCTCGCTGTGGCCGTCGGGGCGTAGCCGCCTGTCCAACTTCAGTGCAATTTCGGGCGAATCTGGCGTCTCGGCGTCGAAAACCCTCGATATTGCACTGAAGTTGGACAGCCACGGGCGCCACGAGAGGTGATGCGCACGCTGGTCGGCGCGGGTCGAGGTCCGGCGCGCTGCTGCTAGACCAGCCGCACGTCGCAGCCGGCAGCGCGCAGTGCCTCGACGTCGCCCGCGTCTGCCTCGGTGCCCGTGATGAGGCTCTCGAACTCGCCGAGGCCGCCGATGACGCCGACGTGCGCGCGGCCGAGCTTGCTGGCATCGGCGACGACGACCGAGTGGTCGGCTGCGTGGAGCATGGCCCGCTTGAGCTCGGACTCCGGCAGGTTCACGTTGGTGACGCCCGCGCCGACCTGCACGCCCGTGCAGCCGATGACGGCCAGGTCGGTGTGGATGCGCTCGAGCATCGCGGACGCGTAGGGCGCGACGAGCGAGTGCTGCAGCGGGCGGAGGGTGCCGCCCGTCACGACGACCGTGAAGCGGGGGATGGCCGACTCGAGGGCGAGCGCGATCGAGAGGCCGTTCGTGATGATGACGACGTCGTCGAGGTCGTCCCGCGCGAGCAGGGCCTCGGCGACGGCCGTCGTGGTCGTGCCGACATCGAGGAGCACGCTCGAGCCGCTCGTCACGAGCGCTGCCGCGGCGGCGCCGATGCGGCGCTTCTCGTCTGCGGCACTCTGCTGCGCGGTCTCGAAGGAGGTCTCGAGGCCGGCGGGCCCGTGGCCGAAGATCGCACCGCCGTGGACTCGCCCGAGGACCCCCGCGCGCTCGAGCGCCGTGAGGTCGGAGCGAACGGTGACCTCCGAGACGCCGAGCTCGCGGCTCAGGTCAGCGACTCTGGCGAAGCCGGTACGTTTGACGAGCGCGACCACGTCGGCTCTGCGCGCCTCTGCGGGGCGGTCTGGGGTCGTCTCGTTGTTCACCACGATCCACAGCTTACGCCTTCGCAAGCGGATTGACACTTGACTTTCGAAAACGAAAGTGGCGTAATCGGAGCGTGCACTCCCTCACCAACAACATCGTCAAGCGCGAGACGCTGCTCTCCGACGGTCGCGAGCTCATCTACTTCGACGACGCCGACACGACCCTCGACCCCGAGCGCGCGCTCGACAGTCGCATCCCCGCCGATCGTCCGCCGGTCGCCGAGATGCGCCAGGACCCGCTCACCGGTGAGTGGATCTCGATCGCCGCGGCGCGCCAGAACCGCGTCATGCTGCCGCCCAAGCACCTCGACCCCCTGGCGCCTTCGAGCCCGGCGAACCTCACCGAGGTGCCGAGCAACTACGACGTGGCCGTGTTCGAGAACAAGTCGCCCTCCTTCGGCCCGACGCTCGCCGTCGACGGCTTCAGCCCCGAGGGCGAGCTCGAGGAACTCGCATCCCTTGGCCTCGGCCGCACGAAGCCGTCGATCGGCCGATGCGAGGTCGTCTGCTTCAGCCCCGAATCAGAGGGGTCGTTCGCCTCGCTCTCGCTCTCGCGCGCTCGCACGGTCGTCGAGGCATGGGCTGACCGCACCGCCGCGCTCTCGCAGCTGCCCGGCGTGCAGCAGGTCTTCCCGTTCGAGAACCGTGGCAAGGACATCGGCGTCACGCTGCACCACCCGCACGGCCAGATCTACTCGTACCCCTACGTCACGCCGCGCACTGCTGCGCTCATCCGCTCTGTCGAGAAGTACGGGCCGACGCTCTTCCAGGACATCCTCGATTTCGAGCAGGCCTCCGAGCGGATGCTCATCCGCGGCGAGCACGTCACGTTCTTCGTGCCCTTCGCCGCGCGGTGGCCGCTGGAGGTGCACATGCTCCCGCACCGCCACGTCGCCGACCTCGCCGAGACGACGCCGGAGGAGCGCGACGAGATCGCCCGCGAGTACCGCCGCGTGCTGCGCGCCCTCGACGCGATCTACGACACCCCGACCCCCTACATCGCCGCGTGGCACCAGGCGCCCGTCAACTCGCATCGTGATGACGTCAGGCTCATGCTGCAGATCACCTCGCCTCGGCGTGCGGAGGACAAGCTCAAGTTCCTCGCCGGTTCCGAGTCGGCGATGGGGGCCTTCATCGGCGACGTCCCGCCTGAAGCCACGGCGGGCCTCCTGCGCGCGGCGCTCGCGAAGGTGGACGCAGCGTGACCCGGCCAGAGCTGGTGACGGCGGCGACGGAGGCGTTCGCGCGCATCCACGGTGGCGCACCCGACGGCCTCTGGTCGTCGCCGGGACGCGTGAACCTCATCGGCGAGCACACCGACTACAACGAGGGCTTCGTGTTCCCGTTCGCGATCAACCGGCACACCGTGGTCGCCGCGAGGCTGCGCGACGACCGGATCGTCCGCGTCTCGAGCGGGCTCCGCGAGGGGGTCGAGGAGATCGCCATCCACGAACTGGCGCCGGATGCGCTGAGCGGCTGGTCCGCCTACGCACTCGGGGTCATCTGGGCGGCGGGCCAGCTGGGCGCCGACCTCAGCCAAGCCCGTGGGCTCGACCTGCACGTCGAGTCCGACGTGCCCCTCGGGGCAGGGCTGTCCTCTTCCGCCGCCCTCGAGGGTGCCGTGGCCGTCGCCATCGACGAGCTGTGGCAGCTCGACCTCGACCGCCGCACGCTCGCCCGCATCGGGCGCCTCGCCGAGAACGAGGCCGTCGGCGCCCCGACCGGCATCATGGACCAGTCGGCCGTGCTCCTCGGTCAGCGCGACTCGGGTGTGCTGCTCGACTGCCGTTCGCTCGAGTCGACCATCGTGCCGCTCGCGTTCGAGGCTCAGGGGCTTGCGGTGCTCGTCATCGACACCCGCGTCGAGCATGCCCACGCGAACGGCGGCTACGCCGAACGGCGCGCCTCGTGCGAGCGCGGGGCCGCTGGCCTGGGCGTCTCGTCGCTGCGCGACGTGGCCGTCGGCGACCTGGAGCGCGCCGAGCAGGTCCTGGATGAGGAGACGTTCCGCCGGGTGCGCCACATCGTCACCGAGAACGCGAGGGTTCTTGCCGTCGTGGAAGCGCTCCGCGACAGCGGCCCGCGCAGCATCGGCCCACTGCTCGCCGAGTCCCACGCATCGATGCGCGACGATTTCGAGATCTCCGTGCCGGAGCTCGACCTCGCGGTATCGACGGCCGTCGCTGCAGGGGCCATCGGCTCGCGCATGACGGGCGGCGGCTTCGGGGGAGCGGCGATCGCGCTCGTGGAACGCGACGACCTCGCCTCCATCTCGCAGCGCATCCACGAGGCCTTTGCCGCCGCGGGGTTCACGGAGCCGGCGACGTTCGAGGTGCTTCCCTCCCAGGGCGCTACCCGCGTCTGAGCCGCGCCGCCGGCGCCCGCTGGCTCTCTGCTGAGCTGCTTGGTCTCCGCCCAGCCACTCGGCCGGAGCCCCGCGCCAGACCCCGGCCTTGCGCATCCGCGACAAGTCCAGCGGATGCGCTTGCCACAGGTCTGCGTGCGCGCCTGTACGTCTCGGTACAGACGTCGGGCTCACGCATCCGCTGGCCGGTAAGCGGATGCGCGCGGCCCAGGTCTGCGGCTCGGTCGCCTCCTCGTTACTCGCGCGGGGCGAGCGACACGATGAGGTCGGTGCGCAGGTCGTCGGGGTTCATGTCGGGGCTCGGCTCGGTGACGTAGATCTCCACCATCGAACCGGGGGCCTCGCCGGAGTCGGCGACATCCTGCATCAGGCGACCCCACGATTCGCCGAGGCCATCGAACGAGCCGAGGTGCGTGGCACCGGCCGCCGGACCTGCCGGCAACCAGGAATTCTGGATGGCGATGTCGCCGACGATGATCTTCTCCCGCTCCGACTCGGTGACGGGGAAGCCGATCTCCACGTCGAAGGTCTGCGACGGGTCGCCGTGGTAGACCGCGAGGGCGGGACCTGCGGGCTGCACCTTGCCGGCCCCGATCGCGGCGCCCATCGCCTGGAACGTCGTGTCGAAGAGCGCGCGCAGGTCGCCCATGCTGACGTTGTCGTAGCGCGCGACCGCGAGGGGGACGGCGGTCAGCTCGAAGCGCTCGACGCCTTGGCGGGGTGATTCGGGCAGCGGAAGTGTCTCTGGCATGGTGTCCTCCTCGACGTCCCGCGCAGGCGGGGGCAGATGCTTGACGCCAACCTAGGGCAAGCAGCCGTATGCCGACGCCAGGTTCGGTGTTCTCGCGGGAACTTCTCCACAAGGACCGGAACTCGACGCGCTCGGTGCGCGGCCGAGGCGCTACGATCGCGCAGGTGGCGTGCCGGCGCAGATGACGGTCGGGTGGATGCGCCACCGGAACCACGAGAGACACGAGCTGCGCATGAACACCGTCGAGAACAACGGCATCGACACCGGGGCCACGCAGAAGCGGCCCCTCGCGCGGGCGCTCACGGCCCGGCACATCCGCTTCATGGCGCTCGGCTCGGCGATCGGAACGGGCCTCTTCTACGGCTCGTCGGCCGCGATCCAGGCCGCGGGCCCCGCCGTGCTGCTCGCGTACATGATCGCCGGCGCCGCCGTCTTCATGGTGATGCGTGCGCTTGGCGAGATGACCGTGCGTCACCCCGTGACCGGCTCGTTCGGGCAGTTCGCGAACCGCTACCTTGGCGCGCGCTGGGGCTTCATCACCGGCTGGACGTACGCGTTCGAGATGATCGTCGTCGCGATCGCCGACGTCACCGCTTTCGGCGTCTACATGGGCTTCTGGTACCCGGACGTCGCGCGCTGGGTGTGGATCGTCGCCGTCATCCTCTTAATCGCCGCCATCAACCTGCTCGGCGTGCGCGCATTCGGGGAGCTCGAGTTCTGGCTCGCCCTCGTGAAGGTCACCGCGATCATCGCCATGATCGCGGGCGGCATCGCGATCATCATCTTCGGCTTCAGCAACCAGTCACCGGATGCGTCCGGCATCGGCGCGCTCTTCAACCCGGCGACGGGCGGCTTCTTCCCGATGGGCATCGAGGGGGTCATCGCCTCCTTCGCGATCGTGGTCTTCGCGTTCGGCGGCATCGAGATCATCGGCATCACGGCGGGTGAAGCGCAGGACCCGAAGCGCGTCATCCCGAAGGCCATCAACAGCGTGCCGCTGCGCATCCTCCTCTTCTACGTGGGCGCGCTCGCGGTCATCATGATGCTCGCGCCGTGGAACACGATCACGGGAGACGCGAGCCCGTTCGTCTCGATCTTCGACGGCCTCGGGATCCCCGCGGCCCCGCACATCTTGAACTTCGTGGTCATCACGGCGGCGCTCTCGGCCATCAACTCGGACGTGTTCGGGGCCGGCCGCATGATCTACGGCCTCGCCGAGCAGGGGCAGGCGCCGCGCGTGTTCCTGCGGGTCTCGAGGAACGGCGTGCCGTGGGCGACGGTCGCGCTCATGGTCGCGGCGCTCGCGGTCGGCGCGTGGATGAACGCCGTGATCCCCGAGGACGTGTTCCTGGTGATCGCGTCCATCGCGACGTTCGCGACGGTGTGGGTGTGGATCATGATCGTCTGCTCGCACATCGCGATGAAGCGGGACATCGCACGCGGCGGCCGCAGCGCATCCGAGTTCCCCGTGCCGCTGTGGCCGTACGCGTCGTGGGCGACCCTCGGGTTCCTCGTGTTCGTGCTCGGCGTGCTCGGCTGGTTCGAGAACACGCGCGTCGCACTCCTGGTCGGAGCCGTCTGGTTGGCGCTGCTGCTCGTCGCCTACCAGTTCGCCGTCGGCACGGCCGGCAAGCGCCGCGCCGACCTCGTCGACGAGACGCGATCAGTGGAGGTGCAAGCCGGCGGGCCTACGCCGCAAGTCAAGGGCACCCCGCGCGACTGACCCGCCCCGATACGATGGGGACGCACACTCCCGGCACGACAGACGACTGAGGCGCCAGATCTTGCAATTCATCTCAACACGCGGCGGCACGCTCGGCGCATACTCCGACGTTCTCCTCGAGGGCCTCGCCCCGAACGGCGGGCTCGCCGTCCCGGAGCTGCTGCCGCAGTTCACGAACGACGACCTCGAGCGGTGGCGGCCGCTCGACTACGCCGGTCTCGCGACCGAGGTGCTCGCGCTCTTCGCGACCGACATCCCCCGCGCAGACCTCGAGCAGCTGACGGCGCACGCCTACGGCGAGGGCCGCTTCGCCTCCGAGGATGTCGTCCCGCTGCAGCAGCTGGATGCGCAGCTCACGCTCGTGGGCCTGTCCGAGGGCCCGACCCTCGCGTTCAAGGACATGGCCATGCAGTACCTGGGCCAGACCCTCGACTACGTGCTCGCCAAACGCGACCGCGTGCTCAACGTGCTCGGCGCGACCTCGGGCGACACCGGGTCGGCCGCGGAGCACGCCCTGCGCGGACGCGAGCGCGTCTCCGTCTTCATGCTCTCCCCGCAGGGCCGCATGAGCGCGTTCCAGCGCGCGCAGATGTACTCGCTGCAGGACGAGAACGTGCACAACATCGCCGTCAAGGGCGTCTTCGACGACTGCCAGAACCTCGTGAAGCGCCTCGCGGAAGACATCGACTTCAAGCGCGGCAACAACATCGGCGCCGTCAACTCCATCAACTTCGGCCGCATCTCGGCCCAGATCGCCTACTACGTGTGGGCGTGGCTGCGAGCCACCGACGAGCTGTCGGCGGATGCTCGCGACGGCTTCGAGGTGTCGTTCGCGGTGCCGTCCGGCAACTTCGGCAACATCCTCTCCGGCCTGTACGCGAAGCTCATGGGCCTGCCCGTGCGCAAGCTCGTGCTCGCCGTCAACGAGAACAACGTGCTCGACGAGTTCTTCCGCACGGGCTTCTACCGCCCGCGCAACGCCGAGAACACGCTCGCCACGTCGAGCCCCTCGATGGACGTGTCGCGCGCGTCGAACCTCGAGCGCTTCGTGTTCGAGCTGCTCGGTCGCGACGGCGGACGCACGGCAGCCGCGTGGAGCGAGCTGGCCGTGACGGGCGAGATCGACCTGTCGGTGGCGCAGCACACGTTCGAGCCGCTCTTCGGCATCGTCAGCGGAACGAGCACCCACGCCGACCGTCTCGCGACGATCCGCAGCGTGCACGACGCATCCGGTGTCACGATCGACCCGCACACGGCCGACGGCGTGAAGGTCGCGCGCGAGCATCTCGAGGACGGCGTTCCCATGCTCGTGCTCGAGACCGCGAAGCCGCAGAAGTTCGCTGACACGATCTCCGAGGCGCTCGGCGCCGAGGTCGAGGTCGACGCGGAGACGCGGGCGCTCCTCGACGCGCCCCAGCGGGTCGTCGAGCTCGACGACGACGAGCAGCTCCTGCGCGACTTCATCGCGGAGCGCGTGCTGCGCTAACGCCCAGCCCCATCCGGGCGTACACGTATGGAAAATGCATGCTCCTTGCACCGGGAGCATGCATTTTTCGTAGGTCTGCGCCGCAGCGGGCGGGTGCGGGAGGCAGTCGCGCGCGGGAGCGCCCGTGAGCCGCTTACTTGTAGTGGTGCTCCCCGCGGGCGGCCTTCTCGACGACGTCCTGGATGCGCGCGGCGCGGATCGCTGTCGTCTTGATGCCGGTGATGCGGAAGATGACCTGGAAGCGCTCCTGCTTCTTCATCGCCTCGAAGAAAGCGAGGGCGGCTGGGTTCGCGTCGAGTGCCGCCTGCAGGTCGGCGGGCACCACTGCGTCCTTGACCCGGTAGGCGGCGTCCCACCGGCCGTCGGCCTTCGCCCGCTCGATCTCCGCGAGGCCGCCCGGCTGCATCCGCCCCTCTTCGATGAGGCGGGCCACGTGCCCGACGTTGATCTGCGACCACGGGCTGTTCTTCCGCCGTGGCGTGAACGCCTGCAGCATGTAGTCGTCGTCGAATCGCGCCGACTGGCCGTCGATCCACCCGTAGCATAGGGCCACCTCGAGCGCCTCCTGCCAGGTGATGCCCGGCGCCTTCGAGAGCTTCTTGCGCAGTTTCAGTCGTACGCCGCCGTCGTCGGGGCCGGACGCGAGGAACGCCGCCCACTGCTCGATCGTGAAGTCGTGGACGGGTTTGTCGGCAAAGCTCACCATGGCGTCATCCTAGGAGGGCGTCGGTCCGGCTGGCGCTGTCCAACTTCCGTGATGGATGCGCTCCACCGACCACCGGGAACGCATCCTGGCCCGTTTCATCACGCAAATCGGTCAGGGCCCGCGCCCAGCAGAGAGCTGAGCACGGGCCCTGATCGTCGGCCCAATCCGCCGAGGTGCTTCGCCTGCGCCGCCTACCCGGCGATGAAGCTCATGAGCAACCGCACGGAAAGCGCGAGCACCGCGACGAGGCCGAGGATGCCGAACAGGTTCTGCCACCACTTGTTGCGCATCTCGCCCATGAGCGAGCGGCGGTTCGCCATGATGATGATGAGTGCCGCCAGGATGGGCGCGACCAGGATGGTGAGGGCCTGGGCGAGCACGATGAGCTCGACGGGCGAGGTCTGGAAGATGAGCGTCACCGCCAGACCGAAGGCGAGGATGAAGCCGCTCGTGACGCGGGCCGTGATGGTGTTCGCGGATCCACCCCTGCCGAACGCGTCGGACAGCATCGTGCCGCCGGCGATCGCGTTGGGGATCATCGAGGAGAACGCCGCCCCCGCGAAGCCGAGGGCGAAGATGAAGCCGCCGACGGGTCCCGCGAGCGGTTCGAAGATCGCCGCCAAGCCGGTGATCGAGGTCGCGGTCTCAGCGGTCTTGCCCAGGGCGCCCGCCGCGACGACGATGACGAGCCCCGTCATGATGCCAGGCGCGATGATGCCTGGGATCGTGTCGACCAGCGTCACATCGCGGTAGTCCTCCTCCGTGCGGCCGCGCTCCTTCGTGCCGTAGGAGGTGTAGAAGGCGGCGTTGATGGAGAAGTTCGTGCCGACGAGCGCCACGATGAGCAGCCAGGAGCCCTCCGGTGCGGTCGGGATGAGCCCTCGGCCCGCCTCCGCCCAGTCGGGGTTGACGACGAACGCGCTCACGACGAAGCAGATCGCCATGAGGGCGACGATGCCGATGAGGACCTTCTCGATGACGTTGTAGATGCTGCGGATGAAGAGCACGGCCGCGACGCCGAGGGTGCAGATGGCGGTCCACATGACGGGCGACGAGCCCTCGACGAGCATCGAGAGTCCGAGGCCCGAGCCGACCGCGTTTCCCACGGAGAAGCACAGCGTGATGAGGAAGACGCCGACGCCGGCGACGACCCCGAGCGGCTTCCCGAGGTGGTCCTTGATGGAGGCGATGAGGGACACGGGCGATTTGATGCCGAGTCGCACGCTCATGTCGGTGAGGAAGATCATGAGCACCGTCGAGACGGCGATGACCCAGATGAGGGCGTACTGGTACGAGCTTCCGGCCTGGACAGCCGTGGTGAGGTTGCCGGGCCCGAACTGCCAGGCGCCCGCGACGAACGCGGGTCCGATGAGGGCCAGCTGCTGCCAGAAGCGGCGGCGAGTGCGGCGGGATTCGACGATCGTGCGGACTGCTTCGGTCGAGATGCGTGCGTGGCCGGTGCCCGGCGTCGAGTGGAGGCGGGTGTCGCCCATGAGGGTCTCCTTCGGGGAGTGCGGCTGATCGGATGCGGGGCATCCGGCCGCGAAGTCGTCATTGACTTGGGGGTCGCGCAGGTTGGGGGAACCGGCGCGACCGGTGCCGCTTCCGTGGCGTGCGTGGCGGCGTGTGTCGTCGATCGTCGAGCAGTCGACGTCAAGCGTATGGGGCAGCGACCCTGTTGTCGCTGCCCCTGCCTGCTAGGAGGCGACCGTCACGCGGTCGAGCCCTGCGATGGCGAACGCCTCGGCGATCTCGCGGTCCGCGCCGTCCGCAAGTGGCAGGAGCGGGGTGCGGACGGTCGCGTGGTCGAGGATGCCGCGGTGCACGAGGCCCCACTTGAGCGCGACCGTACCCTCCATGTGCGAGCCGCGGTGGTACACGTTCTTCGTGACGGGGAGCAGGCGCTCGTGGATCTCGTGCGCCCGGTCGTAGTCGTGCGCCTTGCCGGCCTCGATGAGCTCGACGAGCGCCTCGGGAGCGATGTTGCCGTAGCCGACGAGCAGGCCGTCGACGTCGAACATCGTGGGCAGCAGGTACTCGTCGTGGCAGGAGAGGATCTGCAGCTCCGGGTAGGCGGCGCGCAGCGCGGGGATCTCGGTGTACCAGCGGCGCATGTTGCGGACGCCGTTCTTCGTCGCGAAGACGCCCTCCTGGCCGGCGATCTCGAGCTGCGTGTCGAGGTTGTAGCTGGCCTTCGTGTTGTCGGGGTACTGGAAGAGGATCAGCGGGAGTCCGCTCTCCTCGTAGATGTCGCGGTAGCGCGTCTGGGGCGCGCCGTCCTGGTAGCCGAAGCGCAGCCACCCGTGGGACGGGTAGACGAGGCCGGCGGACGCGCCAGCATCCACTGCCCGCTTGGCTTCCTCGGCGGCGACGGCGTTGCCCTCCTGGGTGATGCCGGCGACGATCGGGATGCGGGAGTCGACCGACTCGCGGAAGGCCGTGATGACCTTGGCCTGCTCGGTCTGCGTGAGGAACGTGCCCTCGCCGGCGTGGCCGAGGACGACGAGGCTCTTGACGCCGTCGACGGAGCCGAGCCAGGAGCCGAGGCGCTGGATGGCGTCGTAGTCGACGGCGCCGTCCTCGGTGAAGGGGGTGACGGGGGCGGGGGAGAGGCCGCGGAGATCGATCGACATCTTGTCTTCCTTTGCTCATCGTTGAGGTGGTGGGTCCCGGCCGTTGCGAGCTGGCGTTGCTTCTGGTTCTGTCAGTTGCAAACGTTTGCGGGAACGATTGCAAGTCTTGATGCAAACGTTCCCGGTGTCAACCCCCGAATCCTGTGATTGCTGCCGGAGCTGTGTCAGCGACCGGGATACACTCCTCCGCATGAGGCGAAACGACAGTGCTGTTGCCCCCGGGGCGGGCGAGCGCCGAGTCGTGACCCTCAAGGAGGTCGCCGCCGAAGCCGGCGTCAGCATCTCGACCGTCAGCCGCATCCTCGACGAGCGCACCGCGCAGTCGCAGTCGGCGACCGCCGTGCGTGTCCGCGAGATCGCGAACGAGCTCGGCTACCGGCGCAACGTGTTCGCGTCCCAGCTCCGCCGCGGATCGACGAGCACGATCGGAGTGCTCGTGCCGCGCCTCAGCGACACGGTCATGGCGCTCATGTACGAGGCGGTCGAGCGTGCAGCGGCCGCGCGCGGCTACGTCGCGGTCGTCGCGACGACCGGTGACGACGCCGAAGGCGAGCAGCGCGCCGCCCAAGTCCTCCTCGACCGCAACGTGGATGCGCTCATCATCGCCTCATCTCGACGCGTCGACTCCTTCCCCCAGTCGCTGCAGGAGTCTGGCATCCCGCTCGCGCTCGTCCTGCGCACCGACGGCGTCAGCCCGTCCTCCCTCGGCGACGACGAAGTCGGCGGCTACCTCGCCGTGCGGCACCTCATCGACCTCGGCCACCGCGACATCGCACTCGTCACGGGTCCCGACTTCACGTCCAGTGCACGAGACCGCCTGGCCGGGGCGCTGCGAGCGGCGCGCGAGGCCGGCATCGAGATCCCTCTGCACCGCATCGCGGGCGACGGCTTCCGCATCGAACACGGCGCCGCCGCGGCCGAGCGCATCCTCGACGCGGCCGACGTGCCGCCGACCGCGATCTTCGCCGCGAACGACAACCTCGCCCTCGGCGTCATGGCCGCCTCGCACCGCCACGGCCTGCGGATCGGCACCGACCTGGCCCTCGTGGGCTACAACGACGTCCCCTTGGCCGAGGCCCTGCCCGTGCCGCTCACCTCGGTGCGCACGTCGTTCGACCAGATCGCCACGACCGCGCTCGAGCTGCTGCTGACGCCCGGCGCAGGTCCCGTCATCCGCCGCGCGATGCCGACCCTCATCCCACGCGCATCCAGCTGCCCGCCGCCGCAGCGCTGACCGCGGCTCCGTCGGCCCGTCGCGGGTGCCGAGTGCGCCGCGGCCCTGTCCAACATCAGTGCAATATGGCCGCATTTTGATCCGTCAGGCCGTCGTTCGCGCGTTTTTGCACTGATGTTGGACAGGTCCGCCGCTCGGCGGCCGGGTCGACCGGCGCTCCGGGGCTTCGTGCCTCGTGCTCGCGCCCGTGCTCTGGCCCCGCCCCCTGTGGCCAACTTCCGTGATGGATGCGCGCCCGTGGCGTTCGTGGCGCCGTACGAATGCGTTTTGTCCCTCAGCTTGGTCAGGTGAACGTCGTTACTCGTCGAGGAGGTCGAGGAGCGTGCGGATGATCGCCTCGCGCTCCCCGTCGCTCGGGAGCAGCTTCGCGGCTTCGGGGAGGCTCTCGCGCGACTCGCTCACGAACGACGTCGAATGGTAGAGGCCGTCGCCGAGGAGCTTCGTCATGTGGGCGACGAGTGGGCTGCCGGTCGATTCGAGGATCGCGTCGTGCCACGAGCGCTCCAGCTCGAGCACGGCTCGGGTCGCGCCCTGGTTGCCGTTGCGGGAGAGGTTCATGACGGCGAGCCAGGCGGTGTCGAGCTCGTCGCCCACGGAGCTGCTCATCTCGATGAAGTGGCGGACGGTGGTCGCGGCGTCGCCGTGCAGCTGGTCGGCGCTTGCTCGTGCCATGCCGGTGAAGCGCTCGATGAGCGCATCCGCCAGCGCCTCCTTCGAGGGGAAGTGGTAGATGAGTCCGCCCTTGGAGACGCCCGCGATGCGGGCGACGGCGTCGAGGGTGGTCGCGGCGACGCCCACGGTGGTCAGTGACTCCTCGTAGGCGTCGAGGATCTTCTCTCTGGCGGAGCTCATGGCCGACATCTTACAGTTGCCAGCTATACCGGCTGGTCGGTATAGTCCTCTTCCATGACCACACTGATCGAACAGCGCGCAGGCCGGAAGGAATGGCTCGGCCTCGCTGTGCTGATGCTCCCCGTCCTCCTCGTGTCGATCGACAACACGGTCCTGAGCTTCGCCCTTCCCTACATCGCGCTCGACCTCCAGCCGAGCGCCGCGATGCAGCTCTGGATCATCGACATCTACCCGCTTGTGCTCGCGGGCCTCCTCGTCACGATGGGCTCCTTCGGCGACCGCATCGGCCGCCGCAAGCTGCTGCTCATCGGCTCGACGGGATTCGCGCTCGTCTCCGTGCTCGCGGCCTTCTCCGTCTCTGCCGAGATGCTGCTGCTCTCGCGCCTGCTGCTCGGTGTCTTCGGCGCCATGATCATGCCGTGCACGCTCTCGCTGCTGCGCGGCATGTTCCACGACCGCGCTCAGCGCCGCCTCGCCATCGCCATCTGGGCGACGGGCTTCTCGGCGGGCACCGCCATCGGGCCGATCGTCGGCGGCGTGCTCCTCGAGCACTTCCACTGGGGTTCCGTCTTCCTCATCGCGGTGCCGTTCCTGCTGCCGCTGCTCGTCTTCGCGCCGCTGCTCGTCACCGAGTCGCGCGACCCGAACCCGGGCCCCATCGATGTTCCCGCGATCCTGCTCTCCATGGTTGCGCTCGCGCCCGTCGTCTTCGCCATCAAGCACACGGCGACCGACGGCCTCGACCTCATCTCGGTGGGCTCGCTCCTGGTCGGCCTGCTGTCTGGTTGGCTGTTCGTGCGTCGACTCCTGAAGCAGGAGAATCCGATCCTCGACATGCGTCTGTTCGCGGTGCCCGCCTTCACCGGCTCGGTGCTCGTGAACCTCGTGAGCGTCGTCGCGCTCGTGGGTCTGCTCTTCTTCCTGTCGCAGCACCTCCAGCTCATCCTCGGACTCACGCCGCTGCAGGCTGGCCTCATGCTGCTGCCCGGGACGGTCATGATGATCGTCGCCGGCCTCCTCATCGTGCGAGTCGTGCGCCGCGTGAAGGTGCATATCGCTATGGCGTTCGGCCTCGGCCTCGCGTTTCTCGCCTACCTGTCGCTGGCGATCACGGGCGGCTCGGCTCCGCTGTGGATGCTCGTGGCCGCGTTCACGCTGCTCGCGGCGGGAATCGCGATCGCTGAGACGCTCTCGAACGATGTCATCATCGCGAGTGTCCCGCCGGCGAAGGCCGGCGCGGCGTCTGCCGTCTCGGAGACGGCCTACGAGGTGGGCGCGGTGCTCGGCACGAGCGTCCTCGGTGGTGTCCTGACGTCCAGCTACCGCTCCGGCATGGTCGTCCCGGAAGGGGTGACCGCCGAGCAGGCGGATGCGGCGCGGGAGACCCTGGCCGGTGCCGTGAACGTCTCGAACGAGCTCGAGGCGGGCGGCATGGCGCCGCAGGCGCAGACGCTCCTCGACTCCGCGTTCCACGCCTTCGATGCGGGCAGCACCGTCACGTCGGCGGTCGGTGCCGTGCTCATGGTCGGCGCGATCTTCCTCGCGCTGCGCATGGTCAGCAAGACACCCGCGTAGTCGGCGTCGCCGGCAGCTGTCGCTCGCATCGCGCGGCCCTCGGCGGGTCGTAGGGCTGTGCTGCCAGTCAGGGTGACGTGAGCCCCGAACCGGGCTTCGGGCTCCAGATTCGGAGCCCCACGTCACCCTGACCGGCAGCGCGTGCGTGGCAGACCGACCCACATCGTCGCTCGTCAGAAATCGCGCGAGACACCCGGACCCGGTACTGTCGCTGTCGAGCCGTCTTCCAACGCAGGAATCCGCTTCTGCACTGAATCCGTTCCGCAGTGGGTGGGCTACTCGACCGTGATGGCTGTTTGCGTGTATTGCCACACCCAGAGGAGAACCAACGCATGAAGATCGGACTGCTGACCAGCGGCGGCGACTGCCCAGGACTCAACGCTGTCATTCGTGGCAGCGTGCTCCACGGCATCAAGACCTATGACAACGAGTTCGTGGGCTTCCGCGACGGCTGGCGTGGCGTCATCGAGGGTGACGTCATGGATCTTCCTCGCACGAAGGTGCGTGGCCTCGCAAAGCAGGGCGGCACGATCCTCGGCACCTCGCGCACGAACCCGTTCGATGGCCCCAACGGCGGTCCCGAGAACATCGCCGTCATGATGGAGCGCCACTCGGTGGATGCGCTTATCGCGATCGGCGGAGAGGGCACGCTGGCCGGCGCCAAGCGTCTCGCTGACGCCGGCATCCCAGTGGTCGGCGTGCCGAAGACCATCGACAACGACCTCCAGGCCACCGACTACACGTTCGGCTTCGACACGGCCGTGCAGATCGCGACGGACGCCATGGACCGCCTCCGCACGACCGGTGAGTCGCATCACCGCGTCATGGTGGCTGAGGTGATGGGCCGCAACGTCGGCTGGATCGCGTTGCACTCCGGCATGGCGGCTGGCGCGCACGCCGTGCTCATCCCGGAGCAGAAGGTGCCGATGACGCAGGTCGCGGAGTGGGTTTCCGAGGTGCACCAGCGTGGCCGCTCGCCGCTCGTCGTGGTTGCCGAGGGCTTCATCCCCGAGGGCATGGACGAGGTGCTCTCGCAGGGCACCGAGGTCTCCGGTCGGCCCCTTCTCGGCGGAGTCGGCGACTACGTGACCGCTGAGCTGGAGAAGCTGACGGGCATCGAGACGCGCAACACGACGCTCGGCCACATCCAGCGTGGTGGCGCGCCGACGGGGTTCGACCGCGTGCTCGCGACCCGTTTCGGCCAGTACGCCGTCGACATGGTCAACGGCAAGCAGTGGGGCAACATGGTCGCGCTGCGCGGCACCGAGATGCAGACGGTCGCCTTCGAGGAGGCCCTCGACGGCCTCAAGACCGTCCCCCAGGACCGCTGGGACCAGGCGAAGATCTTCTTCGGCCGCTAAGCTGTCGGGTCGCTGACCCGAGATGCACGAAGAGGGCGGATGCAGGTGCCTCCGCCCTCTTCGTGCACGCGCAGGGTGCTCAGTGGGCGCCGGTGGGTCCGACGAGGGCGCCGCTGAGGGAGCCGGTCAGGATGACGACGGCGAGCACGATGACGGCCGCGCTCATGGTGATCGGCCGGTCAACGAACCAGCGGACGATGCGCTGCAGCGAGAAGCCCTTGGATGGAGCGTCTCGCCAGCCGCCCTCGAGGGCGCCCCGGCGCTCAGCCCACCAGTCGTAGACGAGCGTCGCGAACGGCGGGATGGCCGCGAACCAGCCGAGCCCGAACATCCACCACGGCCAGCGCTGGTTGATGCCGACGAACGCCGTCACGACCAGGTAGACCATGAACATGGCGCCGTGCAGCGAGCCGCCGACGGACACGAGCAGGTCGGTGGTCTGCGTGACGTACTTGAGGAACATGCCGGTGAGCAGCAGGGCCCACGTGATGGCCTCGCCGATCGAGACCGCCCGCAGCAGGACGCGCGGGGTGAGGCGCCGGCCGTCGGTGGGGGTCGTCGATCCGGTCGCCGTGGCCTGCGCCGTGCGCCCGGCCGTCGTGCTCGCTTCTGACACCGTCTAGACGCGCGCGAGCAGCGCCTCGACGGCGCTGCGGAAGATCGGGAGGCCGTCGAGGCCGGATGCCATGTGGGTCGCTGTGTCCGGTCCGAAGCCGAGCTCGACCGCGTGCTCGGGGTGCGGCATGAGGCCGACCACGTTGCCGCGTTCGTTCGTGAGGCCCGCGATGTTGTTGCGTGAGCCGTTCGGGTTGACGTCGACGTAGCGGAACGCGACCTGGCCCTCGCCCTCGATGCGAGCGAGCGTCTCGTCGTCGGCGATGAACCCGCCCTCGCCGTTCTTCAGCGGGATGGTGATCTCGGCGTTCTTCTCGTACGCGTTGGTCCACGCGGTCTCGTTGTTCTCGACGCGCAGCACCTGGTCGCGGCACACGAACTTGCCGTGGTCGTTGCGGATGAGCCCACCGGGCAGCAGGTGCGCCTCGGTCAGCATCTGGAAGCCGTTGCAGATGCCGAGCACGGGGAGGCCCGCGTTGGCGGCCGTGATGACCTCGGCCATGATCGGCGAGTGGCTGGCGATCGCGCCTGCGCGCAGGTAGTCGCCGTAGCTGAAGCCGCCGGGGAGGATGATGGCGTCGACGCCGTGCAGGTCGTGCTCGCCGTGCCAGAGGGCGACGGCTTCACCGCCCGCGAGGCGCACGGCGCGCTGGGCGTCGCGATCGTCGAGCGAACCCGGGAACGTGATGACGCCGACGCGGGGGCTCATGAAGCGGAGCCCTTCGACTGGACCTCGGCCGCGATGACCGATGAGAGGGAAGCCTCGGTGTCGGCGGCGACCGCGTCGTCAGCGTCGTCGTCGGCCGACTCGGCGCCGTCTGGCAGGACGTCGATCGAGATGACGTCCTCGATGACCCCGTTGGCGAGCAGCTCGTCGGCGACCTGCGAGATCTCCTCCATGAGCTCTGCCGTGACTTCGCGGTCGGTGGTGATCTCGAAGCGCTTGCCCACGCGCACGTCGTGCAGGTGGTCCTTGCCGAGGCGCGAGAGGGCGCCGGCGACGGCCTTGCCCTGCGGGTCGAGGAGTTCCTGCTTTGGCATGACGATGACGACGATCTTGGGCATCGGGAGCGGCTCCGATCGGTGGAGGAAAGAGACGCCCCCAGCTTACCGTCAGGCGCGGATGCGCGAGGCTCGTCCAGAATGTCGGTGCACACGCATAGCCTTGACCCACATTCTCGGCCGTTGGCATCCCCGCCGGCCGCTATCGCTGACATCTCGGGAGCATCCATGCGCGACAAGCTCAAGCGCCTCTTCGGCGGCGGCAAGCGGGCGGGGCGTCCCGCGCCAGTGCTGCCCGCGCCGTCCGCGTCCTCCGTCGCGGCGCAGCTGGCGGCGCAGTCGTCGCCTGTCGAGCACCTCGATGCTCCGGCGCGAGATGAGGTCATGGTCGGCGGCAACGCGGTCCAGGCATACGCGCCAGACGATGGCGAGGGCCGCGGCCGGCGCCCGACGAGCGTCGGCGTCATGTGGACCGACCAGCTGGGTCGCGTCGCGACGCGGGCGCTGCAGGGGCTCGTCATCGTCGCTGCCGCCACCCTGCTCATCTTCGCTGGACTGCAGGTCACGATCGTCGTCATCCCGGTGCTGCTGGCGCTCATCGTGTCGGCCGCCGCGTGGCCGATCATCCGATTCCTCACGTCGAAGAAGTGGCCGCCGGCGCTCGCGACCATCACCGTGCTGCTGGCCATCATCGTCTTCCTCGGCGGCGCGCTCACGATGGTCGTGCTGCTCGTGCGCAACCAGTGGTCGGAGCTGTCGGAGCAGGCGGTCCAGGGGTTCAACCAAGCCATCGAGTGGGTGAACGCGACCTTCCCGATCACGATCAACCAGGACCAGATCAACGAGTGGCTGGGCCAGGCGCAGGACTTCATCTTCACGAGCCAGTTCGGCAACGCCGCCGCGAGTGGGCTCACCGCCGGCATCTCCGGTGTCACCACGTTCATCACGAGCGGCGTGCTCTTCGTCGTCATCCTGTTCTTCTTCATGAAAGACGGCCCCCTCATCTGGGGCTTCCTGACGAAGCCGCTCAAGGGTGCGAACAAGCGCCGCGCGCGACTCATGGGGTCCCGCGCTGTGGAGGTCATGGGCGGGTACGTGCGAGGCACGGTCATCGTGGCCCTCGTGGATGCGGTGTTCATCGGCATCGGGCTCGCCATCGTCGGCGTCCCCCTCGCCTTCCCGCTGGCCGTGCTCGTGTTCATCCTCGCGTTCATCCCGATCGTGGGCGCGACGCTGGCCGGCATCCTCGCAGCGCTCGTGGCGCTCGTCACGAACGGGCTCGTTCCGGCCATCGTGGTCGTCGGCATCGTCGTGCTCGTCAATCAGCTCGAGGGCAACTTCCTCCAGCCGGTCGTGCTCGGCAAGTCGCTCAAGCTGCACGAGCTCGTCGTGCTCATCGCGCTGACGGTCGGCACGATCCTCGGTGGCATCGTCGGGACCCTGCTCGCGGTGCCCGTCGCGGCCGTCAGCTGGGCTCTCATCCGCGCCTGGTACGAGCCCCTCGAGAAGCTGCAGGAAGACGAAGCCCTGCCTGATGACATGCGAACCAGGCTGCCCTGGCGCAAGAACCTCGACGAAGACGACGCCCCGGCCGGCGCCTCCTCAGGCGCCAAGGGCTCGAGCATCGACGTCTGATGTTCGCAGGGCTGATCCGGGGGATCCGGGAGAAGGGCGTCCTCGCCGAGCTCAGTTCGGCAGGCATCGCCGTGGCCGTGCTCGTCGGCGTCTGGACTCTCTCCACGATCTCGGACGTCTCGCAGTTCCCGTACGACGCATCCACGTGGTCGTACGTGGGCATGGGGGCTCCCGCGCTCCTCGGCATCTGGCTGAGCGTCGAGCTCCTCGGTCTGCCTGACGCCGAGGATCGGCCGCTGCTCGGGCGCTTCATGGTGCGCACGATGGTGGTCGGGCCGTTGCTCTTCACGGCCGCCTGGCTGCTCGGCACCCTGCTCCTCCTGGTGCTGACGCTCACGGGCGGCATCGTGCCGGAGCTGAACGAGACGGACGGGCCCGTCACCGAGGTACTGCTCAACGCCTTCCTGACGTGGCTGGTCGGCGTCGCAGCGGTGCTCCTCGGGGCCTTGCTCGGGCTGGTGTTCATCGTGCTTCCCGTCCTCTCCTGGCGTGACCCCGCGAGGGCGGCCGCGATCAACGCCGAGACCGCCCCGAAGGGCGACCTGGCCCGTGCGCGGCTCGAGCGGCTGACCTTCTCGGGCATGCTCGCCCTCATCTTCCTGGCGCCGGCCCTCTGGGTCTTCGGTGAGGACAACGCCAAGGCGAGGAGCGCCCCTGAGGCGTTCGTCAACGTGTGGCGTGCCGTCGTCGACTTCGAGCCGTCCTGGTGGGACCGGTACCTCTGGGACATCGTCTGGGTTCTCGGGATGCTCAGTGCGCTGCTGCTCGTCGCGCTGGTCGTCATCATCGTCCGACAGCGGTCGAAGCACGGCTCATCGTCCAAGGGCCGCGGTTCGAAGGCCGGCGGAGAGTAGCTCAGCACACATCGGTCGCTGCCCGGGCCACCACGAATCGAGCGCACGCGCGGAGGCACTCTCGGTGGGCGGCCATCCTCGCTGCGCCGACATCTGGCGACGGTAATACCTGTTGTGATAATGTCAGGACATATGCGGCAGGCGGGTAGCGATCGGCACGGGCTCGAGGAAGAGCATCCGCGTCGTCGATGGCTCGCGAGGCTCAGCGCCCCGGACCTCGGGGAGCGTGGCTGCCGCGGCACCGGCGAACCCGGCCAACAGCCACCGATGAGGAGAACAGCATGACCCTGCTCGAAACAGCGCCTTCCAACGACAACGGCACCCCGGCGACGGAGCTCGCACCCCTCGCCTGGGCCGCGCAGAACACGCAGACCGCCCTCTGGAACGACTCGGCGGACCCGGAGGAGCTCACGAAGTCCATCGAGTTCGGGGCTGTCGGTGCGACCTGCAACCCGGTCATCGCGTTCGCGGCGATCAAGAAGCGTCCCGATGTCTGGGGTCCGCGCATCAAGGAGATCGCCGCGCAGAACCCCACCTGGGGCGAATCGGAGATCGGCTGGCAGGCCGTGCGTGACCTCTCGATCAACGCGGCCCGACTCCTCGAATCCGAGTTCGAGCGCAGCGGGGGCCGCAACGGCCGCCTCTCGATCCAGACCGACCCGCGCCTGCACCGCAACGCCGCAGCCCTCGCCGACCAGGCCGAGGAGTTCTCGAACCTCGCGAAGAATATCATCGTCAAGATCCCCGCAACGAAGACGGGCATCGAGGCGATGGAGGAGGCCGCCTACCGCGGCGTCAGCATCAATGCGACCCTCAGCTTCACCGTGCCGCAGGCTGTTGCCGTCGGCGCCGCGCTCGAGCGGGCGCTCGACCGCCGTGCGGCCGATGGTCTCCCCGAGCAGGAGTTCGGCCACGTGGTCACGATCATGGGCGGACGTCTCGACGACTGGCTCAAGAAGTGGACGACCGCGAACCGCATCCTCGTCACCCCCGGCATCCTGGAGTGGGCAGGCGTCGCGGCACTCAAGCGCGCGCACGCCGTGTTCCAGGAGCGCGGCTACCGCAGCCGCGTGCTGTCGGCGGCCTTCCGCAACCAGCTGCAGTGGTCCGAGCTCGTCGGCGGCGACGTCGTCGTCTCGCCGCCGTTCGACTGGCAGGCCCGCATCAACGAGAACAACATCGCCGTCTCCGAGCGCATCCACGTGCCCGTCGATGCCGCGATCCTCGAGGAGCTGGGCACGCTCAGCGAGTTCCGCCGCGCTTACGAGGTCGACGGCATGGCTCCGGAGGAGTTCGAGGACTTCGGGGCGGCACGCAACACGCTCCGCCAGTTCCTCGATGCGGACGCACAGCTCGACGCCCTCGTGCGCGAGATCCTGGTGCCCGCCGCCTAAGGTGCCCACGGCGGCTATCCGCCACCATCCGCTTCCTGAACTGAGCTCGGCCGCGTCGCGTCGCGACACCCGGAGCGCGCCGAGCTCATCCCGCCTGCTGCTCAATCAGCGTGGCGGCGCAGGGGAGGGGCCGTAGTTTTCTCGCGAGGAAAGCCGACGGGCCCTCCCCTTTTCGCGTGCCCGCGCCCACGTCAGTGCGCGGGGGTCCCGCGGTGGGCGGCGGGCAGCACGACGTTGTCGATGATGCCGACGAAAAAGTCCCGGTCCGGTGACTGCCGGAGGATGAGCGTTCGGAATGCGGCCATCGCCGGCGCAATCATGCTGAGGGTGTCCAGCTCGACATCGGCGGCGATCTCGCCGCGCTCGATGGCGCGCTCGAAGAGCACGCGGTTGGCGGCGGCGCGGGGAGCGACGATCGCCGCGTGCGCTGCGGCGGCCATCTCCGGGTCGCGCGCGATCATCGAGACGACACCGGTCATGACGTTGAGCTTGCGCTCGGCGTCGCGGATGTTCGGGGGGCGAACCATGGCGATGAGGTCGCCGCGCAGGGTGCCCGTGTCGGGGAGTGCCTCGAGGTCGAGGTCCTTCGACTTCATGCAGGCGACTGCGTCGAGCACGAGGTCCGACTTCGAGGCCCAGCGCCGGTACAGCGTGGCCTTGCCGGCCTTCGCTCGGGTTGCGACCATGTCGATCGTCATGCCGTCGTATCCGGTCTCGGCGAGCACATCCAGTGCCGCCTCGAGGATGTCGGTGTCGCGCGTGTGGTCGCGCTTGCGTCCGAGCCGCGGCTTCCCGGCTGTCTCGTCTGGTGTCGCCGGTGCTGCGGGGGAGCTGTCGGCGAGGTGTGTCTTCGTCATCGAAACCGCCTCTCGTCGCTGCACAGACTAGCCGTGCACATTACGGAACTCAGTGTATCCGAAACGGCTCAGTCTCGGATATGGTGATGCGCATGCCTGAAACCTCTGCACTCGCGACGGATCGTCGCCGCTGGTTGACGCTGGTCGTCGTCGGTCTCGCCCAGCTGATGGTCGTGCTCGACGCGACCGTCGTCAACATCGCCCTGCCGTCCGCGCAAGCGGACCTCGGGTTCTCCGATGGCCAGCGCCAGTGGATCATCACGGCCTACTCGCTCGCCTTCGGCAGCCTCCTGCTCCTCGGAGGCCGCCTCTCCGACCTCATGGGTCGCAAGCGCACGTTTGTCATCGGGCTCATCGGCTTCGCGGTCGCCTCCGCCCTCGGCGGCGCTGCCCCGTCCTTCGAGCTGCTCGTCGCAGCCCGCGCCCTGCAGGGTGTCTTCGGCGCGCTGCTCGCGCCGACGGCCCTTGCCGTCCTCACGACGACCTTCACGATCCCCAAGGAGCGCGCCAGGGCCTTCGGCGTCTTCGGCGCGATCGCTGGCGCGGGCGGAGCAGTCGGTCTGCTCCTCGGCGGCGTGCTCACGGAGGCGTTCGACTGGCGCTGGAACCTCTACATCAACGTCGCGATTGCTGCCGTCGCGCTGGTCGGCGCCTTCGTCTTCGTGCCGTCGATCGCCCGCACCGGTCCACGCCCGAAGCTCGACATCCCGGGAACGCTGCTGGTCTCCGCCGGCCTCTTCGCGCTTGTCTACGGCTTCTCGCACGCCGAGACCGACGGGTGGGATTCGCCGCTCACGTGGGGCATGCTCGCCGGCGCGGTTGTGTTCCTCGCCGGGTTCGTGGTCTGGCAGACTCGCGCCGGGCACCCGCTGTTTCCCCTGCACATCGTCCGCGACCGCAACCGCGGCGCCGCCTACCTGTCGGTCATGATCGCGGGCGCCGGCATGTTCGGCGTCTTCCTCTTCGTCACGTACTACCTGCAGCTCACGCTCGGCTACTCGCCCATTCAGACGGGGTTCGCGTTCCTGCCTATGATCGCGATGCTCGTGCTCGCCGCACAGCTGGGCACGAACATCTTCGTTCCACGGTTCGGCCCGAAGGTGCTCGTCCCGATCGGCATGACGATCGCCGCGAGCGGCATGGTCTGGCTCACGTTCCTGGATGCGACGAGCTCGTACGCGGCGCACGTCATGCCGCCGCTCATGATGATCGGCTTCGCGATGGGGACGATCATGCCCGCGTCGATGCAGACGGCCACGCTCGGCGTCGACCGCGAGTTCGCCGGGGTCGCGTCGGCGATGGTCAACACGAGCCAGCAGGTTGGCGGTTCGGTGGGCACCGCACTGCTCAACACGCTCGCCGCGACGGCCGCCACCGACTACCTGCTCGAGCATGGCCGGGATGCGGTCGGCGACGCCATGATCGCCAGCTACGCCGCCGCCTACTGGTGGGGCGCGGGCTTCTTCGCGCTCGGTGCTGTCGTCTCCGCGTTGCTGTTCCGCCGCCGGAACCAGGGACTCTCGCTCAGTCGGGAGATCGAGGCGGAAGAGGCCGCAGAGCCGACCCTCGCCCACTAGACGTGCGGCCGCCGGTCTGGGCTTCCGTGTCCATGCCGCGCGTCCGGGCGCATGCTCAAGCGTCGCGGGTCACCGCTCCTGCAGGTCGACGAGACGCACCTTGCCGACCACCGGCGCATCCAGCTCGAGCCCCTCGGCCTCGCGCACGGCCTTCTTGATGGGCAGGATGTAGGCGTCGTCGCTCGGGAAGATCGATGTGCGCCACGTGGAACCGCCGACGGTCGCCTCGACCCGCACCGAGCCGAAGCCGTGCGTGAAGCGCTCTGTGGCGGCCGCGATCTTGTCGGACGCGTCCTCGCTGAGGCTCACGAACGTCCACAGCTCACGCCGCTTGTCCCAGCGCCACAGGGGATTCGAGAACGAGAACTCCATGCGACCATGATCGCGCACGAGAGAGGTCGCGGCGAGCTCCGCGACGTGGGTGGGGGGCTAGTGCTCGCCGCCCGGCAGCACGTCGCGCATCCGCTGCAGGCGGGTCTCGCTCTCAGCGTTCAAGCCGACGACCTCCACGGTGGCGCCGTGCCTCTCGTACTTCTCGATGACGGCATCAAGAGCTGCGACGGTCGACGCATCCCAGACGTGCGCCGCACTCAGGTCGATGACCACCCGTGCCGGATCGGACGCGTAGTCGAACTGCGCGTACAGATCGTTCGACGACGCGAAGAACAGCTGGCCCGTCACCGCGTACGAGGCGAGCGCACCGTCGTCCGACAGGGTCCGCCGCACCTCGACGACGTGTGCGACACGACGCGCGAAGAGCAGCACGGCGCACAGCACGCCCGCCCCGACGCCGATCGCGAGGTTGTGCGTCGCGACCGTCGCGACGACCGTCACGAGCATGACCGCGGTCTCGCTGAGCGGCATCCCGCGCAGCGTCGACGGGCGAATCGAGTGCCAGTCGAACGTCGCCCAGCACACGAAGATCATGACGGCGACAAGCGCCGCCATGGGGATGAGCGCCACAACGTCGCCCAGCAGCACGACCAGGAGCAGCAGGAAGACCCCGGCGAGGAACGTCGAGATGCGCGTGCGCGCGCCGGACGCCTTCACATTGATCATCGTCTGCCCGATCATCGCGCAGCCGCCCATGCCGCCGAAGAACGCGGTGATGACGTTCGCTGCACCCTGCCCCCACGCCTCGCGGGTCTTGCTGGAACGCGTATCCGTGATGTCGTCGACGAGCTTCGCCGTCATGAGCGATTCGAGCAGCCCGACGAATGCCATGGCCAACGCAAACGGGAAGACGATCTGCAGCGTCTCCAACGTGAGCGGCACATCCGGCACGAAGAACCCCGGCAGGGTGCTCGGCAGCTCGCCCTTGTCGCCCACCGTGGGAACGCTGAGCGACGCGAGCACCGTGATGAGCGTGAGCACCACGATCGCGACCAGCGGAGCAGGCACGACGGTCGTCAGTCGGGGAAGCCCGAACACGATGATGAGGGCCAGCAGGGTGAGCGGATACACGAGCCACGGCACCCCGAGCAGCTCGGGCACCTGCGCCAGGAACACGAGAATCGCGAGCGCGTTCACGAACCCGACCATCACCTGGCGCGGGATGAACCGCATGAGCTTCGCAACCCCGATCACGGCGAGCAGCACCTGCAGCACACCGGCGAGGAGCACCGCGGCGATGAGGTAGTCGAGCCCGTGCGAGGCCATGAGCGGCGCGATCACGAGCGCGACGGCGCCCGTCGCCGCCGAGATCATGGCGGGCCGGCCGCCCAGGACGGCGATCGAGACGGCCATCGTGAACGAGGCGAAGAGACCCACCCGGGGGTCCACTCCCGCGATGACCGAGAACGCGATCGCCTCGGGAATCAGCGCGAGCGCCACGACCAGGCCGCCGAGCACCTCCACCTTGAGCAGGCGAGGTGATCGCAGCGTTCGGAGCACCGACTGCCGCTGCTCGGGAGTGATGGCCGTGACGGCGGACACCGGTGCGGATGGGGCAGAGGGAGGCACAGCGGATCCAGTCTCGAGGGTGAGGAAGCAGGAGGACCCGCGAGCCCATGAGCGGCAGCGGACTTCCAGGGCGGTGTCGAGGTCGTTCAGACCGCGGAATGACGACCATAGGTCCGCTACGCGCGCCGAGCAAGGGGCGCGCTCGTCCGGACGGCACTGGCCTCGGCGTCCGAGACGTGGCTAGGCGCCGACTCCGAGGCGGTCGAAGAGCTCCGCGTAGCGAGCCTGGGTGCGCTCGATGACCTCGGCCGGAAGCGCGGGCGGTTCACCCTGCTTGTCCCAGTTCGAGGACAGCCAGTCACGGACGATCTGCTTGTCGAACGACGACAGCCGCTGCTTCAGCGGCAGCGTGGTGTCGGCGTACAGCTTCGCGTCCCAGTAGCGTGACGAGTCGCTCGTGAGCACCTCGTCACCGATCGTGATCTCGCCGTTGGCGGGGTTGCGTCCGAACTCGAACTTCGTGTCGGCCAAGATGACGCCGCGCGCCTCGGCGACCGCGGACGCCTCGCGGAACACCCGCAGCGACAGGTCACGCAGCGCGACTGCATCGTCGAGGCCCACGAGCTCGATCATCTTCTCGAAGCTGATGTTCTCGTCATGCTCACCCTGGGGCGCCTTGTAGGCGGGCGTGAAGATCGGGGCCGGGAGCCGGTCGCCGTCCTCGAGCCCCGTCGGCAGGGCGATCCCGCACACTGTGCCGTGTTCGCGGTACTCGATGAGCCCCGAACCGGTCAGGTAGCCGCGCACGACGCACTCGACGGGGAACATCTCCAACCGCACGACGCGCATCGATCGGGCAGCGGTGTCGGCGGGCAGCGATGCATCCCATCCCGACGGCTCGCGCAGGTGGTTCGGCACCGCGATGCGGTCGAACCACCAGCGGCTCAACGCCGTGAGTCGAGCGCCCTTCCCGGGAATGCCGGGGGAGAGGATGTGGTCGAATGCGCTCACGCGGTCGCTCGCGACCACCAGCAGCACGCGGTCGTTGGCCAGTGATTCGTACACTTCGCGCACCTTGCCGGACGAGACGTGCGACCACCCTTCGAGCGTGGGAGTCAGCGCGGCGTCGGTCACGACTGCTGCTCGCGGGCCGCGAGCTCGGCGATGTCTGCGCGGTACTGCGCGCCGTCGACGTGGATGCGCGAGAGCCCCTGGTACGCGAACGCGCGAGCCTCGGCGATGGTCGCGCCGGTTCCGACGACGTTGAGGATGCGGCCTCCGCTTGTCACGAGCGTGTCGTCGTCGCGTTGGGTCGTGGCCGCCTGCAGCACCTTCACGTTCGGCTCAGCCAGCGCATCCTGAACACCCGTGATGGTGCGGCCGGACTGCACGTCCTCCGGGTAGCCCTCGCTCGCGAGCACGATCGTGACCGCCGCGTTGTCGGCGATCGCGAGCTCCGCTGGCAGATGTCCGAGGGTGCCGGTCGCCGACGCGTACAGCAGCTCGGAGAGCGGCTGGGCGAGGCGCTCGAGCACGGCCTGCGTCTCGGGGTCACCGAAGCGCGCGTTGAACTCGATGACGCGGATGCCGGCGCTCGTCACGATGAGTCCGCAGTAGAGGAGCCCCGCGAACGGCGTTCCGGAGGCCCGCATCTCGTCGACGACGGGCTTCGCGACCTGGTCGACGATGAGCTTCGAGAAGGCGCGCTCGCCGCCGAAGCGGTCGCCCAGGAACGGGACGGGCGTGTACGCGCCCATGCCGCCCGTGTTCGGGCCACCGTCGCCGGCAAGGAGGCGCTTGAAGTCCTGCGCGGGCGGGAGCGCCCGGACGTTGACCCCATCGGAGAAGACGAACTGCGAGACCTCCTGGCCGTCGAGGAACTCCTCGACCAGCACGGGGCCAGCGGCAAGCCAGTGCTCGGCGTGGATGAGCGCGTCCTCGCGGCTCTCCGTCACCATGACACCCTTGCCGGACGCGAGGCCGTCGGCCTTCACGACGTACGGAGCGCCGAACTCGTCGATCGCCGCGGCCGCCTCGTCGAGCGTCGTCGCGAGGCGCGCGCCGCCCGTCGGGACGCCGGCGCGGGACATGACGTCCTTCGCGAAGGTCTTCGAGCCCTCGATCTCGGCGGCGGCCTTCGACGGGCCGAACACGGGGATACCGGCGTCGCGCAGCGCGTCGGCGACACCCGCGACGAGTGGCGCCTCCGGTCCGATGACGACGAGGTCGAAGCCCTCGTCCTTGGCGAACTCCGTCACGAGCGACGGGTTGTTCACATCGAGTCTGATCACCTCAGACTCGTCGGCGATACCCGGATTGCCCGGGGCCGTGACGATCGAGTGTGCGCGCTCGCTGTGGAGGGCGGCAACAATTGCGTGCTCGCGGGCACCGGATCCGAGGACGAGAATTCTCACCGCACCAGCCTAACCGGGGACGACGTCTCCCGCTTCCGCGTGAACGCAGATGACCGGTCGGTGACACCGGCGGCGCTTCTGCCTGCGCCTCGTCGCGCACCGGTCGCCAGCTTCGGTGACTGGTTCCTCGGATCACGGCGTCCGCCGAACGGAAACGCCGAAGAGTCACCGAAGTTGGCAGCCCGCCCCGGCGAGGTGCGTCGCTCACCGACTCCGGGGGCGCGGCTGGAGCACAATAAGGACGTGCCGAAACCCCGAATCGCCGACGCCGCTGGCCTCGGAGCCATCACCGCCTGGTCTGAAGCCCGCGCCGAGGGGCGCCCGACGCCTCGTGCCGACGCCGCGACTGCCGTTCGCTACACGCTGCAGGCCCTCGAGGACCGGGCGCCCGGCGCGAGCGTCGAGGTTCGCGTCCCGCCGTTCGGGGCCGTGCAATGCGTCGAGGGCCCGGGCCATACGAGGGGCACACCGCCGAACGTCATCGAGCTCGACGCCGACACCTGGCTCGAGCTGGCAACGGGCCGGACCTCATGGCAGGAGGCCTTCGAGGCGAACCGCGTGCGCGCCTCCGGCACCCGCGCCGACGTCTCGGCCTGGCTGCCGCTCGTACGTCGCTGAGGGCGTGTGTCTCGGCGGGGTCGCCGCCCCAGCGACTGCGCATGCTGCGCGCGCTCACCGGGAACTGCGCGACAATGGATGCATGCTCCGCGAGAACGAACCCACTCCGCCGCGACCTGAAGGCGGCGCCGAACCGACGGCTGACCGCACGGTCCAAGCCGGCGGCGAGCTGGAGGGCTACGAGGCCGAGTTCGCCGAGCTGATCGACGAAGACGAGGATGACGGCGTCCGCGAGATGGACGCGAAGGTGCACCGGGTCCCGCGCATGAGCAGCTTCCTCGTGCTCGGCGCCATCGTCGGCGTGGTGCTCGTGACGATCCTCACGTTCGCGTTCCCGCCCAACGAGGCGTTCACGCGCATCCAGGTGTTCGCGTTCCTCCTCGCGTTCACGGTGCCCATCACGCTTGCACTCGGCGGGCTCGCCGGGTACATCGCGGGTCGGGTCTCTGCGAAGCAGTCGGTCGACGCGCGTCTCATCCGCGCCGACGAGCTCGAGAACCGCAGCTAACCCCCCCCCCGCACGGCCGCGGCAACCCTGGCCGTGCGCGCGCCTCCCTCCGGATCTGACTGGTGTTCACGGACCCAGTTCATCGCGTCGTGACGATTCGAGGCGGGGGGGTGTTGCCACTCAAGGTGACGTAGGACTGAAAATGCGGGCGGTGCGGCGGCGACGCTCCCCACGTCACCCTGACTGTCAGCAAAGGTGTCAGGTCCCGGTCCGAGCCAGGTGCGGAAGAGCGCGAGGACCTCTCGGTTCGCTCAGTCGTCGAGGCCGCGCGCGTGGAGTGCGTCTGACATGGCGTCGGCGCGACGCAGCGCTCGCACGACAAGCGGCACGGCGAAGGCACGCGGGTTGCCGCGGCGGCCGCGTGCGTACTGCGCCTGCCTCGCGGTCTCGGCGAGCTCGGCGATGAGCGGCACCGCTCGCACGCCGAGCGCGAGCTGCAACGCGATTCGGTCGGGATCCACGCCGACGCGTCGGAGCGGCCGGAGCAGCCACACGATGGCGTCGATCATGTCGGTCGTGCGGGTCGTGAGGCTGACGAGGGCGGCCGCGAGGAGCAGCGCGACGATCGACCCGACGACGCCGAGAGCCCGGGCGAGGTCAGCGCTCCACCACTGGAAGGCGAAGATGCCGATCAGGAAGATCCACGTGGGCCGCACGCCGCGCCAGGCGTAGCGCAGGCTCAGTCGCGCGACCGCGAACCCGAGCAGGGCAGTCGCGACCGCGATGCCGGCGGCGAGCGGCGACGCGATCGCGAGCACCGCTGCGCCGGCGGCGACGAGCGCGAGCAGCTTCGCCCCTGCCGGCAGCCGGTGGACGATGGATGCCCCGGGCACGTAGACCGCGAGCGGCGACGAGCGGTCAGCCACGGGCTGTGCCCGGCGAGAGCGGGTGCCCCGCAGCGCGCCCTTCGTCGTCGAGGCGGGCGTCCCAGAACCCCGTCTGCCGGGATGCGGGCTTCACGGCGCCCCTTCGGCCTCGATGGCGGCCCGGTACGCGGCGATGGCCTCCGACGGTGACCCGTCGAAGTGGATGCGCCCGTCGTGCATCACGAGCACGCGATCGAAGGTGCGGAGCAGGTCGAGGTCGTGGGTCACGAGGACCACCTGTTGCGGCAGGCGTGCGATGCGGGCGGCCATGGCGCGTGCGTTGCGCAGATCGAGGAGGGTCGTGGGCTCGTCGAGGACGAGGATGCTCGGCTCGGTCACGAGAACCGCCGCGAGGGCGAGCAGCTGCTTCTGTCCGCCGGAGAGGAGGTGCGCCGGGTGGTCGGCGCGGTCGGCGAGCCCGACCTGCTCGAGCGCGCTGGCGGTGCGGGCGGCGATCTCGGCCTTGCTGAGGCCCCGCCGCCCGAGCCCGAAGGCGACGTCCTCCCCGACGGTCGGCATGATGATCTGCGAGTCGGGGTCGGTGAAGCAGAACCCCACGCGCCGGCGGACCTCTCGCCCGTCCCGCTTCGTGTCGAAGCCGTCGACCGAGACGGTTCCGCTCGTCGGCAGCAGCAGGCCGTTGAGGAGCCTCGCGAGGCTCGACTTGCCCGAGCCGTTGGCGCCGATGATCCCGATGCGCTGCTCGTGGAGCGTGACCGAGATGTCGTCGAGCACCCGCCGCCGCTGGGCGCCGTCGCCGAACGCGACGCTCACGCCGTGCAGCTCGATCATGCGCAGCCCCCGTTCATCGGGCGGGCGTGAGGGGATGCGGGAGCCGAGCGCTCACGCATCCACTGCCGGTGCCGCTGCTGGACTGGACGCGGCCTTCCGCCGGTGCCGACGACCGGAGATGAGCCCCGGGTACGCCTTGTGGACGCCGCGCGCGATGAGCGCCGCGATGACCGCCTTCGCCAGGTCGCCCGGCAGGAAGGCGAGCGCAGAGAGCGCCGCGGCGCCGACGCCGATCTTGGCCATGAGGGCGACGCCGATGATGCCGGGAACGTAGAGCACGAACACACCCCCGACCGCGGTCGCGAGGATGCCGGGCAGAAGGCGGAACGGGGTCCCGAAGCGTTCGACGAGCCATCCGACGGCGAAGGCCGCGATGGGGAAGCCGATGAAGTAGCCGACAGTGGGGCTCGCGAGCACCGCCAGCCCGCCCCGGCCGCCGGCGAGCAGCGGGAGCCCCGCGAGCACGAGCACGTTGAAGAGCAGCATCGCGGAGAAGCCGCGCTTCGACCCGAGTACTGCGCCCGCGAGCATCACGCCCAGCGTCTGCAACGTGATCGGCACCCCGGGGCCGGGGATCGTGATGGCCGGCACCACGCCGAGCGCCGCCACGATGCCCGCGAACACGGCGATCTGCGTCAGGTCCCGGGTTCGGTTGCGGGGTGCGAGGGGTGCGTCGGTCATGCGAGGACTCTACCGGCGCCCCGCCCTGCCGCCCGCCCCGCGCCCGGCGTCTCGCATCCCGCGACACCTGTGGAAAACGCATGCTCGTTTCGCGACGAACATGCGTTTCCCAGATATCTGGCCCCGTTGGGCGGCAAGGATGCGCGGGGTGTGGGCTGCAGTGAGTCGCCGGCTGGCTAGCTCTTCGTGTTGAGCTCGAGCCAGGCGAGGTACTCGGGGGTGACGGTGCCGGTGGCGTAGTTGCCGTCGAAGCAGCTCATGTCGAGCTCCTTCACGTTCGAGCCCTCGGTGATGGCCGTGAACAGGTCGCCGACCTCCTGGTAGACGAGACGGTCGGCGCTGATGACCGACGCGATCTCCTCGATCGAGCGGCCCGATGCGACGAGCTCGCCGCGCGACGGCATGTTGATGCCGTACACGTGCGGGTAGCGGACCGGGGGAGCGGCGGATGCGAAGGTCACCGAGTTGGCGCCGGCCTGCCGGGCCATCTCGACGATCTCCTTCGACGTCGTGCCGCGCACGATCGAGTCGTCGACGAGCAGCACGTTCTTGCCGCGGAACTCCGTCGGGAGCGCGTTGAGCTTCTGGCGCACCGACTTCTTGCGCACCTTCTGCCCCGGCATGATGAACGTGCGGCCCACGTAGCGGTTCTTGTAGAAGCCTTCGCGGTAGTCGATGCCGAGGGTCTTCGCCATCTCCATCGCCGTGGGGCGGCCCGAGTCTGGGATGGGCATGACCACGTCGATGTCGCCGGCGCTGATGCTGCGCTCGACGTTCGCGGCGAGGGTCTTCCCCATGCGCAGGCGCGACTCGTAGATCGAGATGCCGTTCATGACGGAGTCGGGGCGAGCGAGGTACACGTACTCGAACGAGCAGGGCACGAGGCGCGGGTTGATGGCGCACTGGCGCGAGAAGAGCTCGCCGCCCATGGAGATGAAGATCGCCTCGCCCGGCTCGACGTCGCGGACGAAGTCGTAGCCGCCCGACTCGAGCACGAGCGACTCGGACGCGACAACCCACTCGTCGCGGCCGTGCTCGTCGTCGCGGCGACCGAGGACGAGGGGGCGGATGCCGAACGGGTCGCGGAAGGCGAGCAGCCCGTATCCGGAGATGAGGGCGACGGATGCGTACGAGCCCTCGACCCGGTCGTGCAGGCGGGAGATCGAGTCGAACAGGTCGTCCGGGGTGAGGTCGTCGCCGTTGATGCCGTGCTGCAGCTCGTTCGCGAGGACGTTGAGCAGCAGCTCCGTGTCACTCGACGAGTTCAGGTGGCGGCGGTCGACGTTGAAGAGCTCCTTGCGCAGCTCTCGCGTGTTCGTGAGGTTGCCGTTGTGCACGAGGACGATGCCGTAGGGCGCGTTCACGTAGAACGGCTGCACCTCGTCGTCGCTCTTCGCGCTGCCAGCCGTCGCGTAGCGGACGTGGCCGAGGCCGACGTTGCCAAGCAGGTTGCGCATGTCGCGGGTGCGGTAGCCCTCGCGGACCTGCCCCTTGACCTTGGCGATGTGGAACGTGTCCCCGTCGGCTGTCGCGATGCCGGACGAATCCTGGCCGCGATGCTGCAGGAGCAGGAGGGAATCGTAGATCTGTTGGTTGACGGGACTGGTCGAGACGTGACCAACAATGCCGCACACGCTGGGGGAGCTCCAAGCACAGGTAAGCGCGCCCGCGAGGGCCCGATTTCAAGGAGGCCCACGAGGGGCCCTGAACGATGTTTCGATTTTGTCACAGCTGGCGAGTCCGCGCGCACCAGCGTGGGAAGGGTTCGCTTCCGGCGTCACCCTCGCGGCGGGCTAGGCTGTTGGGCGCATCCCCCGAGGAAAGGGCATCCCTGTGTCAGGCAACGACCTCTACGCCGCCGCTGGCGTCGACACCCGCGCGGGCGACACCGCCGTCGAGCTCATGAAGCGCGCCGTCCAGGCGACCCACGGACCAGAAGTGCTCGGCGGCGTCGGCGGCTTCGCCGGCCTCTTCGACGCGTCGCGTCTGACGTCGTTCACGAAGCCCATCCTCGCGACCTCGACCGACGGCGTCGGCACGAAGGTCGCGATCGCGCAGGCCATCGACAAGCACGACACCATCGGGCAGGACCTCGTGGCGATGGTCGTCGACGACATCGTCGTCGTGGGCGCCGAGCCCCTCTTCATGACCGACTACATCGCCTGCGGCCGCGTCGTCCCCGAGCGCATCGCCTCGATCGTCGAGGGCATCGCGAAGGCGTGCGCCGAGACCGGCACCGCGCTGACCGGCGGCGAGACGGCAGAGCACCCCGGCCTCCTCGGCCCGGACGACTACGACGTGGCAGGTGCCGCAGTCGGCGTCGTCGAGGCCGACCGGATGCTCGGACCAGAGCGCGTGCAGCACGGCGACGTCGTCATCTCGATCGCGTCGAGCGGACTCCACTCGAACGGCTACTCGCTGGTGCGCCGCATCATCGCCGACCAGGGGCTCGCCTTCACAGACACCTCGGCGGAGCTGGGCGGGGTCGTCGGCGAAGTGCTCCTCGAGCCGACGCGCCTCTACACTGGCCCGCTCGTCCGTCTTCTCGCCGAGCCAGCCCTCGACGGCGCCGTGCACGCGTTCAGCCACGTCACCGGCGGCGGCATCGCAGCGAACCTCGCCCGCGTCCTCCCGCAGGGTTCCTGGATCGAGCTCGACCGCGGCGCCTGGTCCCCGAACGACATCTTCCGCGTCCTCGCGGGCTTCGCCGGAACCGACCTCGAGTCGACGGAAGGCACCTGGAACCTCGGCATCGGCATGTTCGCGGTCGTCGACGCGCAGCGCGCATCCGCGGTCGTCGAGTGGCTCGAGGCTGCTGGCCTCCCCTCCTGGGTCGCCGGCACCATCTCGACCGAGGCCCGCGACTTCGATGGCTTCGAGCAGGGCGCCAAGGGCGTCGACGGCGGCGCCGTCCGCCTCGTGGGCAGCTACGCCAGCTAGCAGGACGGGAGTCGCCGCTTCTCGCGGACGGACGAAGCAGCGCGGCCACGAGCACGCGGGTCTTCGCGCGGCCTGACCCACATCAGTGCAATAAACGCGATTCGAGGGCGTTTCGACGCTTTCGGGCCCGATATCGCACTGATGTTGGACAGGCGTCCGCGCAACGTCGAAGCGGCGCCCGGAAAATCCGCGCCCACCTGGCCAAGGTCCGTGATGAAACGGCCGGGTTCGCGCGTTGCGGCGTCTCCCGCGCTCACTGATCCCAGAAGTTGGACAGGCGTCCGTGATGCCTGGACTCCGCCGCGGCGCAGGAGGGGCAGCCCGTCTACTCGGCGGCGAACGCCGCAGCGATGTCCTCGCTCGTCGCCTCATTGGCGAGCAGGGCGGCGAGCAGGATGCGCGCCTGCCCGGCGCGCAGGACCGCCGCGTGGATGGCGCCGACGACCGCGAGGTCGTGCCCGCCCCCGCCTCCGCCGTAGCTGGCCTTGAGGACACCGAAGGGCACTCGGCTCGAGACGACGAGCGGGATGTCGGAGGCCTGGCATTCCCATGCGGCGGAGACGATGCTCTGGCTCGCGTTGCCGGAACCGAGGCCGACGAGCACGATGCCCTGCACGCCGGCTTCGAGGCTCGCGTGCAGGTGAGTGGCGTCGCCGCCAGGCATGACGGCGACGGTGTCGACGCGCATTCCGGTCACCGGGGCCGGCAGGTGCAGGCGGCGGGCGGGCCTGTCGGTGACGCTCCGGAACGCATCCGCGCGGTCTGCGGATGCCTTCGTGAGGCCCCACGCCTTGAGCAGTCGGCCGCCGAACGCGACGAGCACGCCTCGCCCGCGGTTGGCGGGATCGAGCGCGGCGGCGAGGGCCGCGGCGACGTTCGCGGGCCCGTCCGGTGCCTCAGACTCCGCAGTGAACTGCGAACCGGTAAAGATGACGGGCTTCGAGCTCTTGAGCTGCAGGTCGGTGAGCAGCGACGACTCCTCCATGGAGTCCGTGCCGTGCAGCACGATGACGGCGCTGACCTCGTCATCCTCCACCTGGCGGCGCACCTCGTCGCTGATCGACTGCATGTCGCCGAGGGTGAGGCTCGAGGAGTCGACGGCCATGAGGTTCACGGGCCGCAGGCGGGCACCTGGCGCGTCTGCGCCCTCGAGCAGCGCATCCGCGCCGAGGCTGGGCGTCGTCGCCCCTGAGGCGGTTGTCGTGCTGGCGATGGTGCCGCCCGTCGCGATGACGGCGATGAGGGGGAGAGGCGCAGTGGTCGTCACGGTCACATGTCTACCCGGTTTCGCCGGGACGCGCGCTGAGGGTTGACTGCGCGGCGTTCGGGGACCGACGGCCAGGATGCGCGACCCGCGACGCGGGGAACACGGACGCTTTCCCGTGCGTTGGGCACGTAACACAGAGTTAATTCGCGCCTTCCGGGAAGCGCGTCCCGAATTCATGGGGCACATTCCTAAGATGGCCGCACATCACTGATGTTCTGGCTACCGCCGAAGATAGGGAAACCCCAATGCAGAAGACACGCCTGATCACTGGAGGCATCGCCGCGCTTGCAGCGATCGGCCTCCTCTCAGCCTGCTCGAACCCGACCGCCCCCGACGCCGGCGGAACCGACGAGGGCGCCGCGTCCGGCGACACCATCGTCGTCTCCTCGGCGAACTTCCCGGAGTCGGAGATCATCGGCAACCTGTACGCGGAAGCGCTCAAGGATGCCGGCTTCACGGTGGAGACGCAGTTCAACATCGGCTCGCGCGAGGCGTACATCCCGGCGCTGTCGGACGGATCGATCGACCTGATCCCCGACTACACCGGCAACCTCCTCATCTTCCTCGACCCCGAGGCGGACACGGCGGATGCGGAGACCATCAACACGGGGCTCACCGCGGCGCTCGAGGCGGAGGGCCTCACGGGGCTCACCCCGGCCGAGGCCGAGGACAAGGACGCGGTCGTCGTCACGAAGGAGACCGCTGAGAAGTGGAACCTGACGACCATCGCCGACCTCGCCGCGCACAACGCCGAGATCACCTACGGTGCCCCGGCCGAGTTCCAGGAGCGCCCGCAGGGCCTGCCCGGCCTGAAGGCGAACTACGGCGTCGAGCCCAGCGCCTTCACCCCCATCGCTGACGGCGGCGGACCGGCTACGGTCGACGCGCTCGTGAGCGGACAGGTGCAGGTGGCGAACATCTTCACCACGTCGCCCGCGATCGTCGAGAACGACCTGGTCGTGCTCGAGGACCCGAAGAACAACTTCCCGGCGCAGCAGGTCGTCCCGATCGGCAACACCGAGAAGCTCACCCCCGAGGTCGCTGAGGTCATCGACGCCATCTCGGCGCAGCTGACCACCGACGAGCTCATCGCGCTGAACACGCGCGTCTCGGGCGAGGAGAAGGTCGAGCCGACCAAGGCCGCGACCGACTGGCTCACCGAGAAGGGCCTGCTCGGCGCGTAGGCACCGGGGCACCCGCACGACCGCCCAGAGGGTGGATGCGGCCGGTCACGCGCCGTCCGCATCCACACTCTCGGCAGCACCACCAGGCACGGCCGCCGAACCCACCTCCCCCGCTTTCTTCACCCCTCCAGTTTCAAGATCCACCAGAAGCGAGTTCCGGATGCAGCAGCACGCAGACGCCGAGCAGCGGCCGCAAGTGCGCCCGACGATGCGCCCCAACAGGCGTGCCGTGCAGGCGAAGCGCCCGGTCACGGACGGGTCGTCCGCTGGCGTCAACGCGCTCGCGGGGACCAGCGCGGAGGCGTCGCTGCCGCTCTCGAGCTTCGTCATCGGTCGCGACCGCATGACCCCGCGCATCCTGGAGCGACTGGCCGTCACGGTCGGCCACCTCGACATCGACCCGCACGTCAGGGTCCGCCTCGCGGAGGCCCGCGGCGTCATCGAGAGCGTCATGGCGCGCGGCGAACCGGCGTACGGCGTGAACCGTGGCCTCGGCCCGCTGCGCGACCAGGAGATCCCCGAGGAGCTGCAGCACGCCTTCCAGCTGTTCGTCCTCGCCTCCCACGACGCCGCTGTCGGCAAGAACCTCACCCCGATCGAGGCTCGTTCCGTCATGCTCGCGCGCCTCGCCGTCATGGCGCAAGGCAACTCTGGGGCGACGACGTCGCTCTTCGAGGGGCTGCGCTGCCTGCTCGAATGCGGCGTGACGCCCGCCATCCCGTCTGAGGGATCCGTCGGCGCGGCAGACCTGTCCATGCTCGCGGCGATCGGGAACGTGCTCGTCGGCCGTGGCCGGGTGCTCGACGAGACGGGCACGCAGACCGTCCCGGCTCGCGAGGCGCTTGCGACGGCAGGGCTCGTCCCGCTGGAGCTCGCCGCGAAGGACGGCCTCGCCCTCGTCGGCGCGAATGCCGCCTCGGTGGGCATCGCCGCCCTCACCTCGGTGCGACTCGACCGCTTCACCGCCTCAGCCGACCTCGTCGTCGCCCACACCTTCGACGCCCTCAACGGCAGCGTCAAGGGCTTCCAGGAGAAGGTCGTCGCGGCGCGGCCCCACCCCGGCCAGATCCGCGCCGCCGCCCGCTTCCGCTCGCTCCTCGGCTCGAGTCGCGCCTACGGCCCCGCCACAGCTGGCTCGCTGCAGGACCCGCTCTCCATGCGCACCGTCCCGCAGGTGCACGGCACGCTCATCGAGCAGGCGGATGTGCTGCGCGAGTCGGTCACGGTCGAGCTGAACGCGCGCAGCGAGAACCCCTACATCGACGTCGACAACGACGTCATCATCTCCAACGGCAACTTCTCGACGATCCAGATGGCGATCACCGCCGACTCGGTCCGCCTCCTCCTCGCGCACTTCGGCATCATGAGCGAGCGGCGCTGCTCCCTCATGATCAGGCGCCTCCGCTCCGAGCGCTCGCTCGTCGAGCAGGTGCTGTCGATCGATGACGCCGAGCATCCGTTCGTGCCCGTCATCCTCGCGAACACGGCCTCGTCGCTCATGGCGCGACTCCAGCAGCTCGCGGCGCCCGTCTCGCACCTCGGCGGGGTCGTCGGCGACGGCGTCGAGGACCACAACGCGCAGGGCTACCTCGCCGTGCGCCTCCTCGAGGACAGCCTTGAGGCCGCCGAGCGGCTCCTCGCGATCGAGGCGCTCCTCGCAGTCGGCGTGGGCGTCGCAGCCCCCGCGCCCTCCATGAAGGACCGCGCCCCGCTCGTGGTGCAGCTTTCGAAGCGCATCCGTGAGACGCTCGCCCTCAACGACCCCGCCATCATGACCTCTCAGCGAATCGACCGAGTGCGCGCCGACATCGCCGAGCTGAGCGAGCACGTGCAGGACGCGTGAGCCGTCGGCTCTCGCACCAAGATCACCCCGTCCCCAGCCAAGGAGCAGCATGATCACCTTCGAGAGCGTCACCAAGACGTATCCGGACGGCACCACCGCGGTCAACGACCTCAGCCTCGACATCGAGGAGGGCTCCTTCACGGCCTTCGTCGGCCCCAGCGGATGCGGCAAGACGACGTCGATGCGCATGATCAACAAGATGATCGACGCGTCGAGCGGCCGCATCACGGTTGCAGGCAAGGACGTCGCGGATGTGCCCTCGACGCAGCTGCGACTCGGCATCGGCTACGTGATCCAGAACGCGGGACTCTTCCCGCACCGGACCGTGCTCGACAACGTCGCCACCGTGCTCCGGCTCAAGGGCGTGCCCGCGAAGGAAGCCCGCGCGAAGGCGATGGATGCCATCGAGCGAGTTCGCCTCCGCCCCGAGCTCGTGCACCGCTACCCCGCCGACCTGTCCGGCGGCCAGCAGCAGCGTGTGGGCGTGGCGCGCGCGCTCGCGGCCGACCCGCCCATCCTGCTCATGGATGAGCCGTTCAGCGCCGTCGACCCGGTGGTGCGCGACGAGCTGCAGCAGGAGATGATCCGCCTGCAGCGCGAGCTGAAGAAGACGATCGTGTTCGTGACGCACGACATCGACGAGGCGCTCATCCTCGGCGACAAGATCGCCGTCTTCGGCCCCGGCGGCGTGCTGCACCAGTACGCGGCCGCCGAGGAGGTCATGACGAGACCGGCGAACACGTTCGTGTCCAGCATGATCTCGAAGGACCGCGGCTACCGGGCCCTCACGTTCCGGGACGCATCCCTCACCGCGGAGCCCCTCGCCGAGCCGGTCGCCGGCATCATCAGCCTCGACCCACACACATCGGAGTGGTCGCTCGCCGTCGACGACAACGGCCGCCCCGACGCCTGGCTGCACCGCGCGAGCTCGCTGCGCGTCCCCGTCGGCGCCGTCGTCACCCTCGACGACAACCTGCGCCGGTCGCTCGACGCGGTGCTCGCCTCCCCGGCGGGCCTCGCCGTCGTGGTCGACGAATCCGGCGCCGCCGCCGGTGTCGTGCGCGGCGAGACGGTGTTCGCGCGCGTCGCCGACTCGAGCGGCGACCGGTCATGAGCTGGCTCATCGCGAACTGGGACACCGTCTGGCCCATCATCATCCAGCACGCGATGCTCTCGGTCGTGCCCACGGTGCTCGGCCTCATCATCGCGCTTCCGCTCGGGATGCTGCTCGTCGGGCGCCCCCGGGGTCGCGCGGTCGCGATCGTCGTCGCGAGCATCGTGTTCACGATCCCGTCGCTCGCGCTGTTCGTGGTCATCCCCTCGATCGTCGGCACGCCGATCATCAGCCCGCTCAACGTGGTCATCGCGCTGACGCTCTACTCGACGGCGCTCCTCATCCGCACAGTGCTCGAGTCGCTCGACGCCGTGCCCGCCGACGTGAAGGACGCGTCGAGCGCCATCGGCTACTCATCGATCAAGCGGGTCATCGAGGTCGAGCTGCCCCTCGCCATCCCGGTGCTCGTCGCCGGCCTCCGAGTCGTCGCCGTCACCAACGTCTCGCTCGTGTCGGTCGGTGCCGTCATCGGCGTCGGCGGCCTCGGCCAGCTCTTCACTGCCGGCTTCCAGCGCGACTACCCGGACCAGATCTTCGCGGGCATCATCACGATCCTCGTGCTCGCGTTCATCTTCGACCGCATCATCGCCCTCATCGGCGTCGCCACCACACCGTGGCTCCGCAGCGGGCGCGTCAAAGCGAAGCGCGCCGCGAGGCGCACACCCAACGAGCGCACGGAGACCGCCATGCTCGACACCGTCATCGGACTCGATTCTCCGGAAAAGAAGGCAAACGTCTGATGTTCAACGAGATGCTGTCCTACTTCCTCGACCCGGCCAACTGGGTCGGCTCCGCGAGCATCCCGGCGCGAGTGGGCGAGCACCTCTGGTACTCGCTGCTCGCCGTCGCACTCGCCGCCGTCATCGCGTTCCCGCTCGGCCTCGTCATCGGCCACACCGGCAAGGGCACGACCTTCATCGTCGCCACCGCCAACGTGCTCCGGGCGCTCCCCAGCCTGGGCCTCATGACGCTGCTCGTGCTGCTCATGGGCCTCGGCCTGTTCCCGCCCGTGATCGCGCTGGTCATCCTCGCCGTGCCGCCACTCCTCGCCGGCGTCTACTCGGGTGTCGCCAACGTGAGCCGAGCGACCGTGGATGCCGCGCGAGCCATGGGCATGACCGAGTGGCAGATCGTGTGGCAGGTCGAACTGCCCAACGCCATGCCGCTCATCGTCGCCGGCCTCCGCAGCGCGGTGCTGCAGGTCATCGCGACCGCGACCATCGCGGCCTACGTCAACCTCGGCGGCCTCGGGCGCTACATCTTCGACGGCCTGGCCGTCACCGACTACGGGCGCGTGCTCGTCGGCGCGATCCTCGTGACGCTCCTCGCGCTCGTCGTGGACGGCATCCTCGCGCTGCTCGGCCGCCTCGTCGTCCCCGGCCGCAAGAAGCGGGGTCCGAAGGATGCTGATGCGGGCTCGGGCTCGGGCGCAGGCTCGAGTGCTGGCGCTGTCTCCGGCGCGACGGTCGCATCCACGAGCGCCGCCACGACCAGCGCCTAGCTGTGCGGTCGGTGTCCGCGGGTTCCCTGGCCTGCGCTGGCACCCCGGTCGCCGGCCCGGCCGGCCCGCGCACCCGCCCCACAGCGCGATCACTGCCAGCCAGGTGGCCCTTCTGGATGTTCCAGAAGGGCCATCTGGCTGGCGGCGTTCGCGGTGGCTCGGGGCTCAGGGGCCATTTGGCTGGCAGCGATTGAGGTTGGGTGCGCGGATGCGGTGCGCGGCGGCTACTCGGCGGCGAGGATGTCGTCGACGGGGCGGTACTCGAGGCCGAGCGCCGTCGCGACGCCGAGGTTGGTGATGTGCCCGCCGTGCACGTTGAGCCCGAGCGAGAGCGCCGGGTTGTCCTGCATGGCACGCTTCCAGCCCTTGTCGGCGATGGCGGTCACGTACGGGAGCGTCGCGTTGGTGAGCGCGCGCGTCGACGTCTCCGGCACGGCACCAGGCATGTTCGCGACGCAGTAGTAGATCGAGTTGTGCACCGGGAACGTGGGGTCGTCGTGGGTCGTCGGGTGCGACCCCTCGAAGCATCCGCCCTGGTCGATGGCGATGTCGACGAGCACCGATCCGTGCTTCATGCCCGCGACCATCTCGTCGGTCACGAGCTTCGGTGCGGCGGCCCCCGGGATGAGGACGGAGCCGACGACGAGGTCGGCCTCGGCGAGCTGCGCCGCGATCTCGTACGCCGATGAGGCACGCGTCTGGATCTTGCCCTGGAACTGCACCTCGAGCTCCCGGAGCCGGGGGATGTTGAGGTCGATGATGGTGACGTCGGCGCCCATGCCGACGGCGTTCGCGGCCGCGTGCTCGCCGGCGACGCCGCCGCCGATGACGACGACCTTCGCCTTCGGCGTTCCGGGGACGCCGCCGAGCAGCATGCCGCGTCCGCCGGCGGCCTTCATGAGGTGGTACGCGCCGACCTGCGTCGCGAGGCGGCCAGCGACCTCGCTCATGGGGGTGAGCAGCGGCAGCGAGCGGTTCGGCAGCTGCACCGTCTCGTAGGCGATCGCGGTGGTGCCCGCGCCGGCGAGCGCCTCTGCCTGCGCCCGGTCGGCGGCGAGGTGCAGGTAGGTGAAGAGCACGAGGTCTGGCCGCATGTGCCGGTACTCGGAGGCGATGGGTTCCTTGACCTTGAGGAGCAGCTCTGCGCGCGCCCACACCTCGTCGGCGGTGGCGAGGATGCTCGCACCGGCGGCCCCGTAGGCCTCGTCGGTGATGGCGGAGCCGAGCCCTGCGCCTGCCTCGATGAGCACCTCGTGGCCGTGCCGCACGAGCTCGTGCACGCCGGCGGGCGTTATGGCGACGCGGTTCTCGTTGTTCTTGATCTCTGCAGGGATCCCGATGCGCATGATGACCTCGTTGTGTTCGTGCTGATTCGGTGCTGTTCTCCGGAAATCATGTGCAGAAAGTGTTTCGAACGAGTTGAGAGCCGCAGGAACCGCGGCCCTTGGGTCAGTATTGGTAGAAATCTGTGATCGAAGGGGATGCGCATGGCTGGAACGCCGAAGGAACTTCGGGGTGCGGATGCAGGGGCGCTCGACGACATCGACGGCAGGCTCGTCGAGCTGCTGCAGGCCGACTCCCGGCAGTCGAACACGCAGCTCGCGAACGCCGTCGGCATCGCGCAGTCGACGTGCATCGCGCGAGTGCGCTCGCTGGTCGCCCGCGGCGTGATCACGAGGTTCACGGCGGATGTGGGCCTGCCGCAGCTCGGCCTTGCGCTGCAGGCGCTCATCAGCGTCAACATCCGGTCGGGGAAGCGGCAGGAGCTCGCGCATTTCGCGGAGGAGATGCGGGCGCTGCCCGAGGTCGTGCAGATCTTCTTCCTCGGCGGCTCGGAGGACTTCATCGTGCACGTCGCAGTGCGTGACTCGAATGACGTGCGGGAGTTCGTGGTGGCGCACCTGTCGACGCACCCGGCCGTCGCCTCGACTCGCACGAGCATCGTCTTCGACCACCACCGCATCCGCTGACCTGCCTGCCTGCCTGCCAGCCTGCCTGCCTGCGCCGAGCTCAGGCACAGACGTTGGGGTTGCGCATGCTCGGCGCTGCTCGTGCCTGCTGAAGCCCCAGGTTTGGGGATGCTGGAGTCGGCCCGGCGTGCAGACGTGGGGGTTGCGCTGGTTCCGTGCTGGGGTGGGCTGCTGAAGCCCCAGGTCTGCGGGCAGCTGGCCGGCATGCGGCAGCCTGGATCCGCACTTCGTCCCGCGATCTAAGAACGCAGTAGCCGAAACCACCGTTGCGTTCTTATTCTGTGTGCATGGAGCCAGGAGCGCAGCCACAGGAAGACCTCGTCGCGACCCTCATCGTGCGCGGGAGGATCCGGGATGCCCGCGGCGTCTGGGGACCGGGCGAGGTGTGGGCTGCGGGGCCTCGAATCGTCGCGGTGCACACCGGCGCGTCCCGCGCCGCGGCTCCCGCAGGAGCCACGCTGGTCGACGTCGGCGATTCCTACGTGCTGCCCGGAGTGGTGGATGCGCACGTGCACTCCCTCTCGCACGGCGGCGAGGGCATCGCCGCGTCGACGAGGGCGGCGGCCGCGGGTGGCGTGACGACGATCGTGGAGATGCCGTACGACGGCACCGGTCCCATCAACAGCCTCGACAAGCTGCGCGCGAAGCAGGATCTCGCGAACGACGAGGCGCACATCGACGTCGCGCTGCTCGGCACCCTCGCGCCCGGTGGCGGGTGGCGTGCGGCTGGAGATCTCGCCGAGGCTGGGGCCGTCGGCTTCAAGGTCTCCCTCTTCCACACGCACGAGACGCGCTTCCCCCGCATCGACGACCGCGAGCTGCTGAGTGTCATGGCCGCCGTGCGGGACGCGGGCCGCACCCTCTGCACGCACGCCGAGAACAACGAGATCATCCAGTCGCTGCTCCGGGAGGAGCGCGCGGCGGGCAGTACCGACCCGCAGTCGCACTCGCGGTCGCGGCCGCCCGTCTCGGAGACGCTCGGGGTGCTGACGGCGCTCGAGGTGGCGGCCAACACGGGCGCGCGCCTGCACGTCTGCCACCTGTCGCTGCCGCGCAGCGTCGATCTCGTCGAGTGGTACCGCTCGCAGGGCGCTGACGTCACGCTCGAGACGTGCCCGCACTACCTGACCTTCACCCAGGACGATCTCAAGACGCAGCGCGGGCACCTCAAGATCAACCCTCCGCTGCGCGATGCGACCGCACGTGAGGGCCTGTGGGACCGCATCGGGCGTGGCGCCGTGAGCGTCGTCAGCTCCGACCACGCGCCGTGGTCCCGCGAGCTGAAGGAGCACGAGGTGATGCTCGACAACAGCTCGGGTGCTCCCGGCGTGCAGACGCTCGTCGCGGCGACGCTCGGCGGGGCGCTCCGCCGCGACGCGTCCGAGGCGCTGCTGTCGCAGGCGGTGGATGCGCTCACGATCTCGCCAGCGCGCCGGTACGGCCTCGACGTGCGCAAGGGCTCGCTCGAGGTGGGCAAGGACGCCGACATCGTCGTGTTCACGCCTGGCGACGCATCCATCGAGCTCGACCGGATGCTGTCGAACGCTGGCTGGACGCCGTACGAGGGCATGTCGCCGGGCGGCAGCGTGACGCACACGTTCTCCCGCGGTGAGCTGGTCTACTCCGACACGGCGGGGCTGCTCGCGGCCGCTGGCCGGGGAGAGGTCCTGGTCTGATCATGAGCGACCTGCGACCGAAGGCGGATCCGAACGGGCGGCCCATCTCCGGGGGAGCGGCCGCGTCCGGCGGTGGCAGCGGCACCGGTGGAGCGGCGTACAAGTCACTGCACCGTGGCCTCGAGATCCTGCAGCTCATCCAGGGCCGCGGGCGCCTGAAGATCTCCGAGATCAGCAGCGAGCTCGGGATGCCCCTCTCGACCGTCTACCGCTACGTGACAGTGCTTCGGGATGCAGGCTTCGCGATCGAGATCGACGGCTACCTCATGCCGTCGAGCCGTCTCGCGGAGAGCGACGACGCCTCGCCGCACCTCGTGCGCTACGCGGCCCCCGTCCTCCGCCGCCTCCGCGAGCTGACCGGCATGACCGCGATTCTCGCCGTGCGGGTGCACATCACCGCCGTGTGCCTCGAGGTGTCCTACGCGCATCCGCAGCATCGCATCCCGTTCGGACGCGGCAAGGTGCGCAGCCTCTACGCGGGCGCCACGGCGCTGCCGCTGCTGGCGTACGCGCCGAAGAAGGTGGTGCGCGAGCTGCTTTCCGGCGGTCTGCGCGCGTACACGACCGCGACCATGAGCCCCGAGATGATCGAGCCGTATCTGCGCCAGGTGCGCGCCGAGGGGCACGCCGTCTCCTACGGGCAGATCACCCCGGGCATGGTCGGCATCGGCGTTCCCGTCTTCGCGGGCGGCCGCGTGCTGTGCTCACTGTCGCTTGTCGGTGACGAGCGGCAGACTGGGGCACTGGACGAGCGCATCGCGCTCCTCAAGCAGGGAGCTGCAGAGCTCGCCGCGAAACTGCCATCGAACGTCGACCTCGAAGTCTGGAGCGATCAGAGTGCCTGAATCAGCCGCGACCCCCGCGAACAGCCAGACCCGCGCGGGCGGTGAGACTCCCACGAACGGCGAGACGCCGCTGCCGGCATCCGCGCCCCTCGCCAGCCCCATCCTCGCCCGCGGCACCCAGCCCATCACGGCGCAGCGCGGCACGAAGCTGCGGGCCAGGAACTGGCGCGCCGAGGGCCTGCTTCGCATGTTCGAGAACGTGCTCGAGGTCGGCGAGAACGCGGCGGAGCTCATCGTCTACGCCTCGCTCGGGAAAGCCGCCCGCAACTGGGACGAGGCCTGCCGCATCGTCACCTCGCTGCTCGAGCTCGACGAGGCCGAGACGCTCATCCTGCAGACGGGCGCCGCAGTCGGCGTCATGTCGACGAAGCGCGACTCTCCCATGGTGCTGTCCGCCGTCAACAACACCGTCGGCAACTGGGCGACCAGCGACCGCTTCTACGAGCGGTACCGCGCCGGCCAGACCATCTGGGGCGGCCTGACCGCCGCCGCGTGGCAGTACATCGGCCGCCAGGGGGTGCTGCAGGGCACGTACGAGCTGCTGCGCGAAGTGCTCGTCCAGCACTACGACGCGCGGGCGGAGGGCAGGTGGATGCTCACCGCTGGCCTCGGCGGGATGGGGTCGGCCCAGCCGATCTCGGCGCGCATCCTCGGCCTCTCCTCGCTCACGGTCGAGATCGACCAGGTGAAGATCGACCGCGCGCTCGCGGTCGGCGGCATCGACGTGCAAGCGCCGACCCTCGACGACGCGCTCGCGCTGATCGAGGCGGCGCGCGCCGAGGGGATCCCGGCCGCGGTCGCGCTGCACGCCAACGCGGCGGCCGTGTTCACCGAGCTCGCATCCCGAAACGTCACGCCGGACATCGTCACCGACCAGACCGCCGCGCACGACGCGCGCTACGGCTACGTGCCCCTGGAGTACACACTCGACGCGTGGATCACGGCCCGCGAGACGGAGCCGGAGCGCGTCGAGGCGCTCGCACGAGCATCCATGGCACAGCAGGTCGAGGCCATGCTCACGTTGCAGGAACGCGGATCGGTCGCGTTCGAGAACGGCAACAACCTGCGCGTGAAGGCGCTCGAGCACCTGGGGGAGGGTGAGACTGCCCGGGTCAACCGCATCCCCGGCTTCATGGAGGCGTACCTGCGGCCGCTCTTCGCTCGCGGCATCGGCCCCTTCCGCTGGGTGTGCCTGTCGGGCGACGTCGACGACCAGCTGACGATGGATGCGCTCGCCTCGTCGCTCTTCCCCGACCGCCCCGAGGTCGCCGAGTGGCTGGCGCTCGCGGGCGTGCATGTGCCGCAGCAGGGGTTGCCGGCCCGGTCGTGCTGGCTCGGCCACGGCGAGCGCTCGCGCCTCGCGCAGGCCGCGAACGAGCTCGTCGCCGACGGACGCCTCACAGCTCCCGTGCTCTTCAGCCGCGACCACCTCGACTCGGCTGGCATGACGCATCCGCGCATCGGCACGGAGGGCATGCGAGACGGCTCGGACGGGGTCACCGACTGGCCGCTCCTCGACGCCATGCTGCTCTCGACCGCGGGTGCCGACCTCGTCGCCATCCACTCCGGCGGCGGCGGCTACACGGGGTGGATGCAGTCGGCTGGCGTGTCGATCGTCGCCGACGGCAAGGCGGAGACCCTCGAGCGCCTGCGCCTCGCGCTCGACCTCGACACGGGCCTCGGCGTCATCCGCCACGCCGCCGCCGGCTACGAGGAGGCGACCGTCGCCATCGCGCGCGGAGGCGAGACGGGGGATGCGCCCATCGCGGCCCTCGGGCTGGCCGCGCGCGGCGCATCCGCTGGGCCAGCTGCATCGGCCCCGGAACCACACGCACTCCCAGCCAGCTCTGACACCGACCCCGAAGGGAACGCTCGTGCGTGAACTCACCCAGGAAGACGCCATCCACGGAGTGCTCGGGGGCGGTGTGCTCGCGTGCGGCGGCGGCGGGTGGAAGCACCACGGCGAGCTCATGGGCCGCATGGCGACCGAGCTGAACCGGCCGGTGCTCGCGAGCATCGACGAGCTGCCGGAGGACAGCTGGGTGGCGACCGTCACGGCCATCGGCGCCCCGGCGGCGAAGAACTGGGAGATCCGCCCGGTCGACTACGTGCACGCGCTGCAGGAGCTCATCAGGGCGACGGAGGTGCCCATCGCGGCCGTCATGACCGCCCAGAACGGCTACTCGACGACCCTCAACGGGTGGATCCAGTCGTCGGTGCTCGGCGTGAAGGTGCTCGACGTGGCCGGCGACGTGCGAGCGCATCCGACGGGCAAGCTCGGCTCGCTCGGCCTCGCCGAACGTGAGGGCTACGTGGCGACGCAGGTCGTCTCGGGCGGCAACCGCGCCCTCCACGGGCACTTCCTCTCGGTGAACACAGGCACGATCAACACGTGCGACGACGTGCTGCGCGACATCTCGGTGCGCACGGGCGGTTTCATCGCGGCCGCGCGCAACCCCGTCGAGCTGAGCTACGTGAAGGAGCACGCGGCGCACGGGTCCATCTCGTTGGCCCTCGACCTCGGGCGCGACATGGCGGCCGCGCTGAAGAAGCGCGGCGCGAGCAAGCAGGAGGCGTTCGTGCAGGCGGTTGTCGAGCGCCTCGGCGGCACCGTCGTGTCGCGCGGCCCGCTCGGCTTCGAGGTGCCGACCGAGACGCACGGCGGCTGGGACCACGGCACGTTCCGCATCGGCGACTTCACGGTGCCGTACCTCAACGAGTACATGGCCATCGAGTCCGGCGGTGAGCGCATCGCGACCTACCCGGACACGATCATCATCCTCGACCCCAAGCTCGGCGAGGCCGTCGCAGTCAAGGACGCCTACGAGGGCGAAGAGGTTGTGCTCGTCTCGGTGCCCGCGTCAGCCCTGCCCGTGTCGTCGTCGGCCATCGACGAGTCCGGGCTCGCCGAGATCGAGCAGATCATGGGCATCGACTTCCTGAAGTACCGCGACTCGGGCCTCGTCGGCGGGACGGTCGGCTATGTCAGCTGACACCGCGGATGCGCTGCTCGGCGCCGTTGACCCGTCCAGACTCCGGCCCGACCAGCAGCGGGTCCTCGCCGATCTGACGGAGCTCGCCGGCCTCGTCGAGAGCGCCGAGCCTGGCTTCTCACGACGCGTGTTCTCCGACGCGTACCGCGCGGGGCGCGAGTGGGTGCGAGACCGGATGCGTGCCGCGGGCCTCGACGCCCACATCGACCCGGCGGGCAACGTCGTCGGAGTGCTGCGCGGCGCGAACTCGGCGCTCAAGCCGCTCATGACGGGGTCGCACACCGACACCGTGCACGCGGGCGGACGCTACGACGGCATCGTCGGCGTGCTCGGCGGCATCGAGGTCGCGAGGCGGCTCCGCGAAGAGGGCATCACGCTCTCGCGCGACCTGTACGTCGTCGACTTCCTCGGCGAGGAGGCGAACTCCTTCGGCGTCTCCTGCATCGGGTCCCGGTCCATCGCCGGACTCCTGCTGCCCGAGCATCTCGAGCGCACCAACGGCGAATCCGCGCTGCGCCTCGGCGACGCCATGACGGGCTTCGGCCTCGACACGAGCGGCGCCCTCGGCCAGGCCTGGACGCCCGGCTCGCTGCACGCCTACCTCGAGCTGCACATCGAGCAGGGACCGCAGCTCGAGCGCAGCGGCACGCAGATCGGCGTCGTCACGGCGATCGCCGGCATCGAGCGGCTCATGGCCGCCTTCGCGGGCCGCGCCGACCACGCGGGCACCATGCCCATGCAGGGCAGGCACGACGCGCTCATCGCGGCCGCCGAGGCGATCCTCACGATCGAGCGAGAGGCGTGCGGCGCCCCCATCCACGGAGTATCGACGACCGGCCGCATCGAGTCGTCGCCCGGTTCCTTCAACATCGTTCCAGACGAGGCGCGCATCTGGGCGGAGATGCGCAGCGTGGATGCGTCGTGGCTGCACGGCGCGAAGCGTCGGGTCGCCGAGGACATCGCGGCGGGCGCCGCGCTGCGCGGCGTCGAGACCGCCATCGAGTGGCTCAACGACCAGGACCCGGTCGCGGCAGACCCCGACGTGCAGCGCCTCCTCGGCGAGGCCGCCGACGCGCTCGGCTACACGTGGGAAGCCGTGCCGTCCGGCGCCGGCCACGACGCCGCGCACCTCGCGCACCTCGGGCCGATGGGCATGATCTTCGTGCCATCCGTCGGCGGGCGCAGCCACGTGCCAGAGGAGTTCACGGAGGCTGACGACATCGCCGTGGGCATCCACGTGCTCGCGACGGCCCTCGTCGCCGCCGACCGCAGCGAGCGTCCGCTCGTCGCGAGCTGAGCCCGCTCGGCCGTCGCCGAAGTCTCGGGATGGAAACCTCGCTTCGCTGCGGGAAGTTTCCCAGCACGAAGTGAGTTCGCCAGCCCGAGTCCCCGGGCGCCGAGATCGCCGGCCAGGTGCCGAGTCGGGCGAAAGTCCAGGCTCGGCCCCCAGGCTTGGCAGTCGGATGCATGTGCATCCGTTCACAGACAACTGATGCGGGAACGGGGAACACCATGGCGACGTTTGTGCTCATCCACGGTGGAGGATCGTCGAGTTGGGACTGGCACCTTGTCGTGCCGAAGCTCGAGGAGGCGGGGCACCGCGCCATCGCGGTCGACCTGCCGGTTGAGGAGCCGGGCCTGTCGCTCGTCGACTACGCCGATTCGGTGTCCGCGCAGCTCGACGAGGCGAGGGGCGACAGCTCCGACGGTGACGGGCAGGGCGAGCAGCTGGTCATCGTCGGCCATTCGCTTGGCGGCTTCACGGCCGCGCTCGTGGCTGAGCGCCTGGACGCCGACGGGCTCGTGTACGTCGCCGGGATGACCCCGAAGCCGGGGGAGACGATGCAGGAGTGGTGGGATGCCACGGGCCATAGCGCGCTCGGTGTCGATTCCGAGGACGAGCTCGTCTTCTACAACCTGGTCCCAGACGACCTGGTCGTCGATGCGAAGGCGCACGTCCGCGAGGAGACGGGGTCGTGGATGGATGCGCCGTGGCCCGGAGTGGGCCGGGAGACGCCGACGGGGTTCATCGCCGCCGAGGACGACCTGTTCTTCCCGCTCGAGTTCGCGAAGCAGCATGCGCGCGACCGCGCCGGGGTCGAGGCGGTTGTCGTGCCGGGTGGTCACTACGTCGCCATCGGTGCCCCGGATCCCCTGGCGAAGGCGCTCGCGGAGTTTGCTGACGGCCTCTGACCGTTCGGGTCGGTACGCTCGTCGGATGCAGCAGCTCACCGAGGCCCAGATTCGGGATGCGTTCGTGAACGCCTCGCGCAAGGAGGTCAGCGACGTGACCCTGCCGCCCGGTTTCCACGATATCGACTGGGGGCGACGCGACTACCTTGGCTGGACGGACCCGAAGTTGGGGCGTCGCGCCTACGCGGTGGTCCCCGTCGACGGCGAGCTCGTGGGGATCGTGTTCGAGCGGGCGCGCAAGCTGCCGACGCGTCGGGCGATGTGCTCGTGGTGCGAGGACGTGACGCTGCCGAACGATGTCGTCTTCTACAGCGCGAAGCGCACGGGGGACGCGGGCCGGCGCGGCGACACCGTCGGGACGCTCGTGTGCGCTGCGTTCGAGTGCTCGGCGAACGTGCGCCGCCTGCCTCCGTCCGCGTACATCGGCTATGACCGGGATGCGGCGCGCGAGCAGCGCACGGAGAACCTGCGGACGCGCGCGGCGAGCTTCGCGCGCAACCTCCGCGACGGGGTCTGACCGAGTCCGTCGGGCGTCCGGGTCTCGATCCGGTCACTCCCTCCTTCCGGAGGTGGCGAGTGTCGGTGGCATGGTCCATCGTGGACTCCACGACAGCCACTCGACGAGGAGCGACCTGTGAGCCACGACGCGAAGAACAGCGGAGCAGCACTCCGCGACCCTGAACTGCCACCTGTAGCGGTGGAGGATCTCGACCCAGACGCCGAGAAGCCGAGGTGGGCGCCGGCGAAGGTCGCCCTGTGGGTCGGCGTCGGGCTCTTGGGCGGTCTGGCCTGGACGATGCTCGCGATCGTCCGTGGCGAGACGGTCAACGCCATCTGGTTCGTGTTCGCCGCCGTCTGCACCTACCTCATCGCCTACCGCTTCTACTCGAAGCTCATCGAGCGCAAGCTCACACGCCCTGACGACCGCCGCGCGACACCTGCCGAGTACAAGGCGAACGGCAAGGACTTCGTGCCGACCGACCGTCGCGTGCTGTACGGCCACCACTTCGCGGCGATCGCCGGCGCAGGTCCTCTGGTCGGTCCGGTGCTGGCAGCGCAGATGGGGTACCTGCCCGGCACGGTGTGGATCATCGTCGGCGTCGTCCTCGCGGGTGCCGTGCAGGACTACCTCGTCCTGTTCTTCTCGACCCGCCGCGGAGGTCGCTCGCTCGGGCAGATGGCCCGCGACGAGCTCGGCGTGATCGGCGGCATCGCGGCGCAGATCGCGACGCTCGTCATCATGATCATCATCGTCGCGATCCTCGCGCTCGTGGTCGTCAACGCGCTCGGCGAGAGCCCGTGGGGTGTCTTCAGCGTCTCCATGACCATCCCGATCGCCCTCTTCATGGGGCTCTACCTGCGCTACCTGCGCCCGGGCAAGATCACCGAGATCTCCATCATCGGCTTCGTGCTGCTCATGTTCGCGATCGTCGTCGGCGGCTGGATCGCCGACACCGAGTGGGGCACGCAGCTCTTCACGCTCGACCGCACGACCATCGCCTGGGGCATCATCATCTACGGCTTCGTCGCCGCCGTCCTCCCCGTCTGGCTCCTGCTCGCACCTCGCGACTACCTGTCGACGTTCATGAAGATCGGCGTCATCGTCATGCTCGCCGGCGCGATCGTCGTCGTGCGCCCCGAGATCGAGGTGCCGGCGTTCAGCGAGTTCGCGAGCCGCGTCGACGGTCCGGTCTTCTCGGGCTCGCTCTTCCCGTTCCTCTTCGTGACGATCGCGTGCGGCGCCCTCTCCGGGTTCCACGCGCTCATCGCATCCGGAACCACCCCGAAGCTCGTCGAGAAAGAGAAGCAGACCCGCTTCATCGGCTACGGCGGCATGCTCATGGAGTCGTTCGTCGCCATCATGGCGCTCGTCGCGGCGCTCTCCATCGACCGGGGCATCTACTTCGCCATGAACTCATCGGCGGCCGCCACGGGAGGCACCATCGAAGGTGCCGTCGCGTTCGTCAACTCTCTGGGTCTGACTGGCGTCAACCTGTCGCCGGATGCCCTCTCGACGATGGCGACGAACGTCGGCGAGGAGAGCATCGTGTCCCGCACGGGCGGCGCACCGACCCTCGCCGTGGGGCTCGCGCAGATCATGCAGCAGTTCATCGGGGGCGTCGGCATGATGAGCTTCTGGTACCACTTCGCGATCATGTTCGAGGCGCTCTTCATCCTCACCGCTGTCGACGCCGGCACCCGAGTCGCCCGATTCATGCTGCAGGATGCGATCGGCAACTTCGTGCCGAAGTTCCGCGATCCCGACTGGAGGTTGGGCGCCTGGATCGCCACCGCTGTCATGGTGGCGGGCTGGGGCGCGATCCTCATCATGGGCGTCACCGACCCCTTGGGTGGCATCAATACGCTCTTCCCGCTGTTCGGCATCGCGAATCAGCTGCTCGCCGCCATCGCGCTGGCGATCTGCCTCACGATCGTCGCCAAGAAGGGCCTCTTCAAGTGGATGTGGATCGTCGCGCTCCCGCTTGCGTTCGTCGCGGTCGTCACGATCACGGCGTCGGCGTTCAAGATCTTCTCGCCGGTCCCCGCCGTCGGGTACTGGGCGCAGAACGCGGCCTTCCGGGATGCGCTCGCGGCTGGCGAGACGAGCTTCGGCAACGCGAAGACCGTCGAGGCCATGGAAGCGGTCGTGCGCAACACCACCGTGCAGGGCTCCCTGTCGATCCTGTTCGTGACGCTGTCGATCATCGTCATCGTCGCCGCGCTCGTCCGCACCTTCCGCGCGATGCGGGGCGACCTCGGCCAGAGCACGGAGGACCCGGTGACGCCGTCGCGGCTGTACGCCCCAGCGGGGTTCCTGCCGACCAAGCCGGAGCGAGAGTTGCAGCGCGAATGGGACGCGGTCCCCGCCGACAAGCGCCCCGACATCGTGAGGCACTGACGTGACGAGCACTCCGACCTCTGGGATGCGCCTGGCTGTGGACACAGTCGGGCGCGTCCTGCGGGCCATCCGCTGGTACGTGACGTCGATGATGGGCGACAACGCCTACGAGGTGTACGTCGCGCACCAGCGCCGCGCGCATCCGGGCGTCGAGCCGATGGGCGAGCGTGCGTTCTGGAGGGAGCGCACCGACGAGCAGGACAGGAACCCGCAGGGACGCTGCTGCTGAACCCCGCCTACAGGCCCGCGACGCCCTTCGCCGCCCGATGAGCGATCACCAGACTCGAGATGACGCCCGCCAGCGTCGCCACGACTGCGAGGGCGAGCGATACCAGGTACGGCGCGACTGTTCCGGCGGAGAGCACGGATACGACCGCGAACACGATGCCGGCCCCAGCTCCCGTGTTCGCGGGTCGAAGCGCCGCTTCGTGCCCGGCGCGCCAGGCCTCGTCTGAGGAACGGGTCGCCGCCGTCCGCAAGCCCGCATACCCCCAGCGGTCGAGTCGACCATCCGCACCCCAGCGAACCGTGAGCATGCTCACGAGGTTGCCGACGATGAGGATGACCGCCACAGCAATGGCAGCGGGAAAGCTCGGCGGCTGGAGTTCGATCACTGGGGATTTCGAGTTCGGCTCAGAGGCAGACGGCAACTGCGCGGCTCGGGGGAGCCGTTCGCAGACGCCTACGCGCGCTTCTGCTCGTAGCCGCTCGCGTCATCGTCTTCGTCGGCGTCATCATCGTCGAGGTACTCGGACCACTTCGAGAGGATGTCGTCGGCTGGTTCTTCAGTGACTGGCTGCGTCGCCGGATAGCTCGAGGAGCCACCGGACAGTTCACGTGCCAGCGCGTCATAGTTCGTCTCATGTACGGAGTACTTGAGCTCACGGGCGACCTTGGTGTGCTTCGCCTTTTGACGGCCACGCCCCATGCGTAACCCCCTTATAAATCGGGCCGGGCAGGAATGGCCACCCGGTCGCACGTCGTTAACGAAAATCTGACGCTCACATTACCACGGCGGCCGAGCTAATCTTCGGTGCGCCGACCCGGCCACGTCACCCCGCGTCTCTAGACTGACCCCTACCGGACGGAAGCTCGTCGACCGTCCGAGTGACCGCACAGGTGCGCCCCCAGCGCCTCGACAGGAAGCCGGACGTGCACAGCGTGAAGACCGACATCGACCTCGTCGTCATCGGCGCGGGCGTGCCAGGTGTGACCGTCGCCGCGACGCTCGCCGAGATGGGTCTGCGTCCGCTGCGGGATTTCGTGGTCTTCGATGCAGAGCCCCAGCCCGGCGGGTCGTGGGGGCGCGGCTGGGATTTTCAGACGGTCGGTCACACGCCGCTCCTCACGGGGCCTCCCGGGTTGTCCGAGCTGGGTATCCGACTGAGCGACCAGGATCCGGAGGCCATCGTCCGCGACATCATGCCGCCGCTCATGCGCCGCTACGAGGATGCCTACGACCTGTTCGTGGCGCGGCCCGTGCGCGTGCTGAGGGTCGAGGCGATGCGTCGCTCCCCGCATCTGACGGTGCACATCCAGGTGCGTGATCGTCCGCCCCGGACCATCACGACGCGATACGTCATCAACGCCACGGGCGACTGGTCGTCGCCGTTCGTGCCCTGGTATCCGGGGGCATTGGACTTCGCGGGCGAGCAGCTGCCATCCGCCCACATCGAGTCGCTGGCTGGATTCGCGGGCAAGCGCGTCATGGTCGTCGGTGGCGGCCGTTCAGCTGTCACGATCCTGCGCGAGCTCGAGCCGATCGCGGCGGCGACCGCATGGTCGACCCGACGCGAGCCCGACTTCCATGAGCTCCCGCGCCTCACGCTGCCGTCCCGCACCGACTCGCGGCAGCGCGACATGGATGCGCGCCACGAGGCGGAGTTCGTGCGCTTCGTCGAGCGCGGGGAGCGCCTCCCGAGCGAGGTGAGCGTCCGCGGCATCCCCCTCTCGAGGGGGACGCTCGCCGCGATCCGCCGCGGGCTGCTCGTGTCTCGGGGGCCGCTCGCGAGCATCCAGCCGGACGGCGTCACACTCGCGAGCGGCGACCGCTTCGAGGCGGACGCGATCATCTGGGCGACGGGCAGCCGCCCCACGATGCGGCACCTCGCGCCCCTGCAGCTGCGCGAGCAGGGAGGGATGGCCCGGCTACGCGACGGATGGAGCCGCCGCGACAACCGTGTGGCGCTCCTCGGCTACGGCACGAACCGCCGCAACCCCGTCGCAGCCCGGCTCGACGCTGAACGCCTCGCCGAGGGCGTGTTCGACCGCCTCGGCGAGACCCCAGCTGACGTCAAGTAGGGCCTGCCCGGCGCCCCGCGCCCGGCGCCCCGAGCTAACCGCGGTGCGGTGAGGCGAGCACCGACGTGACGACGGGGCGAGTGCCGAGCAGGGCCAGCCAGACGGCGCCGAACCCGAGCGCGAAGCACAGCGCCATCGTGAGCATCGCGAGTGGCGCCACGAGCAGGGAGGCGCCGACGATCGGCAGCACCAGGGCGACCGCGGCGCCCGCCCCGCCGAGTGCGGCGAGCAGCAGGGGCGCCCAGACCTGCGCCCGTTGCGCCTTCTCGAAGACCGTGCGCGGCATGCCCGTGCGGTCCAGGGAGATGAGCAGCCTGCGCTCATCGAGGATCGCGGCGGACTGCGAGACACCCACGGTGCACGCCAGCATGAGGAAGGCGATGAACAGCGTCAGGAAGACGCCAGTCCGGAGGTCGGTCATGAGCGTGAGGTCCTCCGCCGAGACCCCCTCGGTGCCGCCCACCATGTCCAGCAACGCGAGTCCGCTGCCGCTGATGACGGCGACGAACGCGATCATCGCGATACCGGACACGCTTCGCCAGGCCACGCCGGGCGCCTCCGCGAGGCGGCGCCCCGCGATGAGGCGAGCCGGCGTCTTCGCGCGCTTCGCCATCTGCCGACCGATCAGCCCGACGAGCGGTCCGCCTGCGAGGTTGATGGCGAGCATCCCGATCGCGAACGGCACGAACAGGGCGAGGACGATGCCGACGATGCCGAGCGCCGAGACGAATCCCTGGGCCAAGCTGACGAGGCCGAGCGCGACGAGCAGGGCGACGACGCCGCCAGCGAGTGCGAGCCACTTCACCCGCGGTGCCTTGTCGCGCTTGCGCACGCCGAGGGGTGTGACGCGCACGGCGGCGAGTCCGGCGAAGGAGCTCGCCGCGGCTAGCACCGCGATGCCCGCGGCGGTCGCGGCGAGGATCGGGAACCCGACCCACAGGGACGCGGCCCCGACGGCCCCGCCGTAGAAGTGCAGCAACCCGACGACGGGAAGCAGCGCCGCGTAGAGCGCCGTCCCGGCCAGGATGCCCACGACGGCGATGAGTGTCGCCTCGGCCACTGCGAGCATCGTCACGACGGTCGTGGACGCGCCGAGCAGTCTCAGCGTCGCGAGCCGGTCGTCGCGTCGCCTCGTGGAGAGGCGCGCGGCGGCGACGCCGAGCGTCAGCAGCGGCACGGCCAGCAGGGTCAGCGCGAAGACGGCGAAGAAGCCGTGCGACTGCATGCCGGCCGGCGGGTTGAAGAGCATGATGGTGCCGCCGACGACGATCAGCGTGAGGGCCGTCACGACAGCGAACGCCACGGCGGGGAGGGCGACCGCAGCGACGCCGACGGTGCCGGGCCGGGTGAGCATCCGCAAAAGCGTGAGCGCCGGGATGCGTCCGGTTCCGCGAGGCGCGGGACCCGGGATGCGCGGGCCCTGAGCGACCGTCGAGCTGGCGGTCGGCGTGGCGCCCGCGGACGGGAGCGTGTCGCCGGTGGGTCCCGGGAAGCTCGCCCCTCGCGCGGCGCTCATGCGCGGGCCGCCGAGTCGTCGAGGACGCGGCCGTCGCGCATCCGCACGGTGCGGTCGCAGCGGGCCGCGACCTCGGGATCGTGCGTGACGACGACCAGGCTCCGACCGGCGCGGGAGGTCGCGGCCAGCAGCGCCGTCATGACGTCGGAGCTCGTTGCCGAATCGAGGGCACCCGTCGGTTCGTCGGCGAACACGATGCGGGCGCCCGTGACCTGGGCGCGGGCGATCGCGACGCGCTGCGCCTGGCCACCGGACAGCTCGCCGATGCGACGCGCCTCCATGCCGCGGAGGCCCATGGCCGCGAGCCACTCGCCGGCGGCGTGCTCGGCGCGCTTGCGCTCGACGCCGCACAGCATGGCCGCGAGGGCGACGTTCTCGAGCGCCGTGAGCTCCGGGAGGAGCATCCCCTCCTGGAACACGAAGCCGAACTCGGTGCGGCGCAGGTCGGTGCGCTTCGCCTCCGACATGTCCGTCATCTCACGGCTGCCACCCTCAGCGTGCAGCTGGATGCTGCCAGAGTCCGGGGTGATGATGCCCGCCAGGCTGTGCAGCAGCGTCGTCTTCCCGGAGCCGGAAGCGCCCATGATCGCGAGCGCCTCGCCCGCCCGGACCGCGAGGCTCACGCCGGCGAGCGCGACCGTGGCGCCGTAGGTCTTCGTGAGCGAGTGCGCCGCGAGGACGGCGTCGGGGTGATGGGCGCCGGCAGCGGTGGAGGTTTGAGCGCCAGGACGCGGCGCCGCTGGTGTCTGGAAGCCTGGGTGAGAAGTCATGGTTCCAAGGTGCCCGCACAGGCGGCCGCGCCTCGACCATCTGGGGGCTCATCCGTCCCCTCCTGGAGGAGGGCTTTCCGGGATGCGCGTCATCCGCGAGGATAACCCGCGGTGCCCTGGCGCCGACGGTGTCGCTACCAGGTGAGCAGGCCAAGTCCAAGGTTGGCGCCGAGCAGCTGACCGACCGTCACGCCGATCAGGGCCGCGAACACGCCCCAGAGCATCTGGACGACCACGATGATCGCGGTCTTGCCGAGCTTCCTCGCGCTGAGCGCGTTCGCCGCGTCGAGCATCACTGAGCTCCAGGAGCTCATCCCGCCGCAGAAGCCCGAGATGACGACCATCGAGGCGACGGTCGGGAGCGGCAGCAGTCCCGCCGCCAACCCGGCGAGCAACGATGCGATCACGTTCACGATCATGAGGCGCCACTCTGGCGCCACGCGGCGGGGGAGCCGAGCGTCAGCCGCCGTGGCAGAACCGGCCAGCGCGGCACCTGTGTGGTGAGCCGGGACCCGCGGCCACCCCTCGACGGCGACGTAGCGGACGCAGGCGCCGACACCGCCGGCGATGGCAACCCCGAGGATGAAGAGGACGTCCATCAGCGCGCTCCCGCTCCCGCCGGCGGCGGAGAAATGCGGCGCCCGAGAGCGCGGCCGAGGACGATCGCGAGGACCCCGCCGAGCGTGCCGAGCAGAAACGCGGCGATTGCCCACGCGGACGTGGAGAAGACGAGCGCCAGCGCAAGCGCGATGAGCGAGAACGTCGTGAAGCCTCCGCAGAAGCCAGGGCCGAGCGCCGCACGCCACCCGGCGCGCTGCGCAGGCCAATGGGCACCCGCCACGATGCCGAGAGCCAGCGACCCCGCGAGGTTGGCGATCAGGGCCGCCAGGATGTCCGAATCGAGGACGTGCATGCTTCCGGCTGACAGCTCGACGAGGTCCGCCGTGCCCTGCGGCATCGTCGCGGTTGAGACGACCGAGCCGAGCCACACCCGGGCGAGCGTGCCGAGGGCTCCGCCGAGGAACACGGCGAGGAGGAGTCGGGCTTGCGTTCGCACGCGGCAACCGTACTCCCAGGGCGAGGGTGGCGCCAGCCCGCTTCCGAGGGTCCCGCCCGCTGGCCAGCTTCGGTGACAGACGGCGGCGTCCGGCGCACGAAACGAGCCAGAAGCACCGTTTAGTCACCGAAGTTGGACGGGGAAAGGGGCAATCCTCCGTGCGGTCGGGCGCGGGTCGCAACGGTCGCCGGGTTCGCCGCGGACACCGAAGGGCCGTCTCCCGTCATGGGAAGCGGCCCTCCGATACCGCGACTCAGGCGCCGGGCGAGTCCTTCTCGTCGCGAGCCCCGAGAGCGTGAGAGATGCGCTCGCGGACTCGTTCGAGCTCCTGGTCGAGGAACGTCACGATCCCGGGTGAGAGGTGCTGCGCGCTCTGCGCGGCGCGGAGCTCTTGCCGAAGCTCGTGCCTGAACTTGTTGAGCACGAGGTCCGCCTGGGACATAGCCTCGAGCTGCTCACGACCGGCATCACGCCGCGGGTTGCTCGCAGAACTCGTGGTCCCGGTTTTCGGAGCCTCACTCGTGCCGCTGTTGCTGTTGCTGTTGCTGTCGCTGCCGCTGTCGTCGTTCCAGACGTGCGAGCTGGTCGCCGATGCCCAGGTGTCGAACCTGCCGTGCGTGCGGTGGCCCGAGCTCGATGCACCCGGCGCACCCGGGGCCTCGGGCGTCGGCGGAGCCTGTGGCGGGTCCTGCGGGCGCGGCTCGCCGGACGCCGTCGTGCCGTCGCCGAATCCGGGCGCAGAGGATCCCGGAGCCGTCTTGCCCGGGGTGGAGAACGGGGCGTCGCGGGGCTCGTTCCAGCCCTTTGCCGCGCCGGCGAAGAACCCGCGAGCTGATGCAGCTCCAGCTGCTCCCGCGCTTGCCGCCTTCTCGAAGCCCGAACGTGCGTCCGGCCCGAGTTCCTGGGCGAGGCGCGCGAACTCGGCGCGGAGCTCTTCGCGCGCGCTGGCGAGGCCATGCCGGACGTCCGCGGCGAGGCGGCGGACGGAGGAGTCGACGTCCTGCTCGATGGCGGCGAGCTCATCGCGTCTCGAGTCGAGCTCGCGTCGCCCCGCTTCCGTGATGCGATAGACGCTCTTGCGGCCGTCGTTGTGCTTCGTCACGAGGCCTTCCTCTTCGAGCTTCGCGAGGCGCGGGTAGATGGTGCCGGCGCTCGGCGAGTAGGTGCCGTCGAAGCGCTCGGAGAGTGCCTGGATGAGCTCGTAGCCGTGGCGTGGCTGGTCCTCGAGGAGGCTCAGCAGGTAGAGGCGGAGGTGCCCGTGGGCGAAGACTGGCGGGGTCATGCGGTGCCTCCTGGCTTCGTGGCGTCTGATGCGGTGTCAGCGTCGGCGCTGGCGTCGACCTCGATGTTGCCGCCTGGTTCGGCATCGGCGCCCGCGGTGTCGGGTTTCGCGGTCCCTGCTGCGGGCGTGCTGGCGTGGTCATCCTCGGTCGCGGGCGCGATGCGGGCGTCGATGCGCTCATCGAAGTCGGCCGGTGTGTCGCCTGCCCGCGGGGTGCGCGCGGAGAGCATGACGGAGACGCGGCCGGTGACGGTGCTGATGCGCACGTCGGTGACCTCGCCCTTGACGGGCTCCGAGCGGTAGGTGGTTCCTCTGAGCGGTTCGAGGTGCAGGCCGTCGAGCTGCACGGAGGAGCCGACGGTCGAGACCTGGTAGCTGGGGTGCGTTCCGCTCGGGAGTCGCACGGTCGTTGCCCCGCTGACCGACCTGTTGGCGACGAGGGTGGGGGATCCGGATGTGACGTCAACGATCGTTGCTCCTGAGACTGTGCTGCCGTCGAAGCTCACGATGGGGCCTGTCGCGGTGACGTCGCCGGATGCCGTCTTCACCACGGCTTTGCCAGCGTGACCGCGGACGCTGATCTCGCCGCCGATGGAGTTGAGGTGCAGCTCGCCTTGGGTGGCGTCGAGGAACTGCTCGCCGCCGACGGTGTTGACATCGATGCGTCCGTCGATGCCTGCGACCAGCACCTCTGAGCTCACGCCGAGGATGTCGACGTCGACACCTGCTGGGACGAGCACGCTCACGACGACGGTCGGCTGGTTCCAGATCGTCTTCGCGGAGGTCTGAACGTCGGTCCACGACAGCTGGGGGTGGTCGATGAGGAGCTGGTCTCCATCGATGGCGATCTTGAGGTCACGGCCGGTGATGGCGGACACCTCGATGCGGGTGCTCGGCTCGTCGTGCGCGAGCACGCTGATGGCGCCGCCTGCGAGTCTCGCGCGAACGCTGCGGACGGTCTGCACGTCGATGACGCGGGGCCCGTCTACGATCCACTGTTCAATGGCCATGGCTGCTCCTCGGGAGGTGTTCTGGATGCGTTCCGGGCGGTGAGTCCGGCAACCGACGGTCACGTTATATCGCGATTCTGAGTATTCGCGTTATATCGCGAAATGCGGGCGGGCGGTCGCGGCCCCGAGCGCGTAGGCCATACTGAGCCCGTTCCGCCGTCGCTCGGCGGTGGGGAACGGAAGGCGACGCGCATCATGGAGATTCTGGGCATCACGGGCATCGCGCTGCTCTCCACGCTCATCCTCTTCGGGCTGGCCGCGCTCGTGGCCGTCATCGCCGTGCGGCGGACGCGCGAGGAGCCGCGGAGGTTGAGCAACGGCGTCTGGCTCGTTGCCGCCGTCATCGCAGTGACCTCAGCGCTCTCCGGCCTGAGCAGCGGTTTCGCCGGCCTCGTCGGCGCGGTCACGGGGCTGCCGCTCATCCTCTCCCCGCTCCTGCTGCTCGTGCTCATCGTCACCCTGCTGCTGAACGGGGCGCGCATGCTCCGGCGCGAGGGGCGCTCGCTCGGCAACTTGCTCTCGCTGGTGCTCGCCGTCGTCCTCGCGGCCCTGGCCGCGCTCCCCTTCGCAGCAGTGCTGATCGACGACCGGATCTTCTTCGCGGTGGCCCTCTTCGTCGCCCTCGGCGCGGCCTATCTCGGGGCGGCTTTCGTGCTGTTCCTCGGCTACTCGTGGCTCTACGCTCGGCTGGTGCGCGGCGCGGCCGGCACGTGGGTGATCGTGCTGGGCTCCGGGCTGTCCGGCGGACGCCGCGTGCCGCCACTGCTCGCGTCTCGCATCCGGACGGGCCTGGATGCGGCGCACCGTGTCGGGGCTGCGGTCGTCGTCATGTCCGGCGGGCAGGGCAGCGACGAGGCGCTGGCCGAGGGTCGTGCCATGCGCGAGTGGGCGCTCGACCCAGCGAACGCGGGCGGTGACCTCGGGAGCCGGGAGGTCACAGTCGGCGTGGCCGGCCCCCGCATCCTGAGCGAGGAGGAGTCGGTCAACACCGAGGAGAATCTGCGGTTCACGAAGGCGATCCTCGAGCGCGAGGGCGTCACGGGCCCCGGCATCATCGCCACGAGCAACTACCACGCCATGCGAGCGGCGATGCTGGCGCGCGAGCTCGGCATCGATGCGCAGGCCGTGCAGGCGCCCGTCGCCCGCTACTACTGGCCGAGTGCGATCCTGCGCGAATTCGCCGCGATCCTCAGACGGTATCTGCTGCTCAACCTCACCGCTGGTCTGCTCTTCGCGCTGCCGCTGCCGGCCCTCAGCCTCGTGCTGGCGCCCGGGGTGAGCTGACTGGGCCGTTGCGCTCAGAGAACCCTCGAATGAGTTCCTGACCACGGATTCGGGAGGCGCTCAGCGGGGTTCCGGAGACTGTCGGAGGTGCGTGCAAGACTGACCGAGTGCACAAACTCGCTGAGATGAGCTTGAGAAACCGCGCGCTGATCGCCCTTGTGACGCTCTCCGTGCTCCTCTTCGGTGGCCTGTCGATGACCTCGCTCAAGCAGGAACTGATCCCGTCGGTCTCCCTGCCCATCGTCTCGGTCGTCACGAGCTACCCGGGCGCCTCGCCCGAGATCGTCGACGAGGACGTATCCCGCCTCGTAGAGACGTCGCTCCAGGGGCTCCAAGGGCTCTCCTCGACCCAGGTCACCTCCAGCGCGAACCTCTCCTCGGTGACGGTCCAATTCGAGTACGGCACCGACACGGTCTACGCAGAGCAGCGCATCCAGCAGGCCCTCAACCGCATCGAGAGCCAACTCCCCGAGGGCACCGAGACGACCGTGCTCAGCGGATCGATCGATGACTTCCCGGTCATCCAGATCGCGGCCACCGGCGGCACCAACGCCGAAGAGCTGGCCGCGAGCCTCGAGAGCTCGACCGTGCCCGGCCTCACCGAACTCGACGGGGTCCGCGAAGCGGCGGTCAGCGGCGCACCGGTCTCTCGCATCGAGATCACCCCAGACCAGGCGGCGCTCGCGGGCGCGGGCGCCAGCATCCAGAGCATCCGCGACACGCTCGACGCCGCCGGCACGCTCATCCCCATCGGCCAGATCACCGAGGGCGACGACGCCCTCACCGTGCAGGCCGGGACGCTGCTGGACAACGTCGATGCCATCGCCGCCCTTCCGCTCAGCGGCGCGAACCCCGCCACGACCACCCTCGGCGACGTCGCCACGCTCGAGCTCGGACCGGAGCCCGCCAGCTCCATCTCCCGCGTCAACGGCGAAGACGCCCTCACGGTCTCCGTCACGAAGCTCGCCAACGCCAACACCGTCGAGGTCTCCCAGGCGGTTCGGGATGCGCTGCCCGCGCTCCAGGCGTCTATCGGCGGGGGCGCGACCCTGCAGATCGTGTTCGACCAGGCCCCGTTCATCCAGCAGTCCATCGACACGCTCGTCGTCGAAGGACTCCTGGGGCTCGTCTTCGCCGTCATCGTCATCTTCGTGTTCCTGCTGTCGTTCCGCGCGACACTCGTGACCGCGATCTCCATCCCGACCTCGCTGCTCGTCACCTTCATCGGCCTGCAAGCCGCCGAGTACTCCCTCAACATCCTCACGCTCGGAGCGCTCACCATCGCGATCGGTCGAGTCGTCGACGACTCGATCGTGGTCATCGAGAACATCAAGCGGCACATGGCGATGCACCCCGGCGCCAGCCTGCGGGGCAGCGAACGCGTGCGAGTGATCTCCGAAGCGGTCCGCGAGGTGGCCACCGCCGTCACCAGCGCGACGATCGCCACCGTCGCCGTCTACCTCCCCATCGCGTTCGTCGGCGACATCTCCGGAGAGCTCTTCCGCCCGTTCGCGCTCACGAGCGTCATCGCCCTGCTGGCGTCGCTGCTCGTCTCCCTCACCATCGTGCCCGTGCACGCCTACTGGATGCTCGGCGGGCGGCACCTCAAGCGTCGCGCCCGCGTCGGCACGGCGGAGACCTGGTCGGGCAACGGCAACGGCAACGGCAACGGCGCCGACAACGGCGCCGAGACCGGTGACGCGTCGACGCCTTCGGAGCCGAGCAGAGAACGTGAGCACGTGCTCGCGAGCGAATCCGCACCCGCCACGGACGTCGTCGCCGTCCAAGGCTCGGAGACGAAGACGGAGACGGAGACGGCGAGCAGCGACGGCCCCGTCGAGGCCGTTCGAGTGCGCCCGCGCCGCGAACGCGCGCAGCGTGACGCCGGGAGGTTCGCACCCCTCGGTCTGCGGAGTGACGACGAAGAGCTCCACCCGCGCCGAGCCCGCCGCCGCCAGGCAGAACAGGGAGCGGGTGTCGCAGGTCGTGCAGAGCACGGCCCCGACTCCGAGCTCGCGACCGCGCACGAGGAATCGAGCTGGCTGCAGCGCGGCTACGAGCCGGTGCTGGGATGGACCCTCCGCCGACCCTTCATCACCCTCGGCGCGGCCGTCCTCATCCTCATCCTCACGGGCGCCCTCGCTCCGCTCATGAAGACCAACTTCCTCGGCAACACCGGCAGCAACAGCTTCACGGTGACGCAGGCTCTCGAACCCAACCTCACGCTCGCCGCCTCCGGGGAAGCCGCCTCGCAGGTGGAGGACATCCTGCGAGCCAAGCCAGGTGTCGAGACCGTGCAGCTCACGATCGGCGGAGGCGGCGCGGCCTCGCTCTTCACCGGCGGCGGCGCCTCACGCGCCAGCTTCTCCGTGACCACATCGACAGACGCCGACTCCGACGCGATCCAGGCCGAACTGCGCGAAGAACTCGACGCCCTCCCCGAAGAAGCTGGCGAGATCTCCGTCGGCGGCGGCGGAAGCGCCGGCTTCTCCAGCGCCATCAGCGTCGACCTTACGGCTCCAGACGCGGAAACGCTCCGCGAGGCGAGCGACCAGGTCGTCGCCACCCTCACCGGCGTCGAAGAACTCGGGGAAGTCACGAGCGACCTCGACGAGACCCGCCCCTTCGTGCAGATGGATATCGACCAGGCGACGGCCGCCCAGTACGGGCTCAGCCAGACCGCCATCGGCGGCATCGTCGCCCAGCAGCTCCAGCCCACCCCCGTCGGCTCCCTCACCGTCGACGGCGCCAGCGTGCAGGTCGTGCTGCTCGGGGCGGAACCACCCGCCAACATCGATGCGCTTCGCGCCACGAGCATCCCAACCGCGCTCGGGCCCGTCCCGCTCACCACGCTCGCGACGGTCGAGATCGTCGACGGACCAGTCTCCATCTCGTCAGAGCGAGGCGTGCCCCTCGCCTCCGTCACCGTCGTCCCGACCGACGACAACCTGAGCTCCGCAAACGCACTCATCACCGAGCAGCTCGACTCGCTGACACTCCCAGAAGGCGCGACGGCTGTGCTCGGCGGCGTCAGCTCAGACCAGGCCGCCGCCTTCCAGCAGCTCGGACTCGCACTGCTCGCCGCCATCCTCATCGTCTACATCGTCATGGTCGCGACGTTCAAGAGCCTCCTGCAGCCGCTGCTGCTCCTCGTCTCGGTACCCTTCGCCGCGACCGGAGCCATCCTGCTGCAGCTCGCGAGCGGGGTTCCCCTCGGCGTCGCATCGCTCATCGGCGTGCTCATGCTCATCGGCGTGGTCGTCACGAACGCCATCGTGCTCATCGACCTCGTCAACCAGTTCAGGGAGCGAGGACTCGCCGTTCGCGACGCCATCCTCGCCGGCGGCGCCCGCCGAGTCCGTCCCATCGTCATGACCGCCCTCGCGACGATGCTCGCCCTCACGCCAATGGCGTTGGGCATCACCGGCCACGGCGGGTTCATCTCGCAGCCCCTCGCCCTCGTCGTCATCGGAGGACTCCTCTCCTCAACCGTCCTGACGCTCCTCGTGCTCCCCGCGCTCTACACGGTGGTCGAAGGCCCGCTTGAGCGACGCCGCGCTCGACGTGACGCGCGCATCGAGGAAGAACTGGCCGCCAACGACGTCGACTGACCCGGTTGGGGGATCGGAGCGCGAGGACGTATCCGGACCCGCTCGGTCGCGGATTCCGGCGAGAGTTCGGGACGCCGCACGTTCCCGTCTGGTCAGAGCGGGCGACGTGAGCTAGCCTGGCAAGTTGGGCATGCGCCGAATTCTGTGTGAGCAGCGTGCCAGATCTGGAGAAGGCACACATGCCCAAGCGCAAAGCAAAGGGCGGGTTCAAGCCCGCGAGCAACTACATCCCCAAGGATTCTGCGGGCCGCGGCGAGCGACCCGCCCGCGCCGGCGGCGGCGCCGGCCCCGGCGGCAACCCACGCTGGGTGAGCGAGAACCGCCGAGACGGGGCGGCCGGAGACGACCGTCGCGGAGGCTACGCCGGACGCGACGACCGCCGCGGGAGCTCCGCAGGACGCGACGACCGACGCGGCTCGGGCGCGGCGAGCAGCGGCGAGCGCGGCGCCTTCCGCGGAGACGACCGCCGGTCCGGCGGAACTCGCGCGGGCGGCGACGACCGCCGCGGTGGCTATGCCGGACGCGGCGACGACCGCCGAGGCGGCTACGGCAGCAACACCCGGCCAGGTGACGACCGGCGGAGCGCCGGCCGAGGCTCGGACGACCGTCGTGGCGGCTACAGCGACCGCAGCGAAGACCGTCGTGGCGGCTACGACGCGTCCGGCCGCAACGATTCCTTCGACCGCGGCGGCGACCGCGACCGCGGCGGCTCGCGCGGCTCCGACCAGAGCCGTCCCCGCGGCGACGACCGCTACAGCACCCGCCGAGGAGCACCCGCGCGCGGAGCAGCATCAGCGCGCGGCGGCGCTCGCGGACGCGACGGGCAGTTCTCCGATCGCAACGAGCGCATCGACCGTCACCACCACGACGCCCTCCGCCAGTCGCATGGGCGTCAGCCGGCGGCCGGCTCGCGCGGCGACCGCAGCGCCAAGCACTTCGACCCCACGGCTCGCGGCGCGAATCAGCCGCAGCGCGGGGCGATCCAGGACTACCGCAGCCACAGCCAGTCCGCCGCGGGCCGCGCTCCCTCTCACGACGAGGACCGCGTGCTCGAGCGTCTCGCCCCGACCGCGGTCGGCGCGAAGAACGCCGACGGCCTGAGCTTCGGCGACCTCGGGCTCGGCGCCAACATCGTCGACGCGCTCGCCGAACTCGGCGCACCGAGCCCGTTCCCCATCCAGGCATCGACGATCCCGGATGCGATCCAGGGGCGCGACGTGCTCGGCCGTGGCCGGACCGGAAGCGGCAAGACGATCGCGTTCGGTGCAGCCCTCGTGCAGCGGCTCAGCGTCGCGCGCGGCCGCGACGCCGACGCCAGCAAGCGCAAGATCGGGCGCGCGCCCCGCGCGCTCATCGTCGCGCCGACTCGCGAGCTCGCCCTGCAGATCGACCGCACCATCCAGCCGATCGCACGCAGCGTAGGCCTCTTCACGACCCAGGTGTACGGAGGCGTGCCGCAGCAGCGTCAGGTCACGGCCCTCGGACGCGGCGTCGACATCGTCATCGGAACCCCCGGCCGCATCGAGGACCTCGAGCGCCAGGGCTTCCTGAGGCTCGACCAGGTCGAGATCACCGTGCTCGACGAAGCCGACCAGATGTGCGACCTCGGGTTCCTCGAGCCCGTGCAGCGCATCCTGCGCATGACCATGCCCGGCGGCCAGCGCCTGCTGTTCTCGGCGACGCTCGACGCGGCCGTGCAGCGACTCGTGACGGAGTTCCTCAAGAAGCCATCCGTGCACGAGGTGGCAGGCGAGGAAGAGCAGCACACCGACATCGACCACAGCGTCCTCGTCGTCGAGCGCGACGACAAGCGCGCCGTCATCGAGCAGCTCGCCGGCTCCGGGGGGCGCGTGCTCATCTTCACGAAGACACGCATCGCCGCCGAAGGGCTCGCCACCGAGCTGTCGATGGCCGGCGTGCCCGCGGCAGCGCTCCACGGCGATCTCACGCAGGGGCGACGCACGCACAACCTGCGCCTGCTCACGAGCGGCAAGGTCAACGTGCTCGTCGCCACCGACGTCGCCGCGCGCGGCATCCACGTCGATGACATCCGTCTCGTGATCCAGTCGGACATGCCTGAGGAGTACAAGTCGTACCTTCACCGCTCCGGCCGAACGGGTCGCGCGGGACAGCGAGGCACGGTGGTCACGGTCATCCCGAAGCAGCGTCGTCGCCGAATGTCCGAGCTGCTCGAGCGGGCCGAGATCGACGCGCCCATGATCCCGGCACGCCCCGGGGGCGCCGAGCTCGACGCCTTCATGGCGTACGCAGACTAGGCGCCCGGCGCCAGCCGATCGACCGATGCCCCTCTAAACGAAGACACCCTTCGTCCAGAGGGGCATCGTCGTCCGTGCCGCACCCGAAACGTGGATGATCGCCGCGTAGCGTTGGACGCATGAGCGAACAGCAGGCGAACGACCCGCGGGCGCGGGCAGACCAGGCAAGCGCGGGCGAGGACGTCGCGGCGAACGGTGAAGGCTCCGGCGGCGAGAGCGCGGGCCACGAGAGCGCGGCGCGCATCAGCACCGAGCAGCTCGCCAACGAGCGTGCGAACGGCGACGGCCACCTCTTCCCCGACGCGGGCTCGCTCTTCGAGCCGGAGCCCGTCGACACTCCGCAGGAGCTTGAGGCTGAGGTCGAGGAAGCGGAGAAGCACGACAAGCGCGTCGCGAGCGGGCCAGATGAGTGGGGCGTGGCCGAGAGCAATTTCGGGCAGAACACGAGCGAGTAGCGTCATCGCCCGACGAGGCACTGCCCTCGGTCTCGGGATGGGTTCCTCACTTCCAGATGGGTTGCACCCCATCCCGAGATGAGGAACCCATCCCGAGAATGGCGGGATCGTTCAGCCCAGGTGGCTCGACGCGAGCAATGCGGCCGCCGTCGCGGTCCACGCGACGGCGACGAGCGCCCAGTCGGCGGCGTCCGTGCGGAGGATGTGGCGCTCGGTGCGCGTCGGGGCGAACCCGAACGCGCGCGCATCCATCGAGAGCGCGACCCGGTCAGCGTGCCGCAGCGCGCCCGCGAGCAGAGGGATCGTGACGTCGAGCTGCGAGCGAAGCCAGGCGAGCGGCCCCCGACCTCGATCGACGCCGCGCACGCGCCGGGCGGCTCGGATCACCTCGAGCTCAGACCGGAACCTCGGCACGAACCTGAAGGCGGCCATCGCGGCGTAGCCGAAGCGGTAGGGCACGTGCAGGTGCTGCACCAGGGAGCGCACGAAGTCGTCGCCCGCCGTGGCGATTCCGCCGACGAGCGACAGCAGCACGATCGCGACGAGGCGGAGCGCTGTGCCGAGTCCGGTGGCCCAGGCGGCCACCGTGAAGGGCCGGCCGGCGACCTCGAAGATGGTCGCCGTACCGTCGAGCGCGAGCGCGGCGAGCAGGGGAGCGGCGCTTGTCGTCTCGCCGGACACCGTCGGGTCGACCCAGACGCCGAGGGTCACCGACAGGACCGCCAGCACGACGGGCACGCCGGCGATCAGCAGCAGGGCGCTTCGGGCAGACAAGCGCGCCCCGCTCAGTATCGCGATGCCGCAGAGAACGATCAGCAGCGCTGGGCTGAAAGCGTCGCGCACCACGAACATCGCGATGATCGCGGGCAACGTCGCGGCGATCTTCACGAGCGGGGTGCGCCGGTGCAGCCAGGGCAGGCGCTCGGCGCGCGAGCGCGCGACACTGGGCCGCGAGGCGAGTGCGTCGCCTGCGCTCACGACGCACCGCGCAGGTTCGCCGAGGACTGGCGAGCGAGCTCAGCCTCGAGCCGAGAGATCGACGTGATGCCGCGCAGGCCTGGGTGACTGCGCACGTCCGCGAGTGCGCGCGCAAGCGGCGGCAGGCCAAGGCCCGCGGCCTCGAGCGCACCGGAGGACACGACGTCGCCGACTTCGCCGTGCGCGGCGACCACGCCACCCTCGAGAACCAGGAGGTGCGTCGCGAGTTCCGTCACGAGCTGCAGGTCGTGCGTCGCGAGCACCAGCGTGGCCCCGTCTCGGTGGAGCTCACGCAGCAGCGAGACGAGCTCATCGGCGCGCGCCTTGTCCTGCCCGAAGGTCGGCTCGTCGAGCACCAGCACGTCGGCCCCGTCGAGGAGGGCGGCGGCCACCGTGAGCCTCCGCTTCTGACCGCCGGAGAGGAGGAACGGATGCCGGTCGGCGTGCTCGGCGAGCCCGAAGCGCTCGAGCATCTCGTCGACCCGGCTCCGTGCATCCGCCGCCCCTCGCCCGATCTCGAACGCGAGCTCGTCTCGCACGGTGTGCGTGAGGAACTGGTGCTCCGGGTTCTGGAACACGTAACCGATGCGGGCGCGGAGTTCACCCGCCCGCATCCGGGAGATGTCCTGCCCGTCGAGCAGCACGGTGCCTCGCGGCGCGCGACGCACACCCGCGAGGGCTTGCAGCAGGGTCGATTTGCCTGCCCCGTTGTGCCCGACGACGGCCGTGATCGTGCCGGGCTGGATGCTCAGGGCAACTGGCCCGAGCACTTGTGTGCGGCCGCGGGTGACGGTGAGCTCGCGGACGTCGAGGCGATGGAAGGCCGGTTGCGTTCCGGACTGCTCGGGGGACGCGGCCGACTTCGGTGACAAGTGCTGGGTCACAGGGGTGTCTGTGGTCGATTCGGCGCGAGTAGTCACCGAAGTTGGCCGCAGACCGATGCGCAGGTCGGTCGCTGTCGGTGAGGCCGCGTGCTCGAGGCGCCGCGCGAGCTCGGTGCCGAGCAGCGGCAGCGGTGCCGCGCCCAGATCCCAGCCGGCCTCGGTGAAGACCGCCGCGGCCTCGTGTGCGACGGGGAACCAGACCCCGAGTTCGCGGAGCTCGGCTTCATGGCGCCCGAAGACCTGCTCAGGCGGGCCGTCGAGCACCAGGCGCCCTGCGGAGTCGAGCACGATGACGCGGGTGGCGATCGTCAGCGCCTCATCGAGGTCGTGCTCGATGAGCAGCAGGCCGTGCGTGCCAGCGCGCACGAGCTCACCGAGCGCCAGGTAGATGGCGTGCTTCGCGGCCTGGTCGAGGTTCGCGGTGGGCTCGTCGAGCACCAGCAGCGGCGAGCCCATGGCGAGGGCGCTCGCGATCGCGAGTCGCTGTCGTCCCCCGCCGGAGAGCACGTCGGGGGAGTCGTCTCGTCGCGGCCACAGCCCGAGCTGAGCGAGCGCCGCCTTGACCCTCGTCTCGATCTCCGCGACCGGTAGGCCCAGGTTCTCTGGCCCGAAGGCGACCTCGTCGAAGACCTGGCCGGACACGATCTGCGCGTCCGCGTCCTGGAACACCATGGCGACGTACTGGCTTGCGGCGGCGACGCCGAGCTCGGCGACGTCCCGCCAGTCGGCGCCTGCCCGCGCCCCTTCCGCCCGCGCCCCGCCCGCTCCTTCTGCCTTCGACTCGTCTGCGCCGTCCGCGAGCAGCACCCTCCCGGTCACGTCTGCGCCGAGCGACTGCGGGATGAGCCCGTTCAGTGCGCGGGCGAGCGTCGATTTGCCGCACCCGGACGGGCCGAGGAGCAGCACCGCCTCGCCGCGGGAGATTGAGAACGAGACGTCGTCGGGGCGCGGAGCCGCAGCGTCGAAGTGGGTGACGGAGAGACGTTCGACCCGCAGGAGCGGGGACGTCACCTGGGTGCTCTGCGGTCTTCCGCGAGCCGCAGGTCACGGCCGATGCCCGCGCGCTCGAGCTGCTTCGCGAGCCAGACCGCGAGCATCGTGCAGAGCGGAGGCGACACGAGGAAGCTGCCGATGAGGAGCGCCGTGCCGAGCGCGTCGTACCCGCCGCCGTCGAGGATGCGGAACGCGGCGGCGGTCATGACGAGGCCGGCGAACAGCGACCCGGCGAGGAACAGCCACGCCGACCAGCGTCGGAAGCGTGTGACCAGGAATGGCAGCTCCTGGAGCACCCCGATGCCGACGCCGATGAGGAACGCGCCGAACGCGATGGGCTGGAACGGGCTCGCGACGAGTCCGGCGAGGGCCGAGGTGATGAGGCCGACCCACGGGCGGCGGAACAGCGCCTGCGCGAGTGCCCCCGGAATGAAGTACAGGCCGATCGTGAGCCCGTACACGAGTGGGAGGAGATTCGAGACGGCGCCGCCGATGTAGGCGTTGACGGTGAACACGACTCCGCCCGCGACTCCGATCGCGGCACAGCTCATGAGCAGACGAGTGCTGACGTTTCTCATTGGGCTCCACGCCTTCCCTCAGCGGGACACGATCCCGCTGGGGTCACGGGCTGGTGCAAGTCTACAAACTGTAGAGCGACGCGCGCGACAGGCCGTTGAGCTTGATAGCCTGAAGGCTCGCGGAGATCTGGGTGACGTTCCCCACGGCAGATCCGCGTCAAGAATTGGAGCAGCACAATGCCAGGAACTCGCACTCGAGCACGGGGTGAGCTCGAACTCGTCGTGCTGCGGCTCCTGTGGACCGCCGACGAGCCGCTCACGGCCCGTGAGATCCAGGACCGGTTCCCGGGCCGGGTTCCCGCGTCCACGACCATCCTCACCGCCCTCGACCGCCTGCGGGCGAAGGGTGATGTGACGCGCGTCGGCCACGAGCAGCGCGGCATCCGCTTCGCTGCGACGCAGACCGAGGCCGAGCACGCCTCCAGGGCGATGCTGAATGCGCTCAAGACGATCGACGGCCGCGAGGCCGCGCTCCTGAAGTTCGCGGGCAACCTCGACGCCCGTGACGCAGACCTCCTTCGCGCGGCTCTGCAGCACTCGCCTGTCTCGGCTTCCGAGCCCGCATCGGCCAGCTAGCCGGAGCCGGACCGGGTTCCACCATGGCTCCAAGCGGGCGTCCGGGGTTCCTGCCCGGACGCGAGTGATCCGAAGTGTGGATCATCCCTGCGCTCGCGTGTCTCGCGTTCGCGGTCTTCACGATGCTCGCGGCACCGTCGCTCCTCACCCGGGGCACCTGGCAGGTGCAGCATCCGCAGCTGGCTCTTGGGCTGTGGCACGGCGCCGTCGTCGGCGGCTCGCTCGCGCTGCTGGCGGCTGTCGCGCTGTCGGTCGTCGCTGTGCTCACCTGGGAGCATGACGAGGGCAGCTGGCTCAGCGGCTTCGAGATCGCGCTCGCCTCGGTCGTCGCGAGCGTCGGCCTGATCGCCATGTTCGGCTGGGGGTTCATCGTCACGCGTCGTTCCGGGCGGGCTCTGGCTGACGGCAGGCGCGCGAACGACGAGCTGCGGGATGCTGCGCGCGTGCTGTCCTACAGGGATGAGCGCATCGGCGGGGCCCTCGTGCGCTTCGTCGAGTCCCCGGCGCCGCACGCGCTCGCGGCGGCCGGGCCCGCTCCGGTGGTCATCGTGTCGAGCGGACTCGAGCAGCTGCTGACGCGCGAGCAGCTGGAAGCGGTCGTCGCGCATGAGCGCTGTCACCTGGTCAGGTTCCACGCCCTCGCCCAGCGGCTCGCCGAGGTCAATGAGGCGTGCCTCCCGCGGTACACGGGCGCGAAGAACCTGTCGCGCGCGACGGCGCTGCTCATCGAGTTGATCGCGGATGACGCGGGCGCGAAGGCGGTGGGCGCGGATGCGCTTGCCGGCGCGCTCCAGGCGCTTGCGGGTGCGGGTGCCGGATCGGACGATGACGTGCTGCGCCAGCGGGCGAGAAGACTCCACGCTCGTCCGGGAGGCATCAGCTCGACGTGGCAGGCTTGAGGCATGCCTGATTCCCCTTCGTACGAAGAACCTCGCCCGGGCTACGACGTGCCACGTGCGGCAGAGCCTGAGCGGTCGCTCAACCCGGTGCGCGTGTCGAGGCTCCGGCGGCTCACGATCCTCCTCGCGGTCATGGTCGCGGCCGGTGCGCTCGCGAACTGGCAGCAGGAATCCGAGTTCCGGTCGGCGAGCATCCTGAGTGTCGTGGTCTCGATCGTGGTCATCGTCGTCGGCTACGGCGCGATCTGGAAGATCCTCGGCTCGCCCAAGCGGAAGCGGGCGGAGGGCGCTCGGACTGCGGGCAGCATCCTCTCCGTGCTCGCGGTCACGGGTCTTCTGCTGACGGGTGTGCTCGCGATCACGGGTGCGAGCGCGAACGGCGCGGTGCAGCTGGTCGTCGGGCTCGGCTCGGCGATCGTCGGAGCCATCTGGCTGCACGCCGCCTGGCGCCGTCTCCCCGCCGAGCCGACCGGCCTGCTCGACTGACGCGTTCGCGTGCCCCGCGACGCGCGCGCGTGGAATGTCGGGGGCTGCGCCTAGCCTTGAGCCCATGATCTCGTCACCGCGCGGCAGCGATCTCTGGCAGCGACTCCAGGGCCTCGATGCCGAGCATCCTTCCGACTGGCAGCGACCCGGCCCATCTCGGCGTGCGCTGCGCACCGACGTCATCGTGGCGCTCATCGCGGTCGGCCTCATGGTGTTCTCGAACTGGGCGGTGCTCGAGCTGCGCAAGGGGGCCGACCCGTCTGAAGTCGGCGCCCTGCTCCACGACGAAGATCCGGCTGCAGCGCTGGTCGGCATGGTCCTCGTGCCCGCGATGTACGGCGTCGCCATCGCGCTGCGCCGCCGATTCCCGTTGTGGATGCTCGTGCTCAGCACGGTCGCGTTCGTGTCGGCGTTCGCCTTCACGTACCTCGACACCGTCGTCACGCAGATCGGGTACTTCCTGCTCATCTTCACGGCGGGTGCCTGGAGCAACCAGCGGGTGATGGTGACGCTGCTGCGCATCGCCATCACGGTCGGCATGACCGTGTGGGCCGTCGTCGACGCCTTCACTCGTGCGACGCTCCTCTTCGCGTTCTCGGAGTCGAGCGACAGCGAGAACTGGATCTCGAGCGTCTTCACGGCCTACACGCTGCTCATCAACGTGCTCTACTTCATCGGCGCCTTCTGGTTCGGCAACTCCGACTACCGGCGGGCGGGGCAGCGCGCCGCGCTCGAGGAGCGCACGCGTGAGCTGGAGGAGTACGCGGAGGCGCTGGCTGACGAGCGCAAGCGCGTGGGAGAGCAGGCGATCCGCCTCGATCGTGTCCGTATCGCGAGAGAACTCCACGACGTGGTCGCGCATCACGTCTCGCTCATGGGCCTGCAGGCGGCCGCGGCTCGGCGCACCGCAGAGACTTCGCCAGAGAAATCGCAGCAGGCTCTGCTCGGTGTCGAGCAGAGCGCACGCGTCGCGATCGAGGAGCTCCATTCGCTCCTCACGACGCTGCGCAGCGCGGATGCGGACGACGCCGACGGTGCGCCGGCGCCCGACGACGGCGCACCGGGAGTGCAAGCAGGAGCATCCGCGCCTTCGACGCACACCGTCGAGCAGGTGCCGGCGCTCATCGAGGAGCTGCGCGGGGCCGGCATGCGGGTTGAACTCAGCACATTCGGGGAGCCGCGGCCGGTGTCGCCGCTGACCGGCATCGCGGTGTACCGCGTGCTGCAGGAGGCGCTGACCAACACGCGGAAGCATGCCGGCCCCGAGGCTCCCGCCGACGTCCGGCTGCGCTATCTGGAACGCGGAATCGAACTCGATGTGACCGACGACGGGCCAGCATCCTTCGCCCACGCCGCTGCCGCGAAGCACACGAACGGCGCCGGCGGGCTCGGGCTCGTGGGCATGCGGGAACGAGCCCGCGCGGCGGGAGGCGAGGTCACCACCAGCAAGCGCAGTGGCGGAGGTTTCCGGGTTCTCCTCCGGGTGCCCTATGACCGGCAGGTATGACGACGTGCCCCTGGACTCCAGCGCCACTCGGACAACTCCCGGTAACCTCGCCCGCATACGGTCACGAGAACGACACCGCTGCTGCGGGTGCCAAAGGAGGCCTAGTGTCTGAACAGATCCGCGTGGTGCTGGTCGACGATCACCAGCTCGTGCGCATGGGCTTCAAGCTGATCCTCGAGTCCGAGGCCGATATCGTCGTCGTCGGCGAGGCGACAGACGGGCGCGAAGCCGTCGCCGTCGTCGAGCGGCTCGAGCCAGACCTCGTGTGCATGGACGTGCAGATGCCCGTGCTCGACGGCATCGCAGCGACCCGCGAGATCATGCAGCTCGGCGACGCCGCCCCGCGTGTGCTCATGCTGACGACCTTCCGCGACGAGGCCGCCGTCCGCGACTCGCTGCGCGCTGGAGCGAGCGGATTCGTGCTGAAGAACTCGCCGCCGGAGACGCTCGTCGAGGCCGTGCGGGTCGTCCACTCCGGCGATGCCCTGCTCGATCCTCAGGTCACACGTGGCGTCATCGCCGGCATGCTCCACGACGCCCCGGAGTCGGCTCCGACGCAGGTCGCGGATGCGCTGCAGGCCGGCGTGCACGACGAGGGCACGTCGCTGGCGCCCACCCAGCATCCTGCGCTCGCGAGCCTCACCGAACGCGAGAGCGAAGTGCTGGCCCTCATCGCGGAGGGTCTCAGCAACGCGGACATCGCGGCGCGTCTGTTCGTGTCCGAAGCCACCGTGAAGACGCATGTCTCGAACCTGCTCGCGAAGATCGGGGTGCGCGACCGCATCCACGCGGTCATCTTCGCCTACAACGTGGGCGTCGTCGCGCCCGTCGAATAGCGCCCCTCAGGCCGAGCGACCACCACCTCACCCGAGCGGATGAAGCGGCAGAGCTCGAGTTCCGTCGCGCGGCCGATCCCTCGACCCGCCGTTGTCCGTAGCGTCTTCTGCATACCCAGAGACGGTGCGGCGTCGGACGTCGCGCGAGACAGGAGGGGTGATGCTCGAGATCCAGAACATCTCCAAGACCTACGGCGACCGCAAGGTGCTCGACGATGTGAGCTTCTCCGTGGAGCCGGGCAAGCTCACGGGCTTCGTCGGCGGCAACGGCGCGGGCAAGACCACGACGATGCGCACGATCCTCGGCGTCGTGAAGCCGGATGCCGGAGTCGTCACGATCGACGGCCGTCCCGTCGTCGTGACCGACCGGGCCCGCTTCGGGTACATGCCGGAAGAGCGTGGCCTCTACCCGAAGATGAAGGTCAAGGAGCAGGTCACCTACTTCGCCGAGCTGCACGGACTCAGCGCCAAGGAGGCGGCCAAGAACGCCGACCGCTTCCTCGATGACCTGGGGCTCACAGAGCGGGCAGACGACAACGTGGAGGACCTCTCGCTCGGCAACCAGCAGCGGGCGCAGATCGCCGCGTCGCTGGCGCACGAGCCCGAGATGCTCATCCTGGACGAGCCGTTCTCCGGACTCGACCCGCTCGCCGTCGAGGTCGTCCTCGAGACGCTGCAGGGCTTCGCGGCCCGCGGCGTCCCCGTGCTCTTCTCCAGCCACCAGCTGGACGTCGTCGAGCGGCTCAGCGACAACCTCGTCATCATCTCCGGTGGAGCCATCAGAGCGAGCGGCGACCGACACGAGCTGCAGGAGCGCCACTCCGAGGGCATGCACCGCATCTCCGTCGCCGGAGACGCCGGCTGGCTCCGAGACGAGCCGGGCATCAAGGTCCTCGAATTCGACCGCGGGGATGCGATCTTCGTCGCCGACTCGGGGGAGACGGCGCAGCGCATCCTCCGCACGGCCCTCGACCGGGGTCCGGTCTTCGGCTTCGGTCGCCACATCGTGAAGCTCTCCGACATCTACCGGGAGGTCGTCGCATGACGAACACACAGGAAACCACGTCTCCCCAGCGCGCCGCAGCCGCGGCGCCGCGGCCTCGTCAGTTCGGCCTCAGCTCGGCGAAGGGCATCCAGCTCATCGCCAAGCGAGAGATCCTCGTGCAGGCTCGTTCGCGCGCCCAGCAGATCTCGTTCCTCATCACCCTGCTGCTCGTCGCGGGCGGCATCGTGGCGGTCGCGCTGTTCGGTGACGCCATCGGAGGCGGATCGACGAAGGTGGCGACGGTGTCCGACACGACGTCGATCGCTTCCACGGCCGGCCTCGAGGCGACCGAGGTCGCATCCGCAGAGGCCGCTGCCCAGCTCGTGCGAGACGGTGAGGTCGAGTACGCGGTGCTGACACCGGCCGATGCTCGAGGCCTTGAGCTCTTCACGGGCGACGGGCAGCCGGCGAGCGACCTCGGCGACGGTGCGTTTGTGCTCGTCGGGCTCGACGGGGTGCCGACCGAGGACTCCATGGCCCTCGCCCAGGTGCCCCCGTCGTTCTCGCTCGAGGCTCCCGAGGTGAACCCGGCCCTCGGGTACATCATGGCCGTCGCGTTTGGCGTGCTCTACTTCATGGCCGCGATGGGCTATGCGTACACGATCGCGCAGAGCGTCGTCGAGGAGAAGCAGTCGCGCATCGTCGAGATCCTGCTCTCCACGGTCACGCCCCGCGTCATCATGGCGGGCAAGGTCATCGGCAACAGCATCCTGGCGCTCATCCAGGTGGCGGCGATCCTCGCCGCCGCGGCCATAGCGCTCGCCGCGACGGGCCAGGGGGCGCTGTTCTCGCTCATCGGGCCGGGCTTCGTCTGGTTCCTGGTGCTGTTCGTGTTCGGCTTCGTGCTGATCGCCACGCTGTACGCGGGCGCATCCGCGATGGTGTCGAGGCAGGAGGAGGTGGGCAGCGTCACGACGCCCCTCATGATGCTCATGCTCATCCCGTACATGCTCGTGATCCTCTTCAACAGCAACGAGCTGCTCATGACGATCCTCAGCTACATCCCGTTCTCGGCGACCATCGCGATGCCGCTGCGCGTCGTGCTCGGGCAGGCCGAATGGTGGGAGCCGATCCTGGCACTGGTGATCCTCATCGCGACGAGTGCGGTGTCGATCATGATCGGGGCCCGTATCTACGAGAACTCCATCCTCCGCATCGGCGGACGTGTGAAGCTCAGCGACGCCCTCAAGGGGTAGGCGCAGGCCGCAACAGCCGGCATCACCGCACATCTCTAGCGGGTCAAGCTAACGCTTGGCCCGCTGAGTTGTATGAAGTGTGCAATTCGGGGGGTTCTGGCGCGCAGAATCCTCGTGCCCTCCCACGGGGAAATGGCGAGTGTCGGTGGCCCGTCCTAGCGTGGAGGCATCCCAACGTTGCAAAGGAGCATCCGTGTCTGACATCAGCATCAACGATCCGGAACTCGACGAGCCTGTTGCTCTCGAGCAGAGCCGCATCGATGTCGGCTGGCTGTCGCAGCAGCTGCTCGGCACCTGGCCGGAGGAGCGCCTGCGCGCACGAGCGAACTCGGCTCGGCCCGAACTGTGGCACGACCCGGCCCTTGCCATGCCGGAACATCGCGACCGTGTGATGGGCCAGTTGCACATCCTCGTCGAGGAAGGCGCCGTCAACCTGGCGTTCCCGAAGCGCCTCGGCGGTGAGGCGAACCACGGTGGGAACATCGCCGCCTTCGAGGAGCTCGTGGTCGCCGACCCAAGCCTCCAGATCAAGGCCGGCGTGCAGTGGGGACTCTTCGGCTCTGCCGTCATGCACCTCGGCACCGACTACCACCACGACACGTTCCTCCCGGGCATCATGAGCCTCGAGGTGCCCGGCGTCTACGCCATGACGGAGACGGGCCACGGCTCCGACGTGGCGTCGATCGGCACGACGGCGACGTACGACGAAGCCACGCAGGAGTGGGTCATCAACACCCCGTTCCGCGGGGCGTGGAAGGACTACCTCGGCAACGCGGCGCTGCACGGCAAGGCGGCGGTCGTGTTCGCGCAGCTCATCACGAAGAACGTGAAGCATGGCGTGCACGCGTTCTACGTCCCCATCCGCGACGACAGCGGCCACTTCCTGCCGGGCATCGGCGGTGAAGACGACGGCGTCAAGGGTGGCCTCAACGGCATCGACAACGGGCGCCTGCACTTCACCCAGGTGCGCGTGCCTCGACGCAACCTCCTCAATCGCTACGGCGACGTCTCGGAAGACGGCACGTACACCTCGCCCATCAAGAGCCCGGGGCGACGCTTCTTCACCATGCTCGGCACCCTGGTCCAGGGGCGAGTCTCGCTCGACGGCGCCTCGGTGGCCGCATCGAAGGTCGCGCTCAAGATCGCCATCACCTACGCCAACGAGCGGCGGCAGTTCGCGGGCGGTGACGGCGAAGAGACGGTGCTGCTCGACTACGGGATGCACCAGAAGCGGCTCATGCCGCGTCTCGCGACGACCTACGCGCTGAGCTTCGCGCACGAGAACCTGCTGAAGCAGTTCCACGGCGTCTTCTCCGGCGACCTCGACACCCCGGAGAACAGGGAAGACCTCGAGACGCTCGCGGCCGCCCTCAAGTCCCTCTCCACCTGGCACAGCCTCGACACGCTGCAGGAGGCACGAGAGGCGTGCGGCGGGGCCGGGTTCCTCGCCGAGAACCGCATCACGCAACTGCGTCACGACCTCGACATCTACACGACCTTCGAGGGCGACAACCACGTGCTGCTGCAGCTCGTCGGCAAGCGACTCCTCAGCGACTACGCCGAGCAGTTCAAGGGTGCCGACCGGGGCGAGGTCACGCGCATCGTCGCCGAGCAGACGGCCGAACGCATCTACTCGGGGTCCGGCCTTCGCGGCATCGGCCAGATCGTCCTCGACCGGGGCAGCCGAGCCCGGTCGGTCGGCTGGCTGCGACAGCCCGCCACGCAGCACGAACTCCTCACCGCGCGGGTCGAGACCCTCGTCTCCGAGATCGCCGCGAAGCTGCGCAACGCCAAGAAGCTGTCCAAGTCCGAAGCGGCCGCGCTCTTCAACCGTCACCAGCCGACCCTCATCGAGGCGGCGCGGGCGCACGGGCAGCTGCTGCAATGGGAGGCGTTCACCGACGCGATCGCGGCTATGCCCGAAGGCAAGACGCGCCAGGTGCTCACGTGGCTGCGCGACCTCTTCGGTCTCGGCCTCATCGAGGAGAACCTCGCCTGGTACCTCATGTCGGGTCGCCTCTCCGTGCCGCGCGCGCAGGCCGTCTCCGCATACCGAGAGCGGCTCATCGCACGACTGCGCCCGCACGCTGGCGACCTGGTCGACGCGTTCGGCTACGGGCCCGAGCACATTCGAGCGGCCATCGCCTCCGGTGCGGAACGCGAACGTCAGGACGAGGCGCGCGCCTACGTGCGAGCGCAGCGTGAGTCGGGTACTGCTCCCGTTGAGGAGAAGGCCATGCAGGCAGAGGAGAAGCTGAAGCAGCAGAAAGCGGGCGCCAACGCCTGACGATCGCCACCTGACCGGCGGCCGGCCTCCAACCTGAAGCAGCGGCTCGGGCCGAGGTGCGATACTCGGCGGAGCGTTTCCCGCGCCCCCGCAAGTCGAGGAGAGCACCACTGCATGACCGTTGAACCCCGCCGTGCCGTCGCGATCATCGGCAGCGGCCCCTCGGCTTGCTATACGGCGCAGGCGCTGCTCAAGCTGAGGCGCGACGTCGATATCACCATGTTCGAGCGCCTGCCCGTGCCGTACGGCCTCATCCGCTACGGCGTCGCACCGGACCACGTCGGGACCAAGGCGGTCACCCGCCAGTTCGATCGACTCTTCACCCGGTCGGGTGTGCGCTTCCTCGGCAACGTCGAGGTGGGGCGCGACGTCGACCTCGAGTCGGTGCGAGGCGCGTTCGACGCAACCGTCGTCGCGACGGGGCTGCACGCCGACGCGCGCCTGCCGCTCCCGGGGTTCGACGACGCGCGAGTCGTCGGCGCTGGACGATTCATGCGCATCCTGAACCAGCACCCCGGCGACGAGGTGTCCCTTCCCTCGCTCGGCGCTCGCGTCGCGGTCGTCGGGAACGGCAACGTGGCGATCGACATCGTGCGGCTGCTCGCGAAGCACGAGACGGACTTCGAGGGGTCTGACGTGCACTCGCCGCTGCTCGAGCAGGCCTCGGGTGAGCTGCGGACCATCGAGGTGCTCGGACGATCCCTCGTCGACCAGGCGAAGTTCACCCCCTCGCTGCTGGCCGAGCTCGGACGCATCGACGATGTCCGCTACGAGGTTGTTGGCGTCGAGGCCTCGTCGCTCGAAGATTCTGCGGAGAGATCGGGGCAGGCGGCTGCGCTGGCGGCGCTGCTCGCCCGCGACCAGCCGACCACGCCTCGCATCACGGTGCGCCTCCGGTTCGGCGTCGCGCCCGTTGCGCTTGCCGCTGAGTCCGAGGGAGGCTCGCCCCTCCGGCTCTCGGTCGCCGGCCCCGGCTCCTTCGAGCCCCAGGGTGCTTCGACGGTCGCCGAGCCCGCGTCTCTCGACGTCGACTCGGTCGTTACCGCCGTCGGCTTCCACCGCGGTGACGCGCACCTGCTGCATGCGCTGCTCGGTCACGAGCGGGATGTCTTCGCGGCAGGCTGGGCGAGGCGCGGCCCGCAGGGCACCATCGCCGAGAGCCGCGCCGAAGGGCAGACGGTCGCCCGCGAGGTCGAGGAGTGGCTTGCATCGGCGGATGTGAAGCCCGAGGGTGAGCGGGCGGCCCTGCTCGCACGCCTCGACGAGGTCTCGGTGAGCTTCGCCGAGTGGAACGTCATCGACGAGCACGAGCAGCGTCAGGCTGGCCCCGGCCGCGTGCGGGCGAAGGAGCAGGACACCGAGAGTCTCCTGCGCATCGCTCGAAGCTCATCCGGGTCCTCGGCCGTGGTTGCTCCGCTAAGCTCCCACCCGTCCGTGCCAGAAGCCCCAACCCCCGACAGTGACAACTAGGAGCAGTTCATGAGCATCGTCATCCTCTACGGAACGGAGTCCGGAAACGCGGAGATGGTCGCTGGCGACCTTGCGGACGCCATGCCCGACCGTGAGGTCACGGTCGAGGACATGTCCGTCTTCGAGCCGGAGGAGCTCGAGGAAGGCACGTTCTACCTCTTCGTGTGCTCGACCCACGGTGACGGTGAGCTGCCGAGCGGGGCTCTGCCCTTCTGGGAGGAGCTCGACGCCATCCGCCCGGCACTCGACGGCTACCGCTACGGCATGTTCGGAATGGGTGACACCACCTACTCGGACACGTACAGCCAGGGCAGCGAGCACATCGACCGGCTCATGACCGAGCTCGGGGCGCAGCGGGTCGGTGAGTACGGGCGGCACGACGCCAGCTCGCGGCAGACCGCGAGCGACGCGGCACTGGCCTGGCTCCCAGGCCTGCTCGCAGCGCTCGAGGCCGCCGGCATCGACGCGTAACTCGGCGCGTCACGCGACCGGAGAAGGGGAGCCGGGCGGCAGAACGACCTGGGCGGTGCCTGATCGAGATTGCGATCACGGCAAGCCGCCGCCTGCGAACCCCGATTCGCCCGCTGTGCGAGTAGATTTCCCCCATGACTTTCAACGAGAACGCGAAGCTCGACACGAGCGGCGTGCAGAAGCGCGGCCGGGGGGCCAAGACGGCCGCGATCGGCGGCGGATCGATCGGGCTGCTCATCGTGGCGTTCCTCGCCTCGCAGTTCCTCGGCGTCGACCTGACGGGACTCGTCAGCGGCGTCGACCAGGGCCAGCAGTCACAGCAGGAGGAGGTCGAAGGCGGGGGACTCGCCGAGGAGTGCCAGACCGGTGCCGACGCGAACGCGCAGATCGACTGCCGCATGGTCGGCGTCCAGAACTCGCTCGCCGACTTCTGGGAGACGGAGAGCGCGGCCGTCGGCGTCACGTACGAGCAGCCCGGGTTCATCCTGTACGAGGGCCAGACGAGCTCGGCGTGCGGGACCGCATCCAACGCGGTCGGCCCGTTCTACTGCCCAGGCGACTCCTCGATGTACGTCGACACGTCGTTCTTCCAGCTGCTCACCTCGCAGCTCGGCGCGCAGGACGGCCCGCTCGCCGAGATGTACGTCGTCGCACACGAGTGGGGCCACCACATCCAGCATCAGCTGGGCGTCTTCGACACCACGAACCGCACCGACACCGGGCCCACGTCTGACGGCGTCCGCATCGAGCTGCAGGCCGACTGCTTCGCCGGTGCCTGGCTCGGCGAGGCCGCGACGACCGAGACCGCCGAAGGTGTGACGCTCCTCGAACCGCCCACGCGCGATCAGGTGGACGTGGCGCTCTCGGCCGCGTCCGCCGTCGGCGACGACCACATCCAGGGCCAGCAGGGCCAGGTGAACCCGGAATCGTTCACGCACGGCACCAGCGAGCAGCGCGTGAACTGGTTCGTGACCGGCTACGAGCAGGGCACGGGCGCCTGCGACACGTTCGCCGTGAGCGGCAACGAGCTGTAGCGCTGAAGCGGTCCCCGCCGCCGCCGCGAGCACAAGATTGTGGCCCGGTGCTGCTCATTTGTCGATGAGCAGCACCGGGCCACAACTCTCTGCCGTCGCTGCGCTGAGTGCCGGAACGGGCAGGCCCGAGCGCGAGGCCTGGGGGCTAGAACTCCTCGTGGGTGTCCGGGTCCTGGTCCCAGATGCGTCCGCGCTCGAGGCCGGAGAGCGCATCCACCTCTGCCTGGTCGAGCTGGAAGCCGAAGATGTCGAGGTTCTTCGCCTGGCGCTCGGTGGAACGCGACTTCGGGATCGGCACCGAGCCGTGCTCGACGTGCCAGCGGAGGATGGCCTGCGCGGGCGAGACGCCGTGCGCGGCAGCAACCTCGACGACGACGGGATGCTCGAGCAGCTCGCCGCGACCAAGCGGGCTCCAGGCCTCGGTCACGATGCCGTGCTCCGCGTGGAACTCGCGCAGCGCGGCCTGCGGGAAGAACGGGTGCAGCTCGACCTGGTTGACGGCGGGTGCGACACCGGTCGCGTCAACGATCTTCGTCAGGTGCTCCGGGGTGAAGTTCGAGACGCCGATCGACCGCACCCGGCCGTCCTTCTGCAGCTGCACCAGTGCGCGCCAGGTGTCGACGTACTTCTCGAGGCGCGGCAGCGGCCAGTGGATGAGCAGCAGGTCGAGCTGTTCGAGGCCGAGGCGCGCGATCGACTCGTCGAAGCCGGTGAGCGTCTCGTCGTAGCCGTGGAAGCGGCCGGGGATCTTGCTCGTGACGACGATCTCGGAGCGCGGTACGTCGGACGCACGGATGCCGCGGCCGACGGCTTCCTCGTTGTCGTAGCTGATGGCAGTGTCGAGGAGTCGGTAGCCGAGCGAGAGCGCCTCGCGTGTGGGTCCGGCGGAGTCCTCGCCGGCGTGCGGGAAGGTGCCGAAGCCGATCGCGGGGATCGTGGTGCCGTCGTTGAGTCCGAGTTCAGGAACGTTGCTGGTCACTGTTCGCCTTCCGTCATTTGTTAGAACAACACGACCCTAGGGCTTGTCACCGGGAGGTTTCCGACCGTGACGCAATCGGCTGGCAAGGCGGGAGGCGGCCGCCTCAGCGCGTGCTGAGCTCCGACAGTGCCCCCGCGATCGCGTCTCGCAGTGCGGCCGGAGGCTCCTCCCGTGTGGCGAGCACGACCTCGCGGGTGAGCGTCGCAGTATCGATGGGCAGGAACGCGACTGCGTCGTCGTGCCAGGTCGCGACCGAGACGGGGACGACGGCCACGAGCTGCCCCGCCGCGATCATCCCGAGAATCGCTGGGTAGTCGTCGGAGTGCATGCCCGTGCTCGCTTCGAAGCCGGCTCGTCTGCACAGCTCGCGCGTGGCCTCGTCCAGGGTGTCGCCGCCCGACGCGCCGAACGCCCACCGGTCCTGTCGCAGCTCGGTGAACTCTCGAATGGGTTGGCTCGGCTTCGCAGCGGCGAGCGGATGCGAGCGGTGCACCGCCAGAACCAGGGGCTCAGCGAAGAGCAGCTCCGTCGTGACCTCGGCTGAGAGGGACGTCGGCAGCCCTGGGGCCTGGAAGAGGACGGCTGCGTCCAGCTGGCCCTGCTCCAGCTGTCTGGCGAGCCGTTCGCACTCGTCGAGTGTCAGTTCGAGACTGAGGTGCGCGAGTTCGGCTCGGCGCAGGATGCCTGGGACGACGAGCGCGCCGAGGGTGGGGAAGATGCCGAAGCGCACGAGTCGCCGCTCATCGTCGAGCCACGCGTCGAGTTCGGTGAACGCCCTGCGGCCGGCTTCGAGCAGCTGTCTGACACGGACTGCGAATACGCGGCCCGCCGCGGTCGGGGTGCTGCCACGGGGACCGCGTTCGAGGAGCTTGGCGCCTGCTTGCTGCTCGAGTCGCCGGAGATGGTGGTCGACCGTCGGGTGGCTCCATCCCAGCGAGCTCGCCGCGGCGGCGACGGAGCCCTCAGCGAGAACGGCGTCGAAGGCCGCCAGTCCTCTGAAATCGGGAAGATTCGTCGTCGGCCGGTGTGACATTGCTTCAGTCTATGGCTGAAGCGATACCGCTAAGTTGCCATTCTCTCTTGCAAGCGAGCCTGGCACGATGGAAGCATGACGCACGCACCCGAGGTTCCGACGTTCGCCTACGACGACGCCGAAGACGACTTCGGTGGGGCGTCGACGAACCCGACTCAGCGCGCGACGTCCCTCGAGAAGTCGAACAGGGCGAGCCGAGACACCGCAGGGGCGCCCTATGCCGCCGCGCTCGCCGTGCACGCCGCCCGCGACTCCACTGCCTTCCTCGTGCCGGGCCACGGCGCCGACGCCACCGGTCTCGGCCTGGGTCAGGCGGAGTACTTCGGCGAGCGGGTCCTCGAACTCGACGTGACGCCACTGCTCGACGGCATCGACCTCGGCGACGGGTCGCCTCGCGAGCAGGCGGAACGTCTCGCCGCGGACGCGTGGGGTGCATCCCGAACCTGGTTCCTCACCGGCGGTTCGTCGATGGGAAACCGCATGGCTGCGCTCGCCGCGCGCGGGCTCGGCGAGGGCGTGCTCATGCAGCGCAGCGCCCACTCGAGCTTCGTCGACGGCATCATCCTGGGCGGGTCGTCGCCGAGCTTCGTGCTGCCCGAAGTCGACCTCGAGCACGGCATCGCCCACGGGGTCACCCCCGCCGCGGTCGCGGATGCGCTGGCCGAGCGACGCGCATCCGGCGGCGGCGACGTCGCGGCCGTCTACATCGTCTCGCCCAGCTACTTCGGCGCCGTCGCCGACGTCGCAGGCATCGCCGAGGTGGTGCATGAGGCCGGTGCCGCCCTCATCGTCGACGCCGCCTGGGGCGCTCACTTCGGGTTCCTTCCCGAGCTTCCCGATTCTCCCGTGCGCCTCGGCGCTGATCTCGTCGTCACGAGCACCCACAAGCTCACCTCGTCGCTCTCGCAGAGTGCGCTGGTGCACCTCGGGCACGGTCCCATCGCTCGGGCGCTCGAACCGCACGTCGAGCGAGCCCACCGCATGACCGCGTCGACAAGCGAGAGCTCGCTGCTGCTCGCGTCGCTGGACCTCGATCGTCGCGACCTCGTCGAGCGCCGCGACCTGCTCGAGGCGTCCTACGACGCCGTGCTCGCCGCCCGCGACATGTTCCGCGCCGACGGTCGCTTCCCGGTCGTCTCAGACGAGTTCGACGCGTACCCGTCGACGGTCGCGATCGACCCGTTCCGCATCCCGGTCGACATCCGCGCGACGGGCCTCGACGGGCACACCGTGCGGCTGCGCCTCGCCCGCGAGTTCGGCGTCATGGTCGAGATGGCCACCGTGAGCTGCGTCGTCGCGGTCGTCGGCATCGGCAAGACGCCGGATGCGCGTGTCCTGCTGGACGCGCTCGCCGCACTCGCGGCCGATGCCACCGCGGCGCCGCCCGCCACCGAGGTGCCAGGCGACGCTGCTGTCACGATCCCGCCGATGCCTGGACCGGGGGAGATGCGCATCCGCCCCCGCGCCGCCTACCTCGCCGACGCCGAGACAGTTCCGTGGGCGGATGCGATCGGGCGCATCTCCGCCGACTCGCTCGCCGCGTACCCGCCGGGAATCCCGAACGTGCTGCCTGGCGAGGAGATCACGGTCGAAGTCGTCGAGTTCCTGCGGGCGTCGGCCGCCGCGGGCAGTCATGTGCGCGGTGCCGTCGACAGCCCGGTTTCGGCGTTCCGAGTCGTCGTCGAGTAGCAGCTCAGCTCGTTGGTGCTGTGGCGCATACTGCTTGGCGCCTTCGTGACCAACATCAGTGCAGAATCGCCGCCTGGAGTCTGCACCGAGCTCGACGGCCCGATTTTTGCACTGATGTTGGTCAGGAGTCTTGCTAGCTTCGCCCGGCGTCGCCCGGGCCGCCGGCGTCGAGGATGAGCTGCAGGAAGATCACGTCGAGCCAGCGGCCGAACTTCGTGCCGACCTGGTCGAGGCGACCCGCGTGCGTGAAGCCGAGGCGCTCGTGCAGGCTGATCGATGCCGAGTTGTCTGCGTCGATGGCGGCGACCATGACGTGGTTGCCTGCCCTCCGGGCACGGTCGATGAGCGCGAGTGTCAGTGCCTTGCCGAGCCCTCGTCCGCGGGCTTCGCCTCGCACGTACACCGAGTGCTCGACGGTGTGCCGGTAGCCCGAGAAGGTGCGGAAGTCGGCGTATGTCGCGTAGCCGAGCACGGCGCCGAGTTCGTCGACAGCGACGAGGACCGGAAGTCCGGCGGTTGCTCGGCCGGCGAACCAGGCGCGGCGGTCGTCCTCGTCGACGGTGGCGGCGTTCCAGTTGACGGTTGTCGTCAGCACGTCCTCGTTGTAGATCTCGGTGATCGCGGGGATGTCGTCGACGGTGGCGTCGCGGATGGTCGGGGTCACCCGGTCAGTATCGCGCAGGGTTCAGGCCATCAGGCGGCGGTGAGGCAGACGCGCTGCGATCGAGCCGCCGCGAAAGTCAGACCGGTGCGCTGCCGGTCGAGCCGCGCACGGCGAGACTCGTTGCAACGCGCTGCACGCGCTGGAGCTGCACGGGGTGCTGCATCCGCTCGAGGAGGAGTGTGCCGGCTTGCACTCCGATGGCGAAGTTGCCGGTGTCGACGGAGGTGAGCGACACCACTTGGAACTTCGCGAGCGGGGAGTTGTCGTAGCCAGCGACGGACAGGTCGGCGGGCACGCGCAGCCCGAGGGTGTTGGCGACCGAGAGCACGCCGATGGCGGAGGCGTCGTTGAAGGCGAAGATCGCGGTGACCCGCTCGCCTTCCGGGGCCCCGAGGAGCCGTCCGGCGGCCGCGTGTGCGCTCTCCTCGCTCATGCCTCCCGCTTCGGTGACGGCGTGAGCGGCGAGTCCGGCTTCGGTCATGGCGCGCAGGAAGCCCTCCTCCCGCAGTTCGCTGATGCGACCGGGCCCGCGGAGGTAGGCGATGCGCGTGTGTCCGAGTTCGAGGAGGTGGCGGGTGATCTGGCGGGCGCCGGCCTCGTCGTCGTTGGTGACGATGTCGACCGCGGGAAGGTCGGGGTCGAGGGTGCCGGCGAGCACGACGGGCACGTCGTCGGCGATGCGGACCACGGCGTCACCCTCTGAGGTGGTGCCGATGACGACGATGCCGTCGACGCCCTGCTGGGTGAGGGTGTTCAGCGAGCTGCGCCCGATGCGCTGGTCGGTGCGGCTGTCGGTCAGGAGCGTCGCGTAGCCGGAGGCGTGGAGTGTTGCGGAGACCCCCTCGAGGAGCTCCACGAACCAGGGGTTGCGGAGGTCGTTGACGATGAGCCCGACGGTGCGGGTCTTGGCGCGTGAGAGGCCGCGGGCGTGGGCGTTTGGGCGGTAGCCGAGTTCGGCGATGGCTGCGAGGACGGCTGCGCGGCGGGTGTCGCTCACGTGGGGGGCGTCGCGCAGCACCAATGAGACCAGTGACTTGGAGACGCCGGCGCGCTCGGCCACGTCCCGGATGGTGACGGGGGTCGAGGGCGACTTCTGGGTCTCCTCCACGAGGTCGCCTCCTGACTGCGCTCTGGTCGAGCCCCCAGCGTATGGCCTTTTCGGTCGTGGTGTGGAACTATTTGCACCGATCTACATTTGTCCAAGACGAGCGAGCAGGCAACGGCAAGCGCCGACATGCGCCGAGCACGCACGAGATGAGCAACGAGGGTGGCATGAGCACACAGAACGCGCGCCGGCTGAGCGCAGGAATGGTCGGGGGCGGCATCGGCGCCGACATCGGCAAGACGCATCGCTTCGGGATGCGGATGGACGACCGGTACTCGCTCGACGCGGGGGTCTTCGGACGCGACCGTGAGCAGTCGGCCGGAGTGGCCGCATCCCTCAGGGTCGCGCCTGAGCGCACCTACGACTCGTACCAGCAGATGGCGGAGGCTGAGGCCGCACGCGAGGACGGCATCGACATCGCCGTCGTCGCGACGCCGAATGACAGCCACTTCGAGGTGGCCAAGGCGTTCCTCGAGCGCGCTATCAACGTCGTGTGCGAGAAGCCGCTCACGCGGGACTCCGCGACAGCTCGCGAGCTCGTCGACCTCGCGGCGGCCAACGACGTGATCCTCGCCGTGCCGCACTGCTACTCGGCGTATCCGATGGTCAGAGAGGCAGCACGCATGGTGAGCGACGGTCGCCTCGGCCGGCTCACGTTCGTGGACGTGGAACACGCCTCCGGCTGGGCCGCGACGCCGCTCGAGCTGACCGGCCACAAGCAGGCGAGCTGGCGAACGGACCCCGACGTGGCGGGGTTCCCGAGCGTCGTCGGCGATCTCGGCACGCATGGCTACCACCTCGCTCGCTACATCACCGGCCTCGAGGCCGATCGCGTCTCGGCGCAGCTCCACACTCTCGTGCCTGGTCGGAAGGTCTTCGACAATGCGACGGTCGCACTCGAGTTCAGTGACGAGGTCCCGGGTCGGCTCTGGGCGAGCATGGCCGCGACTGGCCACAATCACGGGCTGCGCATCCGCGTCTTCGGCGACGAGGGAAGTCTCGAATGGCAGCACGAGGACCCGCACCACCTGACCTTCCAGGACCTCGAGGGCACGACCACGGTCTTCACGCACGGCCTCGCCTCGCTCTCCGAGGACTCAGCCAGGCTCACGAGGGTCGGCCTCGGGCACCCGGAGGGCTTCCTCGAGGCGTTCGGCAACTTCTACCGCGACCTCGCCGACGAGCTCGAGGCGCGACGGGATGCGCGCCTGTCGACCATCCGCGAGCTGTCGTTCCCGACGGGCATCGACGGTCTCATCGGTGTGCAGTTCGTGGAGGCCGTCGCTGCCTCGCACGCCGCCGATGGGGCGTGGGTCGTGCCGGCGAGCGTTGTCGATCACGAAGCCGAGGTGGCGGCCGCCGACGCTGAACTCCGTGTGGCAGGGGGCAACTGAGATGCAGAGATTCGCGCTCATCGGCGCCGGGTTCATCGGCGCCGTCCATGCTCAGAGCCTCGCGGCCAACCCCGATGTCGACTTCCGCTACGTGTACGACGTCGACCTCGCGAGGGCAGAGAGGCTGGCCGTCTCGCACGGCGCAGCGGCCGTGCCCTCGCTCGCGCAGGTCTTCGATGCCGCGCAGGTCGACGCCGTGCTCATCGCGTCCTCCACCAACAAGCACTCCGAGCATCTTCGGCTCGCGGCCGACGCGGGCATCGCAGCGCTCTGCGAGAAGCCCATCGACCTCGATCTCGAGCGCGCCCGGGAGACGGTGGCGTACGTCGAGGCGTCCGGCATCACCGCGATGGTCGATTTCAATCGTCGTTTCGACCGCGACTACTCCGAGGTGAAGCGAATCGTGGATGCGGGCGAGGTCGGCGACGTCGAGCTGCTGCAGCTCTCGAGTCGCGGGCCATCCATGCCGCCGCTCGAGTACATCGCGGTCTCCGGCGGGCAGATGCGCGACCAGGCGGTGCACTTCTTCGACCTCGCGACCTGGATCACCGGCCTCGATGCGGTCGCCGTGTCCGCGACGGGCAGTGCCTTGGCTGAACCCAGGGTCGCCGAGTACGGCGACGTCGACACGTCGATCGCCACCGTGCGCCTCGCGAACGGCGCCCTCGTGCAGATCGACAGCATCCGTCGCTCCGGCTACGGCTACGACGAGCGCATCGAGGTGTTCGGCTCGGAGGGGCTGGTCGAAGCCAAGCGGCACAGGTCGGGCCAGGTGGCCAGGTATGGGAGCGGAACGGTGACGGAGTCGGGGATGCACGCGGGCTGGTTCGAGCGTGTGCAGCCCACCTACGCCGCGGCTCTCGCGGAGTTCGTCGGTGCGCTCGAGGATGCGCGTTCGCCGTCGCCGTCACTGCGCGAGGCCCTTCGCGCGCAGGCTGTCGCCGAGGCCGCCACTCGTTCGCTCGCGAGCGGCCGGGAGGAGCCGGTGGTCTACTGAGTGCGCGCGAGACCTGCCGTCGGGCGGCGGGCGACCGGATCTCGGTCGCCCGCCGTTCTGCGTCGAGACGGATCCGTGATGCGGTCTTCACAAGAAAGTGTTTGCTTAATACACCTGTTGAGCTATTGTCATGACAAGTCAGTGACGTGCTCGTTGCTCTCGGACAAGGATGACCGAGCGAGCACACGTGAGCTTCTCAAGGCGCCGTCCCCCAGCGGCTGTCTCGTCGAGCGCACAACTGACGTCATCACGGCATTCAAAGGAGTTTTCGTGAAGAAGAAACGTCTCATGTTCGGCCTGGCCGCACTCGCCATGGTGCCGGTCTTCGCACTCACCGCCTGCTCCTCCGCAGGCGGACGCGACACCGGAACGGCGCAGGACCCCGCGGTCGCTGGCGTCGCAGACACGCCCTCGATCAAGATCGCGATGATCACTCACGCCGCCCCCGGCGACACCTTCTGGGACATCGTCCGCAAGGGCGCCGAGACGGCGGCGGCGAAGGACAACGTCGAACTGCTCTACTCGTCTGACCCGCAGGCTCCGAACCAGGCTCAGCTGATCCAGCAGGCCATCGACCAGGGCGTCGACGGCATCGCCGTCACCATCGCCAAGGGCGACGCACTCGAGGACTCCATCAAGGCCGCCGTCGACGCCGGCATCCCCGTCGTCGCCTTCAACGGCGGCAGCAAGGAAGCCTTCGAGTTCGGCGCCTTCACCTACATCGGCCAGGACGAGGTCGTCGCGGGCCAGGCCGCCGGTGACAAGATCACCGAGCTCGGCTACAGCAAGCCCCTCTGCATCATCCAGGAGCAGGGCCACGTCGGCCTCGAAGCGCGGTGCGCGGGCATCAAGGAGAAGGTGCCAGCCACCGAGATCCTCTACGTGACCGGCACCGACATGACCCAGGTCAAGTCGACGATCTCCGCCAAGCTGCAGTCGACGCCCGACACCGACGTCGTCATCGGACTCGGAGCTCCCTTCACCCTCACGGCCATCGACTCGGTCTCCGAGACCGGCTCGAGCGCCAAGGTCGCGTCGTTCGACCTCAACGCGGACCTCGCGCAGGCCATCGTCGACGGTGACGTCGCCTTCACGGTCGACCAGCAGCCCTACCTCCAGGGGTACATGGCCGTCGACTCGCTCTGGCTGCAGAACAACGGCGAGTTCGCACTCGGCGGTGGCAAGCCCGTGCTCACCGGCCCGACGATCATCGACGAGAGCAACGCGGCCGTCGTCCTCGAAGAGGCCAAAAAGGGCATCCGCTAACCAGCGAACCACGGTCGGGGTGGCCGCCAGCGCGGCCATCCCGACCCCTCACAAGGAAGTGCAGTCATGGTTCAAACCTCAACACCAACCGCAGCATCCCCCCGGTCGCCCAACACCGGCTCGGCCCCCGTCACCACCGACGAGCGCGTCGGCAAGCGCTCGCCGCTCTCTGTCATCCTCGGTCGGCCCGAGATGGGCGCCGTCGTCGGCGCCATCGTCGTCTTCGTGTTCTTCGCGGTCGCCGCCCCAGTCTTCACGCAGGTCACATCGCTCGCGACCGTGCTCTACGGCGCCTCCACGATCGGCATCATGGCCGTCGGCGTCTCGCTGCTCATGATCGGCGGCGAGTTCGACCTCTCCGCCGGCGTCGCCGTCATCTCGTCGGCACTCACCGCATCCCTCTTCAGCTGGTACTTCGCCACCAACGTGTGGGTCGGCGTGCTCATGGGGCTCGTCTTCGCCCTCGTCGTCGGCTTCATCAACGGCTGGCTGCTCATCAAGACGAAGCTGCCGTCGTTCATCGTCACGCTCGCGTCGTTCCTCATGCTCACGGGGCTGAACCTCGGCATCACCCGCCTCGTCGGCGGCGGCGTCTCCAGCCCCGCGATCGCTGACATGGACGGCTTCGCATCGGCGAAGGCCATCTTCGCGAGCGAGATCCCGGTCTTCGGCGTCAACGTCAACGTCACCGTCTTCATCTGGATCGCCCTGGTGCTCGTCGCCACGTTCATCCTCATGCGCACGAAGATCGGCAACTGGATCTTCGCGGTCGGCGGCGACGAGAACGCGGCCCGCGCCGTCGGCGTCCCCGTCACGGCGACGAAGATCGGCCTCTTCATGGGCGTCGGCTTCTGCGCCTGGATCCTCGGCATGCACAACCTGTTCGCCTTCAACGTCGTGCAGTCGGGCGAGGGAATCGGCAACGAGTTCCTCTACATCATCGCGGCCGTCATCGGCGGCTGCCTCCTCACCGGCGGCTACGGCTCGGCGATCGGCGGTGCCATCGGCGCCCTCATCTTCGGCATGGCCAACAAGGGCATCGTCTACGCCCAGTGGAACCCGGACTGGTTCAAGTTCTTCCTCGGCCTCATGCTGCTGATGGCCACGATCGTGAACCTCGTCGTCAAGAAGAGGGCGGAGCAGAAGTAATGGCAACGAATCAGGCAACAGTGACGGATGCGCAGCAGTCGGCGTCGGCAGACCAGGGCGCGCACCTGATCTCGCTCCGGGAAGCCGGCAAACGGTACGGCAACATCCTCGCCCTGCAGGGCGTCGACATGGACGTCGACCCGGGGCGCGTCACGTGCGTGCTCGGCGACAACGGTGCCGGCAAGTCGACGCTGATCAAGATCATCGCGGGACGCCACGAGCACACCGACGGCGAGTTCCTCATCGAGGGCGAGTCGGTGCACCTCAAGTCGCCTCGCGAGGCCCTCGAACGGGGCATCGCGGCGGTCTACCAGGACCTCGCGGTCGTGCCGCTCATGCCGATCTGGCGCAACTTCTTCCTCGGCTCCGAGCTCACGAAGGGCTTCGGCCCGTTCAAGAGCCTCGACGTCGAGCAGATGAAGGACATCACGAAGAAGGAGCTGCTCGACATGGGCATCGACCTTCGCGACGTCGACCAGCCCATCGGCCAGCTCTCAGGCGGCGAACGGCAGTGCGTCGCGATCGCCCGCGCCGTGTACTTCGGGGCGAAGGCGCTCATCCTCGACGAGCCGACCGCCGCCCTCGGCGTCAAGCAGTCTGGTGTGGTGCTTCGCTACATCCTCGCGGCGCGCGACCGCGGACTCGGCGTGATCTTCATCACCCACAACCCGCACCACGCGTTCCCCGTCGGCGACAGCTTCCTGCTCCTGAAGCGGGGCAAGTCGATCGGCTACTACGACAAGGCCGACATCACCCTCGACGAGCTCACCGCGCAGATGGCCGGAGGCGCCGAACTCGAGGAGCTCGCCCACGAGCTCGAGCAGCTCGGCGGCTACACGCAGGACATCGCCGTCATCCGCGAAGTGGAGGACGACATCCCGGACGTGCCCGCCAAGTAGGCGCAGCGTCCGCTGCGTGGATCATGCGAGAACGGCCGGCACCCGCTGCGGGGTGCCGGCCGTTTCGCGCGCTCAGGAGGCTGGTCAGCGGCGGGCGGCCGCAAACGGACCGTTGTCGCGGTCGACGACCTCCTTGCCGAGCGGCGAGAGGGAGATCGGGATCATCTTGAAATCGGCGATGCCCATGGGGATGCCGACGATGGTGACGCACAGCGCGATACCGGAGACGATGTGACCGATCGCAAGCCACCAGCCAGCGAGCACGAACCAGATGACGTTGCCGATGAAGGAGAAGGCACCGGCGTTCGGCCGTGAGACGACATCGCGGCCGAAGGGCCAGAGCGCGTACAGGCCGATGCGGAACGAGGCGATGGCCCACGGGATCGTGATGATCGGGATGCAGAGCAGCACGCCGGCCAGCATGTAGCCGCAGAAGAGCCAGAAGCCCGAGAGTAGGAGCCAGATGATGTTGAGGAGAGTGCGCATGCGTCAAGCCTGCCGCAACTCGCGATGTATCGCGTCATCCCGGAGACTGAACTCTGCATGTGCATATGTCATGACAAAAGGGCGCAGGAGGGCTATGCTCGCAGCAGGTACGCCGTCGTGCCGAAACCCCCAGCCCATCCGCAGTCCGAGACTGCCGTGCACACCGAGGTCACCCATGAGCTCCACCACCCCACCCCCGTACGCCGGCCTGCCCGCCGGCGAGATCCTGAGCATCCTGAACGCCGAGGAGCAGGAGCTCGACTTCCCGAGCTTCACGCTCGAGGATGCGTGGCAGGTGGGCACCTGGCTGCGCCACGAGTCGATCATGCGCGGCCACAGCGTCGCCGTCTCGGTCGTGCTCGGCGGACAGCGTGCGTTCCACGCCGCGACGCCAGGCTCCTCCGCGTTGAATGACGCCTGGCTCGCCCGCAAGTTCCGGGTGGTCGAGCACTTCGGTCACTCGACCCTCGCGGTCCGATACACGTACGAGGCGGACGGCGAGGACTTCGCCGCAGACTCCCTCCTGGACCCGCGCGAGTACGCCGCCGCGGGCGGCGCCTTCCCGATCCGCATCGGCGGCACCCTCGCCGGCGCGGTCGGCGTCAGCGGCCTCGAGATGCACGAGGACCACGCGCTGGTCGTCGAAGCGCTGCGCGTCCACCGAGTCCTGTCGTAGCCGCGCGACGGCCAGGGCTGCGGCGCTACTGGTCGGCGACGGCGTCGAGAACGTCGTCGGCGTAGCGCTCGAGCTTCGCCGCACCGACGCCGGAGATGGCGGCGAGCTGCGCGTGCTGGCGCGGCTTGACCTCGGCGATGGCGGCGAGGGTCGCATCCGTGAACACGATGTAGGCGGGCACGCCCTGCTCCTTCGCGGTCTCGGCGCGCCAGGTGCGCAGCCGCTCGAAGACCTCGCGCTGCGACTCCGTGAGGGCTGCCGCTGCCGCGCTCCCGCCGCCGGAGCGACCCGAGTACTCCCCGCGCGAGCGGCGCCCGCTCGAGCCGGCCGGCTTCGGGGGCTCCTTGCGGAACATGAGCTGCCGCTCGCCGCGGAGCACCGGGGCGGCCTCGCTCGTCAGCGCCAGCACCCCGTACTCGCCGCGCACAGCGAGCACCCCCGCGGCCAGCAGCTGGCGGATGACGCCGCGCCACTCCGTGTCGCCGAGATCCTTGCCGATGCCGAACGTCGAGAGCTCGTCGTGCTGCCACTGCGTGATCTTGTCGGTCGTCTTGCCGGTGAGGATGTCGATGAGCTGGCCGGCGCCGAACGCCTGGCCGTTGCGCTCGCGGTCGAGTCGCAGCACGGTTGAGAGCAGCTTCTGCGCCGCGATCGTGCCATCCCACGAGTCGGGCGGCGAGATGCACGTGTCGCAGTTGCCGCACGGCTCGCTGAGCTGCCCGAAGTAGGCGAGCAGCTGCACGCGGCGGCACGTGACGGTCTCGCAGAGCGCGAGCATCGCGTCGAGGTGCTGGCTCTGCGCTCGCTTGCGCTGCGCGTCTCCTTCGCCTTCCGCGATCATGCGGCGCTGCTGCACCACGTCGTTCAGGCCGTAGGCCAGCCAGGCGGTGGACGGCAGGCCGTCTCGGCCCGCGCGACCAGTCTCCTGGTAGTAGCCTTCGATGCTCTTGGGGAGGTCGAGGTGCGCCACGAAGCGCACATCCGGCTTGTCGATGCCCATGCCGAATGCGATCGTCGCCACCATGACGACCCCGTCTTCGCGGAGGAACTTCGCCTGGTGTCGCGCACGCGTCTCGGCAGGCATCCCCGCGTGGTAGCCGAGCGCGTTCACGCCCTGTCCCCGCAGCCACTCGGAGACGTTCTCGACCGACTTGCGGCTCAGGCAGTACACGACGCCGGCGTCGCCCGGGTGCTCCTCGTGAATGAGGCGCAGCAGCTGCGCCTTCGGGGTGGCCTTCGGGGAGACGCGGTACTGGATGTTCGGGCGGTCGAAGCTGGCCACGAACACCTTCGCGTCGCCGAGCACGAGCCGGTCGACGATCTCCTGCCGGGTCTCGCTCGTCGCGGTGGCCGTCAGGGCGATGCGGGGGACGCCTGGCCAGCGCTCCGCGATCATCGACAGGTTCAGGTAGTCGGGGCGGAAGTCGTGCCCCCACTGCGCGACGCAGTGGGCCTCGTCGATCGCGAACAGCGAGATGTTGGTGCGACTCAGGAGGTCGGCGGCGACAGGCAGGCGCTCGGGGGCCAGGTAGATGAGGTCGAGCTCGCCCGCGAGGAGTTGCCGCTCGACGTCTCTCCGCTCGTCGATCGACTGCGTGGAGTTCAGGAACGCGGCGCGCACGCCGAGCTGCTCGAGCGCGCCGACCTGGTCGTGCATGAGCGCGATGAGGGGCGAGATGACCACTCCGGTGCCCTCTCGCACGAGCGCGGGCACCTGGTAGCAGAGGCTCTTGCCTCCACCGGTCGGCATGAGCACGACAGCGTCGTCGCCAGCGCAGAGGCGCTCGATGATCTGGGCCTGGTCGCCGCGGAAGTCGTCGTAGCCGAAGACCTCGCGCAGCACCCGCTGCGCTCGCTCGAGCAGGGTCCCTGACCTGGCGGGGGCTTCTGTCTCGTGCGTTGCGACCATGCAAGCAACCCTAGGCGCGACGACCGACATCCGCTTGGTCATCCACAGGCCCGGCCGCATGCATCCGCGCACCGACGCGACCGGAAAGCGGAGGCCTCAGCGTGCCGCTATCGGGCGGCGCCGAGGCGCGAGACCGGCGGGTAGTAGCGGAACCCGGGGATGAACAGAGGCGCAGACGCCGCCCGTATCGCGCGCCGCGGGAGGGTGCGGTCGAACGGGTCCAGCTGAGCTGCGCGGTGCTGCTGCTCGAGCTGCAGCCGAGGGTCCACGCTCGGCTGCGATGCCAGGCGGGTCGAGGCATCACGGGCGCGCGCAAGATGCCGTGGGCTGTTCACACTCAGCTCCCATCGCCGGTGACTCGTCGCGCCGCAGGGCTCGCGATCTTGGGGGCTTCAACGCTAGCGAGAATCGACGCACGGCACACCCGAGATCCAGGGGAGAACTCCCCACCCGACAGGATGGCTGGGGAGGTCTGCCTCGGGTCGATCGGCGAAGGAATGGCGAGGATACGGCGGGCAGCCGACCGTGGGTCGTTCAGTCGCGTTCGACCGTGAACCCCGACCCCGCCCATTCGGACATGCCGCCGAGCACATTCACGACCGGCTTGCCCTGCTGCTCGAGGTACGCGGCGGCGCGTTCGCTGCGGACCCCCGCGGCGCAGATCAGGTACACGGGGCCGTCCTCTGGCACCTCGTCGACACGATCCGTGAGCTCGCTCAGCGGCACGTTGCTGGCCCACGGGATGCGCACGGCAGAGAACTCATCGCGTTCGCGAACGTCGATGACGGTGGCCTGCTCGCCGAGCTCTGCGAGCTGCTTGGTGTCGATGGTCTGCACGGGTGATCCTCCTGGTTGAGTCTCTGCACCGCGGGACCGCGGGCCGCGCACCACGGTACTTCAGCGCACTTCGAGAGCGCTGGCGCACTGGCCTCGGGAGGAGTTGGGACGCCGGACGGGCTCTGACCTGAACGGAACTTGGCAAATCCCCGAAGGCAGGTGTACCTTCACAAAAGGTAAGCCTTACCTGGCCTACCGCGTATGGACGCCAGGGCTATGGCTGGCCCTCACGCCCGCCGGCCCAGTTCTTTTCACGCCCAGGAATCCAGCATGCTCGGCTCTCTCCTCATCGGCCTCCGCGAAGGCCTCGAAGCGGCGCTCGTCGTCGGCATCCTCATCGCCTACGCTCGGCGAATCCGACGACCGGACATCGTGCGTCGCATCTGGCTCGGCGTCGCGTTCGCGGTCGTCACCTCCCTCATCCTCGGCGCGGTGCTCACGTTCGGCGCCTACGGCCTCTCCTTCCAAGCCCAGGAGATCATCGGCGGCACGCTCTCGCTCGTCGCCGTCGCCATGGTCACGTGGATGGTGTTCTGGATGCTTCGCGTCTCGAAGACGCTCAAGCACGACCTCGAGGGGCAGGTCGATCGCCACCTCGGGGGCAGCGGCTGGGGCATCGTCGCGGTCGCGTTCGTCTCCGTCGCACGCGAGGGACTCGAGACCGCGCTCTTCGTCTGGTCGACCACGCGCTCGGGCGACGGCTGGGTGCTCGGCTTCCTCGGCGCCATCCTCGGCCTCCTCATCGCGGTCGGGCTCGCCTGGGGTCTCTTCCGCGGTGTCGTTCGCATCGACCTCTCCACCTTCTTCACCTGGACCGGCGCCCTCCTCATCGTCTTCGCCGCGGGCATCGTGGCCTACGCGATCCACGACCTGCAGGAGGCGGCGGTGCTGCCCGGACCCTTCACCGCAGCCCCGGAGAGCGCATCCGCCGCCGCCCAGGCCTGGTTCGGGGAGAACGCGTGGGCGTTCCGCATCCCCCAGATCATCCCGCCGGACGGTCTCCTCGGCGCGCTCCTCAAGGGAACACTCGGCTTCACCCCCGAGATGACGAAGCTCGAGATCCTTGCCTACTTCGCGTACCTCATCCCGACCGCCACGCTCTTCGCCATCCGCACCCGCTCGGGCAGGCGGCACGCGACCCCAACCTCACCCCAGCCCGCGGCGACCGCCGCGCTCTAGATACGCGCCCTCGAAGAAGGACACCCATGCACCTCAAGCCACTCGCCGCCGGTCTGCTGTCGGCCGCTGCCCTCGTCTCCCTCACCGGCTGCGTGCCGAACGCGCCGGCCGACCCAGCGTCGTCGCTCGCCGTCTCAAGCACGGATTCGGACTGCACGGTCTCCGGCGCATCAGCCGCCAGCGGGCCCATCACCTTCGACGTCACCAACGAGGGCGAGCGCGTCACCGAGTTCTACCTGCTCGCCGACGACGGCCTGCGCATCGTGGGCGAGGTCGAGAACATCGCCCCCGGCACGAGCCGCCAGCTCTCCGTCGTCGCGCAGCCGGGCAGCTACTTCACGGTCTGCAAGCCGGGCATGATCGGCGAGGGCATCGGGCAGACCGCGTTCGAAGTCTCCGGCGAGGCCGTCGAGGTCGCGGCAGACGACCAGGCCGCCTACGACGAGGCCGTCACGAGCTACACCGCCTACCTGCGCAACCAGGTCTCCGAGCTCGTGCCCCTCATCGAGGAGTTCACGACCGCCTACAAGTCCGGCGACGACGCGAAGGCCCGCGAGCTGTTCGCCGCGGCGCGCGTGCCCTACGAGCGCATCGAGCCGACCGCCGAGGCGTTCGGCGACCTCGACCCGAAGATCGACTACCGAGAGGTCGATGCCGTCGCCGAGGGCCTCGACTGGACCGGCTTCCACCGCATCGAGAAGGACCTCTGGCAGCCGCAGCCGGGCGACAAGAACTCCGACGACACCGACGCGTTCCTCGACTGGGCGCCCTCCACGCCCGAGGAACGCACCGCCTACGCGGACCAGCTCGTCGCCGACATCCAGGAGCTCGCCGACCTCGTGAACGGCGAGGAGTTCGTGATCTCCATCGAGGACATCACGAACGGCGCGATCGGCCTGCTCGACGAGGTCGCGACGGGCAAGATCTCCGGTGAGGAGGACTGGTGGTCCGGCACCGACCTCAGCGACTTCAAGGCGAACGTCGAGGGTGCAGAAGTCGCCTTCGGCATCGTCGAGGACGTCGCCCGGTCGAAGGGGGAGGACGGCACAGCGATCGCCGACTCCATCAGCACGGAGTTCAAGGCGCTGAACGACCTCCTCGGCAGCTACGGCAGCTACGAGGAGGGCTTCACCAACTACCGCGACCTCACGCCAGACCAGGTCAAGGAGCTCTCCACGCAGGTGGATGCGCTCGCCGAGCCGCTCTCGCAGCTCACGACCACGGTGCTCGGCCTGCAGGCGTAGCCTCTCCGAGACGCACACCGCCAGTCAGGGTGACGTGGCGTCGCTGAGTGCCCTTCATCACGGCGATGCGATCCCTCGTCACCCTGACTGACGGGACTCGGGTCCGTGCTCGGATTTTCGCTGCAATCTCCCGGGACGGCACCACATGAACCATCAGCAGAAGGAGCGCCGTGAGCGCAGGTGAGACCGGGCGCGAACCCGACGGCGCAGATGCGCGAGCAGGGAACGTGAGGTCCGGATCGACGGCGGCACGTCGGCCAGCGGCGAGCTCCGACCCGGTGGCGGACCCTGCCGCGGCGGCACCCGCACATGGTGGCCTCTCTCGACGCGGGCTGCTCGGGCTGCTCGGTGCGGGCGCCGCGGGCATCGCCGCCGGCGGTGCCGGTGGCTTCGGTATCGCGGCCGCGACCGGGGCCGGTGCCAGCACTCACGCGGGCAGCGGCACCCAGTATCCGTTCTCCGGCGACCACCAGGCCGGCATCGTCACGCCAGCCCAGGACCGGCTCCACTTCGCGGCCTTCGACGTTCGCGAGGGCACAACCCGCGAGCAGCTCATCGAGCTGCTGCAGGACTGGAGCTACGCGTCGTCGCGGCTCGTGCAGGGCCTCGACGTCTCAGCCTCCGGCGCCGTCGGCGGCTCCCCGCTCGCGCCGCCAGACGACACGGGCGAGGCCATGGGACTGCCTCCGTCCGCGCTCACCATCACGGTCGGCTTCGGGCCGACGCTCTTCGTCGACGGCGACGGCGTCGACCGCTTCGGGCTCGCGAGCAGGCAGCCGGCGAAGCTCACACAGCTCCCGCGGTTCTCTGGCGACGCCCTCGACAGCGCACTCTCCGGCGGCGACCTGTGCATCCAGGCCTGCGCCGACGACCCGCAGGTCGCGGTGCACGCCATCCGGAACCTCACGCGCATCGGCTTCGGCCGCGTCATCCTGCGCTGGTCGCAGCTGGGCTTCGGGCGCACCTCGTCGACGTCGACGAGCCAGGCCACACCTCGCAACCTGTTCGGCTTCAAGGACGGCACCGCGAACGTCAAGGCGGAGGAGACGAGCGCGACCGCCGAGCACGTCTGGGTTGCCCCGGGCGACGGCGCCGACTGGCTGGTCGGCGGCTCCTACCTGGTCGCGCGGCGAATCCGCATGATGATCGAATCGTGGGACCGAGTGCGTCTCGAGGAGCAGGAGCAGATCATCGGCCGCGACAAACGCGCCGGCGCCCCGCTCAGCGGCGGCGAGGAGTTCACCGAGCCCGACTTCGTGGTCGAGAGCGAGACGACCTTCGGGCAGCCCGCCATCGACGCGAACTCGCACGTCGCCCTTGCCCATCCCGCGAAGAACGCGGGAGCGAGGCTGCTGCGTCGCGGCTACAACTTCGTCGACGGCAACGACGAGCTCGGGCGGCTCAACGCCGGGCTCTTCTTCCTGTCCTACCAGCGGGACCCGCAGCAGTTCATCCGCGTGCAGCAGTCGCTGAGCACCGATCTCCTGAACGAGTACCTCAAGCACACCGGCAGCGGCATCTGGGCGATCCCGCCCGGCGCGCGCGAAGGCGGTTACGTGGGGGAGACGCTCTTCACCTGACCGCGCATACTCCGCGCCCAGGCGGCTCATAGGTGCTCCATAGTTGAAAGAGGAGACTGGAGCCATGCCTGCAACCGATCAGTCGAGCTCGCGGCTCGGCCCGAAGCTCACGGCGGCCGACGGATCCGCCATCCGAGTGCTCGTCGTCGACGACGAGCCCTCGCTCACCGATCTGCTCCGGATGGCGCTGCGCTACGAGGGCTGGGAAGTCCGCACCGCCGCGGATGGCGCCTCCGCGATCAAGGTCGCCCGAGAGTTCAAACCCCACGCCGCAGTCCTCGACATCATGCTCCCCGACACCGACGGGCTCAGCCTGCTGCACCGCATCCGCGCCGACGACGAAACGCTGCCCGTGCTCTTCCTCACCGCGAAGGATGCACTCGCCGACCGTCTCGCCGGACTCACCGCGGGCGGGGACGACTACGTCACCAAGCCCTTCAGCCTCGAGGAGGTCATCGCGCGCGTCCGCGGCCTCGTGCGCCGGTCCATGCTCACGCAGGGCACCGCGAACGACCCAGTACTCCGCGTCGGTGACCTCAGCCTGGACGAGGAGAGCTACGAGGTTCGCCGAGGCGACGACCTCATCGAGCTCACGGCCACCGAGTTCGAGCTGCTCCGCTTCCTCATGCGCAACCCCCGCCGCGTGCTCTCGAAGGCACAGATCCTCGACCACGTCTGGAGCTACGACTTCGGCGGGCGAGAGACCGTCGTCGAGCTGTACATCTCCTACCTGCGCAAGAAGGTCGACGCCGGCCGGGAGCCTATGATCAGCACGGTGCGCGGTGTGGGGTACATGCTCAAGGCCACGGAATGACCTCGCCCCTCGCCGGGCAGGGAGGATATGCCGAAGCGGCCGCCCCGCAGGGCCGCGCACCGATGACGCTTCGCCGGAGGCTCGTCCTCGGCCTCGTCGCGACGCTCGTCACCGTCACCGCCGTCATCGGCGCCGTGAGCGTCTCGCTGCTGCACAACGTGCTCGTCGACCGGCTCGACCAGCAGCTGCTCTCTGCCAGCGACCGTGGACGCGAGGGCGCGTCCGGTCCCGGCGACACGGGCGGGCCGCTGTCGCTCACGCCGAACGCGACCTTCGTGCTGAAGCTGCCCGGCCAGGCCGAGGGCACGGTCGGGGCGGTCATCGACGGCGGCGAGGTCATCTCCGCCGGCGCCCTCGACAGCCTCGGCGAGGTCGTCATCATCTCGCCGAGCACCGCGGAGTCGCTCGCGAGCGTGCCCCAGGACGGGCGGGCGCACACGGTCACCGTCGACGGCATCGGCGAGGTCAGGGCGCAGGCGAGCGAAGGGCCCGCCGGGTACGGGGTCGTCATCGCCCTCCCGCTCGGCGACGTCAACGCGACGACCACCACGCTGAGTCTCATGATCGGCCTCATCGGGCTGCTCGGCATCGCGCTCGCCGCCCTGTTCACGTCTCGCTGGATCCGCGCATCCATGGCCCCGCTCGAACGGGTCGAGCACCTCGCGACCAGCATCTCGAAGCTGCCGCTCACCTCGGGCGACGCCGCGCTCGACGTGCGCGTCGACCCCCGTGACGCCGACCCTCGAACCGAGGTCGGGCGCATGGGGCAGGCGTTCAACACGATGCTCGGGCACATCTCCCGCGCCTTCACGGCGAGGGAGGCGAGCGAAGCGAAGATGCGGCAGTTCGTCGCGGATGCGAGTCACGAGCTGCGCACGCCCCTCGCGTCGATCCGCGGCTACTCCGAACTGACACGTCGCAGCCGCGCCGACCTGCCGGAGGACACGGCCCGCGCGCTCGAGCGCATCGACTCGGAGTCCGTCCGAATGACCGCGCTCGTCGAGGAGCTCCTCCTGCTCGCTCGACTCGACGAGGGCGTGGAGGCCACTCGCGGCAGGGTCGACCTGTCCCTCATCGCCCTCGAGACGGTCGGCGACGCGGATGCCGCCTGGCCCGATCACCGGTGGAACCTCGATATCCCCGGCGAGCCCATCGAAGTGGTGGGGGTCGAGGGTCAGCTGCGCCGCGTCGTCTCGAACCTGCTGGCCAACGCCGACGCGCACACGCCGCCCGGAACCAACGTCACGCTGACGCTCGGCGTCGATGGCCGGTTCGCGATGCTCAGCGTCCTCGACGACGGCCCGGGCATCGACCCCGCCGTGCTCGGCCACCTCTTCGAGCGTTTCGTGCGCGGCGACACGTCGCGCGCCCGCGGCGAGACCGAGGCCGGTGACATTCCGGTGACCAGGGGAACAGGTCTCGGCCTCTCCATCGTGAAGAGCGTCGTGGATGCGCACGGCGGCACGATCGCCGTCGACAGCCGACCCGGCGCCACGCGCTTCACGGTGCGCCTGCCGCTCGCTGCCCCAGCCCAGGGCTGAGGCGCGGGCGCTACACGGCGACGGGCGGCTGGCCGGCCCGCTCGGGCGCATCCTGGAAGGCCGTCCTCGGCACGAAGCAGAGCGCAGCTGCGGCGGCCACGGCCGTCAGCCCGCACACTGTCCACACCGTGAAGTAACCCGTGAGGGAGCCTGCCGTGCCGTCGCCCGCGGCGGGGGCATTCGCCAGCGTGCCGAGCAGGGCGATGCCGAACACGCACGACGCCATGGCCCCGCCCAGCGTCTTCACCGAGTTGGTCAGCCCGGTCGCAACGCCCGTCTGGGTCGCGGGGGCTGCGGCCGCCGCCGCAGAAGGAAGCGCCGCGACGAGCGCGCCGGACCCGATGCCCGCGATGACCATGTTGGTGACCGCCTGCATATACCCGTCGTGGAAGGGCAGGAACAGCAGGTATCCGGTTGCGACGAGACCGCTCGCGCCGATCAGCGCGATGCGCGGTGCGAGCAGTTTCGTGACCTGCGCGTAGAGCAGCGCGCCGGCGACCATGGAGAGCACGTACGAGCCGATGAGGATCGACGTCTGGCCAGCGGATGCGCCCAGCCCGTACCCGTAGACGCTCGGGTCGGTGCGTGCGAACGTCGAGAGGGGCGCTTGCGCGCCGAGCACGCTGACTCCGAAGAGGCCGGCCGTCAGGAACACGGGCCAGAGCGCCGGCGACTGGAAGAGGCGCACGTCGATGAGGGGATCGGGTCGGCCGAGCTCGACGCGCGCGAAGACCGCGAGCAGGGCGAGGCCGAGCAGCACGATGCTCCACGAGAACAGGTCCGCCGGACCGTTGACGCGCAGCAGGCTGAGCCCGCCCGTGAAGGAGATCAGCGCGAAGCTCAGGAGCAGGAGGCCCGGGTAGTCGAGCCTCCCTCCGACCGGGTTCGGGGCTTCCTTCACGCCGAACAGGATCACGAAGAAGCAGAGAGCAACCGCGACGGCCGGGATCAGCAGGAGCACCGGCACGGGCAGGGTTTCGGCGAGCGCCCCAGCGCTGAGCGCGCCGGCGACGGCCCCGAGTTGCAGCGCCGCGACGAGCACTCCGGCCGAGGTGCGGGTGAGGCGCGCGGAGTTCGGGCGCTCGCGCGTGCGCGACCAGATGAGGGCGATCTCGAGCGGCAGCCAGATGACGTAGAAGCCCTGCAGCGTCCAGGCGACGAGGAACATCCAGAACTCCTGCGCGAACACGAGGCCGAACGACGCCAGCGCAGTGACGGCCGTCGAGACGAGCAGCACCTTGCGCTGCCCGAGCATGTCGCCGAGCTTAGCGAGTACCGGCACGACCAGTGCCGACAGCATGAGCTGCGCCCCTTCCAGCCAGTTGACGTCGGCGTCTTGGATGCCCAGGTGCCGCGCGATGTCGGTGAGCAGCGGGGTGTAGTAGCCCTGCAGGATCCCGCTCGTGCACTCGACGAACGCGAGGAAGCCGACGATGCCGGCGATCGAGGCGAAGCCGGCGGGGCGGAGACGGTGCACGTTGGTGCCTTCCTCGAGGGGAGCTGGGCGGAGCATCGGGCGCCCGAGCTCCGGCCTCTGTGCTGGCGGGGGTGGGGCCCGGGGTGGTGCGTCGTGCCGGACGGCTGCGGTGTCGTCAGTCGTTCTGGGTGGAATCACTGTACTGCCGCCGTCGCTCGACACCTACCGACCGGTCTGCGTCGTCTCGCCTTCTCCGCCAGGACCTCTCGGGGAGAGGCGCTCAGGCGCGGCCGACGAGCACGGGAATCAGAGCGAGCGCAGCAGGGACTCGTGGAAGAGCTTGCCCGCGCGGAGGCTGGCGATCGAGACGCGCTCGTCGACGCCGTGGATCGACGCGCGCTGCCTGGCATCCATGGCGAGCGGCGCGAAGCGGTAGGTCGCGGGCGCGAAGCGCTGGAAGTGCTTCGCGTCGGTGGCGGCGAGCGTGATGTAGGGCGCGGCGACGGCCTCCGGGTAGGCGCGGCGCGCGGCATCGCGCAGCAGAGCGAACTGCGCATTGTCGGTCGGGGCGAGCGCCGTCGGCTCGTTCGGATCAGTGCAGCAGATGCGCACCTGCCGGTCGCGGACCGCCCGCCGCACGTGCCGAAGCGTGGAGGCAACACTCTCGCCCGGCGCGATGCGGCAGTTGAGGGTCGCGCTCGCGCTCGCGGGGAGCACGTTGTCGGCGGTGCCACCGCTGAGGCGCGTCGTCGCGAGGGTCGTCCGCACGAGTGCGGCCGCATCACCGCCAAGGCGGACCAGCGTCTGCGCGGCGAGCAACGGGGCCCGCGTGAACGATTCGAGGATGACCCTGCCGCGGCCCTGGGCATGCGGGATGAACGTCGCGAACATCTCGCGGGCCGCCGGAGTCAGCCGCGCGGGGAACGGCCTGCGTTCCACCCTCGTCACGGCCCTCGCGATGCGGGCCGTGGGCGTCAGTCCGGACGGCGCCGATGCGTGCCCCGCGTCGCCGCTCGCCTCGAGGATGATGTTCACCGACCCCTTCTCGCCGACCCCGATCATGGCCGCTGGCACATCGATGAACGGCAGGGGAGCATCCACGACGGCACCGCCTTCGTCGAGCACCAGCCACGGCGTGAGGCCGCGCTCGCGGAACAGGGTCGCTGCCGCCGTCGCCGCTTCCGAGCCCGTCTCCTCGTCGCCACCGAACCACAGGTACACGTCGCGCGCCGGCGCGAACCCCTCGCCGAGCAGCGCTTCGACGGCTTCCAGGATCACGCACAGCGGCCCCTTGTCGTCGAGCGTGCCGCGGCCCCACACGGAGCCGTCGGCGACGGTGCCCTCGAAGGGCGGATGCGTCCATCCCTCCGACTCGAACGCCGGGACGACGTCGAAGTGCGCCATGAGCACCACGGGTTCACTCGAGCTGCCGGGCCCGGTTCGACCGCCGGTCTCCGCCATCGGCCAGCGGTACAGCACGCCCCGGTCGGTGACGGGTTCCCGTTCAAGTCGCTGGTGGGCCAGCGGGTACAGCTCGTCGATCAGGGAGAGGAAGTCCTGGAGCGGGGCAGCGTCGCGCTCCGTCATGTCCGCCGAGACGGTCTTCACCCGCACCATGCGCGACAGGCGCTCGGCGATGCCGGTCGCCTCGTCCGGGAGCTCGGAGCCGCGGCCCGACGCCTGGGGAGCAGTCATGACGTCAGTCTAGGGAGGCGCCCCTGCCGGTGCCCTCGACGGTGTCCTCGACGTCGGCGAGCCAGTGGCCGAGGATGCGGGCGAGCGCGGCCCGGTCGTCTGCGCTCACGCCGGAGAGGAGCCGCTCCTCGTTCTCGAGGTGTCGCGTGTAGGCCTTGTCGATGAGGTCGAGCCCGCGCGGCGTGAGCTGCACGACGCGGCCCCGCCCATCCGCTTCGCTGACCCGTCTGGAGACGAGGCCAGCGCCCTCGAGCCGGTCGACCCTCTTGGTCATGGCCCCGGTCGTGACCATGGTCGACGCGGCGAGCTCGCTCGGCGTGCGCTCGTGTGGCGTGCCGGCGCGCCGCAGGGTCGCGAGCACGTCGAAGTCGCCCTCGCCGAGGCCGAACTCGCGATAGACGCGGGTGAGCTCGTCGGTGAGGTGCAGGCCGATGCGGTGGATGCGCCCGATCACGCCCATCGGGGATGCGTCGAGGTCCGGACGCTCGCGCGCCCACTCGGCGAGGATCTGGCTGACGCGGTCGTCGGGGGCGATCATGGTGACATCCTAGCTTCCGTGGAAGCTAGGATGGCTTCCATGGAAACTACATGGCGCTGGATGCTCATCACGGCGATCGCACCGATTGCCTGGGGCAGCAACTACTACGTCATGGGGTCATTCCTCCCGGCGGATGCGCCGCTCTGGGGTGCCGTGCTTCGCGCGCTGCCGGCCGGGCTTGTCCTCCTCCTCTTCGCCCGGGAGCTGCCGAAGGGCGCGTGGTGGTGGCGCGCCCTCGTGCTCGGCACCATCAACATGAGCGCCTTCTTCGCCCTCGTCTACGTCGCGTCGCAGCTGCTCCCGTCGAGCATCGCGTCGATGATCATGGCCGCGTCGCCCATCGTCATGATGGTCTTCGCCGTCTCCATGCTCGGCGAGCGGCTGCGTGCCCTGCCCGTCGTGGGAGCGGCCACCGGCCTCGCCGGGGTCGTGCTCATGCTCGCGACGGGAACGGGTGCCGTCGACTGGATGGGAGTCGCCGCATCCGTCGCAGCCATGGCGCTGGCGTCCTTCGGCTTCGTCCTGGTGAAGCGGTGGGGGAGCGGCGTCGAGCTGCTGCCGCTCACGGCCTGGCAGCTCGTGGGCGGCGGGGTCGTGCTGCTCCCCGTCGCGCTGCTCGTCGAGGGGCCGATGCCGAACTACGACGGGCCCGCGATCGCCGCGCTCGCCTACGTCGGCCTCATCTCGACGGCGCTCGCCTACCTCGCCTGGTTCGGGGGACTCAAGAACCTCACGGCGGGGACGACCGGCCTGATCGGGCTCCTCAATCCCGTCACGGGTGTCCTGCTCGGAACGCTTGTCGCCGGCGAGGTGCTCAGCTGGCAGCAGGGCGCGGGCATGGCACTGGTGCTGCTCGGCATCCTGCTTGGGCAGCCGATCATCCAGCCAGTCCTGCGGCGAATCCGCGCAGGCGAGCCCAGAGCGGTGCCGAATGGGGCCGCGGAATCGGGGACCCGGGGAGCCTCGGCGTCTGGGACCCGCGGGGCTCAGCGCGAGAGGCTCAGGAAGCGGTAGCGGATGCCCGTGCGCGACTCGAGCCAGCCGTCGGACGGCTCGCGCGCATCAACGACCCAGTCGTCTCCCGACCGGTCGGGGGCGTGGGCGTCACCGTCGACGGCGAGGTCGATCTCGGTGACCTCGAGGCGGTCGGCGGTGGCGATCGCCGCTCGGTAGAGCTCGCCGCCGCCCATCACCCAGGCCTCGGCGCCTGTTCCGGCGCTCGCCAGGCTGAGCGCCTCCTCGAGCGACCCGGCGCGTTCGGCGCCCTCGGCGAACCAGTCGGGCTGTCGGGTCACGACGATGTTGCGTCGCCCGGGCAGGGGTCGGAAGCGCTCGGGCAGCGAGTCCCAGGTCTTGCGGCCCATGATGACGGGGTGCTCGAGGGTGACAGCCTTGAAGTGCGCGAGGTCCTCCGGCACGTGCCACGGAATGCCGCCCTCCGCGCCGATCACGCCCCCGTGCGCCTGCGCCCACACGAGGCCGACCGTCAGGCCGGTGCCGGTGCCGTCGCCGGTGTCGCCCGCGCTTTCTGCCGCCGCGCGCACTGCATCCGCCGCCCAGGTCGCTCCCGCTGCGTCGCTCATACGGCGATCGCCGCGCGGATCGTGGGGTGGTGCTCGTAGTTCGCGACCTCGAAGTCCTCGAACTCGTAGTCGAAGATCGTGTCGGGCGTGCGGTCGATGCGCAGCTGCGGGTACGGGTACGGGTCGCGTGTGAGCTGCTCCCGAACCTGTTCCTCGTGGTTGTCGTAGATGTGCACGTCGCCGCCCGTCCACACGAACTCGCCCGGCTCGAGGCCCGTCTGCTGCGCGACCATGAGGGTCAGCATGGCGTAGGACGCGATGTTGAACGGGACGCCGAGGAAGAGGTCGGCGCTGCGCTGGTACAGCTGGCAGGAGAGCTTGCCGTCGGCCACGTAGAACTGGAAGAGGGCGTGGCACGGGGGCAGCGCCATGGTCGAGATCTCGGCGGGGTTCCACGCCGTGACGATGTGGCGGCGCGAGTCGGGGTTCGCGCGGATCTGGGCGACGACCTGCTCGATCTGGTCGATGTGTCCGCCTTCGGGTGTCGGCCAGGAGCGCCACTGCACGCCGTAGACGGGGCCGAGGTCGCCGTTCTCGTCGGCCCACTCGTCCCAGATCTTCACGCCGCGCTCCTGCAGCCAGCGCACGTTCGAGTCGCCGCGCAGGAACCACAGCAGCTCGTACGCGATGGATTTGAAGTGCACGCGCTTCGTGGTGATGAGGGGGAAGCTCTCCGAAAGGTCGTACCGCAGCTGGCGGCCGAACACGCTGCGCGTTCCCGTGCCGGTGCGGTCGGACTTGCGGGCGCCGTTCTCGAGCACGTCGCGCAGCAGGTCTTCGTACGGGGTCAGGATCTCCGAAGTCACGTCCCGAGGATACGCCCGCGGAGTCGGACTGCCCAGCCGACCACGGGTCCGCGTCGCCCGGTGACGACCTCGCACGTCTGCCCACCGCGAATCACCGCGAATGGTCGCCGTCAGGGTCCGATTGCGACCCTTTGGGGTGACTCGCGGGAGTCGAGTTCTACGCTCGGAGGATGAGCACCCCCGCCTCGCCGACGTCCGCGCCCACCCGCCTCCTCATCGCTGGCTTCGGCAAGCTCGGCTCGAGGCTGGGGGAGCGGTACCTGGCCCGCGGTGCTGCGGTCGTCGGAGTGCGACGCAGCGCGGAGGCCGCAGGCGGTGGGATAAGGCTCATCCGCGGGGACCTCGCGGACCCGACTTCCTTCCCGCCCTCCCTCCCGGACGCGGACGCGCTGGTCATCACGCTGCCTCCCCCCTCCGTCGACAGGGTGGTCGCCCCGGACGCCTACCGGCGATGCCTCGAGACACTTGCCGCGCGCCTGCCGCGCATCCCCGACCGCGTCGTGTTCGTGTCGTCGACCCGCGTCTTCGAGGGGCGGGCCGACGGCGCCGAGATCACCGAGGCCCACGCGCCGTCACCGATGTCCGACCGGGCGCGCGCGCTCGTCGACGGCGAGCGTCGCGCGGTCGAGCTGCTGGGCGCATCCGTCATCAGGCCGTCCGGGATCTACGGTCCCGGCCGGGACAGCCTCCTCAGGCGCGTCCTCGAGGGCGACCCCGTCCAGTACGCGCGTCGCACCAATCGAGTGCACGAGAGCGACCTGGTGCGGGCGATCGAGGCGATGCTGGAACGTGCCGACGCGCCCTCACTCCTTCACGCGACGGATGCGCACCCCGCGCCGCTGGGTGAGGTCGCCACGTTTGTGGCCGGCGAGCTCGGCGTGGCCCCGCCCCCGCGCATCCACCCGGAAGAGGCCAGCGGCACGCTGCTGAGCGGCGAGCGGATGCTGCAGCTGCTCGGCACACTCGACTACCCCGGCTACCGCGAGGGCTACGCCGAGATGGTCCGCCTCCGCTCGACCTGACGCCGCTCGCACCTCGCGCCTCGCGCTCGCCTCCCGCGCCCCCGCTCGCCCCCGCGCCCCACGGACCGCAGCGGGGTTGTGGTCGTTCTCAAGCGATTTTGACGACCACAAGACCGCCCTGGGCGTCCATACTGGAGACGCCCTGCTCCACCCGCGTCGCCCCGCCGCTTCCATGCGGCGCCCCGAAGGAGTCGCATGTCAGAGCCAGCCGCCACCCCCGCACGCGCCGCCACCCCCGCAGGCACCGCCACCCCCGCAGGCACCGCCACCCCCGACGTGCCCGCGGTGCCGGACGCGTTCATCCTCACTGCCGGCACAGTCGTGACGATGGATGCGCAGCTGCCGCGCGCGTCAGCCGTCGCGGTGTCTGACGGCAAGATCGTGGCGGTCGGCACGCTCGCCGAGTGCCTCGAGGTCGTGCCGGGCGCTCCCGTCATCGACAGCGGCGCGCCCGTGCTCATGCCGGGCTTCATCGACCCGCACAGCCACCCGTTCCTGAGCGGCCTCGCGACGCAGCTGCCCGCCTTGTCGATCGCGCCGTGGAAGGCGCCGACCTGGAGCGAGGTGCTGAGCATCTTCTCGCAGGCGATGGCCGAGCACGACGCCGACGTCCCCCTCCTCTTCAACGGCTTCGATGCGCTCCTCCACGGCCGCCCCGCCCCGACGGCCGCCGACCTCGACGACATCTTCGGCGACCGGGTCGCGGTGGTCGTCGACAACTCCGGGCACGCCTGCTCCTTCACGTCGGCGCTCATCCGCAGCCGCGGGTGGGACTCGAACCCGCCGGCCGACCCCATCGGCGGCTCCTTCGCGCGCGACGCTGATGGCGCCCTCACCGGCATCTCGTTCGAGATTCCCGCGAATGCCGCCGTGCTCGGCCCCGTGATGCAGCAGCTCGGCGGCAACCCGCTTGGCAGCGCCGCCGAGTACTACGCCCTCATGTCGCGGGCCGGCATCACGTCGACCTCTGACATGACGTTCTCCACCGACCTCGCCCCCGCCTACGAGGCGCTCGCGGCCATGCCATCCTCGCCGTTGCGCGTGAGCCTGTGGGAGGTGTCGACGGCTGCCGCCCCGGGCGCCGCGGCGAACTTCGACGCTGGTGAGGAGCGCCTCGTGAAGCAGGGCGTGAAGCTCTGGACTGACGGATCCCCGTGGATCGGCAACATCGCCACCTCCTTCCCCTACCTCGCGAGCGACGCGACGAAGCGGGCCGGTATCGACCCCTCGACGGCGGGAGGCGCATCCGCCATGAACTACTCGCGAGCGCAGGTGGACGCGACGCTCGATGCGTGCGCGCCGCTGGGCTGGCAGATGTCGTTCCACGCGAACGGTGACCTCGCCATCGGCTTCGCGCTCGACGCCTATGAGCGCGCCCTCGCCCAGCACGGACTGCTCGGCACGGACCACCGCTGGCGCATCGAGCATGCCGGGGCCGGGCGCCGCGACCAGTTCGAGCGGGCCGCGCGCCTCGGCGTGCACGTGTCGCTCGCACCGTTCCAGTACTACTACTGGGGTGACCTGCTCGACGGGCAGATGTTCGCTCCCGAGCAGGGCGCGCGCTGGCAGGCTTTCGCCGATGCGGTGGACGCCGGGGTCGTCGTTTCGCTGCACAACGACGGCTCGGTGTCTCCGCCGTCGCCCATCCTGAACGTGCAGACGGCCGTGACTCGGCGCACCAGCAGCGGGCGCATCCACGCGCCACAGCAGGCCATCTCAGTGGATGCGGCGCTCAGGGCGCACACGATCGATGCGGCGCGCACCCTGCATCGGGAGCATCTGGTCGGCTCGATCGCGGTCGGCAAGCTCGCCGACTTCGTGGAGCTGAGCGCCGACCCGTCCGAGGTGACGCCGCGCTACCTCGCTGAACGAGTGCGGGTGCTCGGGACGTGGGTGGGTGGCTCACGGGTCGACCTGCCCGAGTTCCTGGCCGCGGCGCACGCCAGCGACCCGGCACCGCACGCGCACCACGCGGCTCGCGGTCACTCGGGTCACGGCTGCTGAGCTCCCGGTTTTGCCACGACGCCACGTTCGCCTGACCTCGCGGCTCGCATCGTCGAGAGTTGTGGCGAAATGCGCTTGCGGCGGCGGAGAAGCGCACAGAACCACAACTCTGTCCGTGAAGAACCCGCCGACAGGGACTTGCGGCCCGGTCGCCGCATCGCTACATTCGGTGCAATGGCAGCGCTACCAGTAGCGCTCACATGGTTCGGGCCTCCCCGGTTCGAAGCACACGCTCACGCAACGGCGCGAAGGAGTAGCAGTGTCCACGAGTTCCCTTGAGACGCAGGCCGACGAGGCTCGGGCTGGCAGCAATGCCCTCCTCCCCGACAGCCCAGTGCGGGCCCGCTCCGCGAAGATCGGCGCAATCGGAGCCGGCGCCATCATGGCAGACCAGCACCTCGCCGCGTACAAGCAGGCAGGCTTCCCGGTCGTCGCCATCGCATCCCGCACGAAGGCCAACGCCCAGCGCGTCGCCGAGCAGTGGGGCATCCCAACCGTGCACGACACCCCAGAGCTGCTCATCGAGGACCCGGACGTCGAGATCGTCGACATCGCGTATCCACCCGACCTGCAGCCCGCACTCATCCGCAAGGCGCTTGCGCAGCCGCACGTCAAAGCCGTGCTCGCCCAGAAGCCCCTCGCGCTCACCCTCGATGAGGCCATCGCCCTGCGCGACGAGGCTGCAGCGGCCGGCAAGATCCTCTCCGTCAACCAGAACATGCGCTACGACCAGTCCATCCGCGTGCTCAAGCAGCTGCTCGACGGCGGAGAGCTCGGAGACCCCGTCTTCGTCGAGATCGACATGAAAGCCGTGCCCCACTGGCAGGGCTTCCTCGAGGGCTACGACCGCCTCACCCTCGCCAACATGAGCGTCCACCACCTCGATGTCCTCCGCTTCCTCTTCGGAGACCCCGACGAGATCATGACCGTCACCCGCACCGACCCGCGCACCCAGTTCCCCCACACCGACGGCATCGTCGTCTCCACACTCCGCTTCCCCGGCGGGCTCCTCGCCCTCTCGACCGAAGACGTCTGGGGTGGCCCGCGCGAAGAGGGCTTCGACGACGACTTCTCCATCACCTGGCGGGTGGAGGGCACACGCGGCGTCGCGAAGGGCACGATCGGCTGGCCGAGCGGCACGCCCTCGACCATCACCTACGCATCGGCGGCTCGCGATGACGGCGGCCCATCGACCGACGGCAAGTGGGTGACGCCCACCTGGGACACCCACTGGTTCCCGCACGCCTTCATCGGCGTCATGGAGCAGCTCCAGTTCGCGGTCGAGACCGGCAGCGAGCCAGCCCTCACCGTCGCCGACAACGTCAAGACCGTCGCGCTCATCGAAGCCGGCTACCGCTCCATCGCCGAGCGCCGCCCAGTGCGCCTCGACGAGTTCCCCCTCTGACTCGAACACCCGCATCCACTTCACCACCACCTCAACCGGCCAACAGCCCCCACAGAAGGAGCAAAGAAGCTCATGATCCAAGTCGGCATCTTCAGCGGATACTTCCCCTACGACCTCAAGACCACCGCCCAGAAGGCGCGCGAGCTCGGCTTCAACACCGTCCAGCTCGACCTGCACTTCAAGGACCTCGACCTCACCGCGGGGCAGATCACGAAGGAGAAGGCGAAGCTCGTCGCCGACACCTTCCGCGACAACAACCTCCCCATCTCGGCGATCTCCGGCTACACGAACATCGTCCACCCGGACCCCGACCACCGCCGCGCCAACGTCGACTACCTGAAGGAGATCATCCGCAACGCGCGCTCCTTCGGCACGCCGTACGTCATCTCGGAGTCCGGCACCTTCAACCCGGACAGCGAATGGGACAGCGACCCGCACAACAAGACCGAGGACGCCTACGAGCAGGTGCGCGACGTGCTCGCCGAGCTCGCGCAGGAGGCCTACGACCACGGCTCGATCTTCCTGCTCGAGACGTACGTCAACAACGTCATCGGCTCCGTGCGCGAGACCGTTCGCGTCTTCAACGACATCCGCTCGCCCGGCATCGAGCTGCTCATGGACCCGACAAACTACTTCGACGCGTCCAACATCGACGACCAGGCCGGCGTGCTCAACGAGGTCTTCGACACGCTCGCCGACAAGGTGCGCGTCGCCCACGCCAAGGACGTCAAGCGGGCCGGCGACGACAAGAGCGAGAAGCACGCCGACATCGGCGACGACGACGCGCTCGCATCGCACACGTTCCGCGGCGTCGGCGAGATCGAGCTGCCGGCCGCTGGCCTCGGCTCGCTCGACTACGAGCTCTACCTGCAACGCCTCGCCGAGCGCAACCCGAACGCGCCGCTCATCATCGAGCACCTCGACGAGTCCGACATCCCGCGTGCGAAGAAGTTCATCGACGACATCCTGCGCAAGTACTCGATCTAGTCGTCTCTGACAGTCAAGGTGACGTGAGCGGGCAGACGCGCCGCCAAGGGGTGACGGACGTGCGCACGTCACCTTGACTGTCAGAAGACCCTGAGGACCCCAGACCACAACAGGCTTCGGCCGGAGGAACCATGACGGAAACAGGTGAGAAGCCCGTCGCGATCGTGACCGGCGCCGGCGGATCGCTCGGGCGGGCGACCGCGCTGCGACTCGGACGCGACGGCTTCGCTGTCGCCGTGCTCGGACGAGGCGGGGCGACCCTCGCGGAGACGGCCGAGGAGCTGCGCGGGGCGGGCGTGCCGACGTACGTGCTCGAGGTCGACCTGCGCGACGCCGCGGCGATCAAGGCCGCGGTGCGCGAGGCGGAGGCCGAGTTCGGGCCGGTGCACGCGCTCATCAACAACGCCGCGATCTACCCGCCGACGCCGTTCTTCGACATCACCGTCGAAGAGTTCGACGACGTCGTCGCGGTCAATCAGCGTGGCTACTTCGTCGCGGCCCAGGCGGCGGCCGAGCTGATGCGCGAGCGCGGCACGGGCGCGATCGTCAACATCGGCTCCGTCACGTGGAGCGGCGGCTGGGACAAGCTCGCGAGCTACGTGACGACGAAGGGCGCGGCCGTCGCCATGACTCGCGCCCTGGCGCGCGAGCTCGGCGAGTTCGGCATTCGCGTGAACCTGCTCTCGCCGGGTGCGTTTCCCACCAAGGCCGAGGAGATCCACGAGAACCCCGAGCAGTACACGCAGTTCGTGCTCGACCATCAGTCGCTCAAGCGGCGCGGTGACCCCGACGAGGTGGCGAGCGTCATCTCGTTCCTCGTGGGCAAGGACTCGAGCTTCGTGACCGGGCAGACGATCAACGTCGACGGCGGATGGGTGATGATGTGAGCGAGCAGGCAGCAGGACCAGGCGTCGACGTGTTCGGCTCGAACCTCTCGGTGGCCGAGCTCCGCAGGCGCACGGGCGACCTCTCGGCCGTGGCGGGCATCCGCCAGGTGGTGCTGGACAACGGCGTGGAGCGTGGCGTGCGGGCGATCGACCTGCGCACCTCCGCTGGCCTCGAGCTCGAGGTCCTGGTCGACCGGGCGTTCGACCTCGGGTCGATGCGCTTCCGCGGTGCCCCCATCGGGTGGCGCAGCGGCAACGGCTTCCGCCACCCGGGGCTGCACGAGCACAACGACGAGGGTGGGCTGTCGTGGCTGCGCGCGCTCGACGGCCTGCTCGTCTCGGGCGGTCTCGACCACACCCTGTTCGGGGGTGAGGTGGATGCGACGCGCTACAACTACCCGCCGAAGCAGACCGTCACCCACGGGCTGCACGGGCGGCTGACCGCCATTCCGGCTCGGTTGCTTGAAGCCCGCGAGGTCGAACGTGAGGGCCGCGTCGTGTTGCGGGTCGTCGGCGAGGTGATCCAGGCGACGGCGTTCGGCGAGCACCTGCGCCTGACGCGCACGATCGAGCTCGACTTCGACGGTCGCGAGGTGCGCTTCGACGACGTCGTCGACAACCTCGGATTCGATCCGACGCCGCACATGTTCCTGTACCACATCAACGTCGGCTGGCCGTTCCTGGATGAGGGTGCGAGGTTCGTGGCGCCTATCACGAAGCACCTCTGGCAGTCGGACTCTGTCGCGGAGCAGGGCACGAGCTACCGCGTCATGCCGGCCCCGATCGACGGTTTCGTCGAGCAGGTCACCGAGCACGAGCTGGTGGTCGGCGACGACGGCAGGCACCGCGTGGCGCTGATCACGGCGGGTGGGGAGCGGGGCATCGAGCTGAGCTGGGAGGCTGCGGGCATGCCGCACTTCTTCGAGTGGCAGAACCTGCGCAGCGGCCAGTACGGCATCGGCCTCGAGCCGAGCACGCATCATGTGTCGGGGGATGCGGCCTCGCGCCAGGATGGCACGGCGCTGTTCCTGGGGCACGGGGAGTCGCGCAGCTACTCGACGACCATCCGGGTGCTGGACGGCGTCGCGGAGACGAGTGCGGTCGAGGCCGCGATTCGTGCCATCGGCGATCAGCCGGATTAGAACCCCATGCCCGGGGCTGACGATGACGTTGGCTCCGGGCGTCCTACACTTGAGATGTTAGCGCTGCCAGCAGCGCATTCACCGAAACGAGGAACACCATGAGCGGCGCAGAAGACACCAGCGAGACGCACCAGGCAGAGGCCGGGGTCGGCGGTGGAATCCTCTCCGGCATCCGAGTGCTCGACTGCTCGATCGCCATGGCGGGCCCGTTCGCGGCGCAACGCCTCGGCGACCTCGGCGCCGACGTCATCAAGGTCGAGCCGCCGGCAGGCGAATGGCAGCGCCACGCCCCTGCTGGGGGTGCAGCAGGCAACGAGATCAACGTGTCGTTCCTCTCGCTGAACCGGAACAAGCGCTCCATCGCCCTCGACCTCAAGTCCGACGATGGCCGCGAGGTGCTGCGCGAACTCGTCGCCACGAGTGACGTGTTCCTGCAGAACTACCGTCCAGGCGTGGCCGCCCGCCTCGGCGTCGACTACGACACCCTGAGCGCCATCAACCCGAGCCTCGTCTACGTGTCGGTCTCCGGCTACGGCGAGGACGGCCCGTACAAGATGCGGCCGGGCCAGGACCTGCTCCTCCAGGCCATGAGCGGTGCGATGCTCTCGACCGGCCGCGACGGCGAGCCCCCGCAGGCCGCCGGCCAGTACCTCGTCGACGCCGTCACCGCATCCACGGCGTTCGAGGGCGTGCTCGCCGCGCTCTTCCACCGTGAGCGCACCGGCGAGGGGCAGCTCGTGACCGTCAACATGCTCGACGCGATCACGACCCTGCAGATGCAGGAGCTCTCCGTGTTCACGGCCGGCGGCGTGCCCCAGCAGCGCAGCGCCGAACCGCACGCGCACGTCTACATCCGCTCGCCCTACGGCTCGTTCGCGACCTCCGACGGCTTCATCGTGCTCGCCATGCCAGACCTTGAGGAGCTCGGCCGCACGATCGGCGAGGACAGCTTCATCGGCCTGCACACGCTCGACGACTCGTGGCGCCTGCGCGACGAGGTCTTCGCCAAGACCGCGGCCCGGCTCGCGACGAACACGAGTGCGCACTGGCTCGACGCGTTCTCGAAGACCTCGATCTGGGCTGGCCCCGTCTACGGCTACGCCGACCTCGTCGCCGACCCGCAGATCGCGCACAATGGCACGTTCGTCGAGTACGAGCACCCCACCGAGGGGCTCGTGAAGACGCCCGGCTTTCCCTACAAGTTCTCGAAGACGCCCGCTCGAATCGACCGAGGCGCCCCGCTCACGGGCGAGCACACGCGAGAGATCCTCAGTGAGCTCGGGCACGCGGCCGCCCACATCGAGGAGCTCGCCGAGCGCGGCGCGATCGCCGTGCACGCCACCCTCGACAATGTGCGGGAGCAGCTCGGCGGCGCGGTGTCGGCCGACGGCACGGCCCTGCCTGGCGGGTCGGATGCGGTGCTCCCCGGAGAAGGGGCGCCAGAGCAGGCCGCGGCTTCTGCGGCAGACGGGGCCGGCTCGGATGCGCCCGCCGGCGTGAGCGCCCAACGATCATGAGCTCGCCCTCGCCCTCGCCCTCGCCGACCACCGCCTCGCCGACCACCGCCTCGCCGACCACCGCCTCGCCGACCACCGCCTCGGCGCCGCGCTACCGGGGCCTCACCTGGGACCACCCGCGGGGCCGGCACGCGCTCGAAGCGGCGGCAGCTGTCGCCGCCCGTGACGGGCATGCCCTCCTCGAGTGGGAAGCGCATCCGCTCGAAGGCTTCGAGTCGGCGCCGATCGCCGAGCTGGCCGAGCGGTACGACCTCATCGTGCTCGACCATCCGCACCTCGGCGAAGCGCTCGCCAGCGGCTCGTTTCGGCCGCTCGACGACGTCTTCGACGCGGCGCTCCTCGAGCGGATCGCCGCTGACGCGATCGGCCCGAGCTTCACCTCGTACTCGCTCGCGGGGTCGCAGTGGGCGCTTCCGCTGGACGCGGCCACCCAGGTTGCCGCGGCACGCGTCGATCTGATCACCGGGGAGGTGCCGACGACCTGGAGCGACGCCGTCGCGCTCTCCGAAGCCACCCCCGTCGCGCTGTCGCTCGCAGGGCCGCACGCGTTCCTCACGTTCGCATCCGTGCTCGCGGGGGCCGGCGCACCGATCTCCGACAGTCCTGCCGAAGGCCCCCTCTTCTCCTCCCGCGACGTCGCGCGGGAAGGCTTCGAGCTCCTCCGCACCATTGCCCGCCGCTCCCCGGCAGCGACGCACCGTGAGAACCCCATCGCCCTCCTCGAGCGCATGTCCAGCGGCGACTCGCTCGCCTACGTGCCGCTCGTCTACGGGTACGTGAACTACTCGTCGCCCACCCTGCAGTTCCGGGATGCGCCACGCTGGGCCGCATCGGCTCGCCTCGGGTCCACGATCGGCGGCACCGGCATCGCCATCTCGAGGCGCTGCCGCGTGAGCTCCGAGCTCATCGCGCACCTCGCCTGGCTGCTCGACTCCGAGACGCAGCGCACGTTCATCCCGGAGCACGACGGTCAGCCCGGACTGCGCTCCGCGTGGCACGACGCCGACGTCAACGAGGCCGCGCACGACTTCTACGCGAACACGGCGGCGACCATCGAGGAGTCATGGGTGCGCCCGCGGTACGACGGATACATCGCGTTCCAGGCGACAGCATCCGAGCTGTTGCGCGACGCGCTGCTCAGCGACGCCACTTCTGCAGCGCAGCTCCGTGAGGTGTGCCTCGACGACCTCTCGGCGGCCTTCGCCGCATCTGCGCCTGCAGGTGCACCGTCGTCTGCGGCCTCATCACCAGCGAACGCTGCATCGACGCGCATCGATGCACCGGATGCGCGCGTCCCCGCCACCACACCCACGACGTCTGGAGTCAGCTCATGACCGACAGCCTTCCGCAGCTCGGGACCGACGAGATCCTCGTCGAGCTCGACGGCTTCACCGCGACCGTCACCATCAACCGCCCAGCGAAGCTCAACTCGGTGACGCAGGAGATGTCCGACGCGCTCGTCGCTGTCGCCACCTGGGCCAACGAAAGCGACGACGTGCGCGTCATCATCCTCACCGGCGCGGGAGAGCGGTCGTTCTGCGCAGGCAGCGACATCCGCTCGCTCGACAAGTACGCGACAGCCTGGGACTTCCGTAACCGCGAGGACTACTGCGACGCCCTCCGCGCCCTCCGCAAGCCCATCATCGCCGCCATCAACGGCTACGCCTTCGGCGGCGGGCTCGAGACGGCCATGACCTGCGACATCCGCCTCGCCGCCGAGACCGCCTCACTCGCCGCCCCCGAGATCAAGCTCGGCTGGATCGGCGGCGGCGGGATGGCCTCCTTCCTCGCCCACTCCGCCGGCGCGAGCAACGCCGCCCTCATGCTCCTCACGGGCGACCCCATCTCGGCGCAGCAGGCACTGTCCTGGGGGATCGTCTCCGAAGTGCTGCCCAGCCAGCAGCTGCTCGGCCGGGCCCGCGAGCTCGCCGCAGTCATCGCATCCCGGCCACCCATCGCAGCCGAGACCGCGAAAGTCAACCTGCGCGCCTCCTACAACATGAGTCAGGACGCGGCCGTCGCCTACGAGCGAGACCTCCAGACCATCACCTTCGCGACCGCCGACGCCGACGAGGGCCGTGCCGCCTTCGCCGAGAAACGCGAGGGCGTCTTCCACCGCCGCTGACGCCGAACCGACCTGAGACCGAGCCAAGCCGAGCCGACCATGCCGACCCGAGCCGACCATGTCAGCCACCACCCTCGACTCGTTTGCTCTCCCGCCTTCGACTCGGGATGGGCTTCACGCTTCGGGATGGGTTGCAAGCCATCCGGAAGCGCGAAAGCCATCCCGAAACCGCTCTGGGCGAACCTCTCCACCGAACTTCGAGACCGGCCTCCACCCCGCCACCTCCACCCTCGCCACCCGGCCACCTCGCCACCGAAGCTCCGTCTCGGGATGGAAAAGTCGCTTCCTCCCGGAAAACTTCCCGCAACGAAGCGAGTTCCCCATCCCGAAACCGGAGGCGCCTCGGTCGTGTCTCGACCTCCGACCTCCGACCTTCGACCTTCGACCTCCGACCTTCGACTCGGGATGGGATTCACGCTTCGGGATGGCTTGCAAGCCATCCGGAAGCGCCAAAGCCATCCCGAAACCGCTCTGCGCGAACCTCTCGACCGAACTTCGAGACCGGCCTCCGCCCCGCCACCTCCACCCTCGCCACCCGGCCACCCTCGCCACCCGGCCACCCTCGCAACCCGGCCGCCCTCGCAACCCGGCCATCCCGCCGCCGAAGCGTTTGACCGGAACCACCGACTCGCCTCGACCGACGACCCTCGACCGACGACCGACGATCACGACCAGAACCTCAGGAGCTCACATGACATCGCAGCAGATGGCCTCAGGCCAGCAGCCGGCAGCCGGATGGTCGGGCAGCGCCGCCCAGGCGCTTCCCGCCGACGGGACGACGGGCACGCTCGTCGGACGGGTCTGGGACCCGGCGGTCGGCGGCCCATCACCGGTGCTGGTCACGGCTGACGGCGTTCTTGATCTGAGCGGGACCTTCGCGACCGTCAGCGACATCACCGAGTCGGCCGACCCTGCCGCTGCGGTGCGGGCTGCGTCAGCGGACGCGCCGAGCCTCGGCTCGCTCGACGACATCTTCGCGAACACCGAGCCCACGACCCGCGACGAGTCCAAGCCGTGGCTGCTCGCCCCGGTCGACCTGCAGGTGCTGAAGGCGGCCGGCGTGACGTTCGCGGTCTCCATGATCGAGCGCGTCATCGAGGAGCGGGTGCGCGGCGACATCGAGGCGGCGGCGCGGATGCGCGAGCAGATTCTCGCGGAGATCGGCACCGACCTCGCGAGCCTCAAGCCTGGGTCCGAGGAAGCGACGGCGCTCAAGGCGTACCTCGTGGGGGAGGGGCTCTGGAGCCAGTACCTCGAGGTTGGCATCGGCCCGGACGCGGAGATCTTCACGAAGGGCCCGACCCTCTCGGCGATGGGCACCGCCGAGCAGGTCGGCGTGCACTCCTCGTCCGAGTGGAACAACCCGGAGCCTGAGGTTGCGCTGCTCATCGCATCCACCGGCGCCATCGTCGGCGCGACGCTCGCGAACGACGTGAACCTGCGCGACGTCGAGGGACGCTCGGCGCTGCTGCTGCCGAAGGCGAAGGACAACAACGCGTCGTGCGGGCTTGGCCCGTTCATCCGCCTCTTCGACACAGGCTTCGACCTGGACTCGGTGCGCGACATGACGGTGGACCTCGACATCGTCGGCCTCGACGGCTTCACCCTGCACGGCTCCTCCGACCTCGCGCAGATCTCCCGCGACCCCGCCGACCTCGCCGCGCAGCTGCTCGGCCCGCACCACCAGTACCCAGACGGGGCCGTGCTCATGCTCGGCACGATGTTCGCGCCCATCGTCGACCGCGACCAGCCCGATCACGGGTTCACGCACCACGCCGGTGATGTCGTGCGGATCTCCTCACCTGCCCTCGGTAGTCTGGTGGGCCAGGTACAGACCAGCGAGGAGTGCGCGCCGTGGACATTCGGGATCGCAGCGCTCATGCGCAACCTGGCGGCCAGAAGGCTGCTGTGACCAGGCGGTCGACGCAGAAGGTGACGCTCACCGACGTCGCGGCGTCGGCGGGGGTCTCTCCGCAGACCGTGTCGCGGGTGCTGCGGACGCCAGAGCTCGTGTCGGTCGACACCCTCGAGCGAGTGCAGTCGGCGATCGGGGCGCTCGGCTACGTGCCGAACCTGGCCGCGTCGAACCTCGCGTCGAACCGGTCGATGACGGTCGCGGCGATCGTCCCGTCGATCTCCGCATCGGTGTTCGCGGATGCGCTGCACGGCCTCGAGGCGATGCTCTCACCGTTCGGGTACCAGCTTTTCATCGGCACGACCGGGTACAGCCCGGAGCACGAGGAGGAGCTCGTCCGGGCATTCCTCGGGCGTCGACCGGATGGCATGTTCATCGTCGGCGCGCAGCACACGGAGGCGGCGTCGACGCTGCTGCGCGCCTCCGGAATCCCCGTCGTCGAGGCGTGGGACTCGAGCGAGAACCCCGTCGACAGCCTCATCGGCTTCTCCAACGAAGATGCCGTCCGCGCGCTCGTCGAGTACGTGCGGGACAAGGGATACGCGCATCCCACGTTCGCGGGCTCGTTCCAGTCCGGCGACTTCCGTGCGGCGGCGAGGCGAGCGAGCTTCGAGGTGTCCGTCGCCGAGCTGTTCCCGGGCGAGCCCGTGCGGGTCGTTGACTCCGGAGTTGCGGCGGTCGACCTCGAGACTGGACGCGACCTGCTCGACGCGACGCTGCGCGAGCATCCCGAGACCGATGCACTCATGTTCGCGAGCGATGTCTTCGCGGCGGGCGCCGTGCTCGAGTGCGCTCGCCGCGGCGTGTCCGTGCCTAGGGAGCTGGCTGTGACGGGCTTCGGCGACTTCGAGCTGTCGTCGCACCTCACGCCCACCCTCACGACCGTGGCGGTGCCCAACCGCGAGATCGGCACGAAGGCGGGCGAGCTGCTGCTCGCTCGCATGAGCCGTGGCGGTGCGGATGCGCCCGAGGGCGAGACCGTCGACCTCGGCTTCGAGGTCGTCGCCCGCGAGAGCGCGTAGGCCGAGCTTCAGAGCGGAGTTGTGGTCGCCTCACGTCGATGTTGACGACCACAACACCGCCCTGGGCGGCGACGGCGAGGCCCGCCGCACCTCAGCGGCCGCGGAGGTCCTTTCGCAGGATCTTGCCTGACGTCGACTTCGGGATGACGTCGATGAACGCGACGGCCCGCACCTTCTTGTGCGGCGCGACGTGCTCGGCGACGAACGCCTCGACACCCGCCTCGTCGAGCGAGGCGCCCTCGCGGCGCACGACGAACGCCTTCGGGATCTCCTGCCCGTCCGCATCCAGCGCCCCGACCACGGCCGAGTCGGTGATGTCAGGATGCGTGAGCAGCAGCGCTTCGAGCTCGGCGGGCGCGACCTGGTAGCCCTTGTACTTGATGAGCTCCTTGAGGCGGTCGACGATGGTGAACTCGCCGAGCGGACCGACGGTGGCGATGTCCCCCGTGTGCAGGAAGCCGTCGTCGTCGATGGCTTCGTGGGTGGCGTCGTCGCGACCGAGGTAGCCGAGCATGATCTGGGGGCCGCGCACCCAGACCTCGCCAGGTTCGCTCTGCCCGCCCTTGACGGTGTCGATCTCGGCACCGGTCTCGGTCGAGACGAGCTTCACCTCGGTGTTGGCGATGGGCACGCCGACCGAGCCGAGCGGCATGCCGTTCTGCTCGAGGGGGAGGACGTGCGTGACGGGGCTTGCCTCGCTCATCCCGTACCCCTGCCTGGTGCGGGTGCCGAGGCGGTCGGCGACGGCCGTCATGAGCGCCGAGTCGATGGGGGCGGCGCCGGAGAAGACCGTGCGAACGCTCGACAGGTCGAAGTCGTCGATGAGCGGATGCTTCGCGAGCGCGACGGCGATCGGCGGCGCGATGAACAGGTAGGTGCATCGATGCGTCTCGATGATGCGCAGGAACTCGCCGAGGTCGAACTTCGGCATCGTGACGAGGCGGGCGCGCTTCTTGATGGCGATGTTGAGGAGCACGGTCATGCCGTAGATGTGGAAGAAGGGGAGGAGCGCCAGCACCACGTCGTCCGCTTCGACGTCGAGGACCGGGTAGGTCTGCACGACGTTCGCGACGAGGTTCGTGTGGCTGAGCTTGACGCCCTTGGGGTTGCCGGTGGTGCCGGAGGAGTAGGGGAGGACGGCGACGTGGGTTGCCGGGTCGAAGCTCACGTCGGGCGCGGGGAGGCCGGCACTGAGGAGCTCGCGGAGGTCGTGGTAGCCCTCGGCGCCGTCGAGGACGATGATGGCGTCCTGCTCGAGGCCCGCAGCGATGGCGCCGGCGTGGGCCTGCGCGAGCAGCGGGCTCACGGTGAACAGCAGCTTCGCGCCGGAGTCGCGGAGCTGCGTCTCGATCTCCTCAGCGTTGTAGAGGGCGTTGATGGTCGTCGCTGTGGCACCGGAGCGGAGGATGCCGTGGAAGACCGACGCGAACGCGGGCACGTTCGGGCAGTGCAGGGCGACCACGTTGCGAACCCCGAGCCCGCCGCCGGCGAGGGCCCCGGCGATGAGCTCGATCTGCTGTCTGAGGGCCCCGAAGGTCGTCTCGGCGCCGCTCGTGCCGTCGACGATGACGGTGCGGGCCGCGTCCGCTTCGCTCAGCTCGGCGAACAGGAAGTCGAAGACCGAGACGTTCGGGATCTGCTCGTCTGGGTATGGGCTCTTGAACACGGCGATCTCCTTTGACCGAAATGCAGGCGGCGCGGCGGTCGGGTTGTGTCCGGCCGGGCCGTGTCTGGCGGATGCACGTGTCGCATCCGCTGCTCATCTTGCGCATCCCAGATGGGAACGACCCCAGCGCGAGCTCCGCCGGCGCAGGCTCGAGCTATGCGGGAGGCGTGGCGGGCGCCACCGCTGCGACCGCCTCGATCTCGACGAGCTGGTCGTCGTAGCCGAGCACGGTGACGCCGAGGAGGGTGCTCGGCACGTCGTGGTCGCCGAAGGCGTCCCGGATGACTTCCCACGCGGTGACGAGGTCGGCCTGCGATGACGATGCGACGAGCACGCGCGTGCTGGCGACGTCCTCGAGGCGCGCCCCGGCTTCGGCGAGGGCGACGCGCAGGTTCTCGACGCACTTCGCGGCTTGGCCCGCGTAGTCGCCGATGGCGGCGGTCGTGCCGTCGTCGTTGAGGGGGCAGGCGCCTGCTGGGAAGACGAGGCGTGCACCCGCGTCGACGGTGGATGCGTAGGCGTATTCGGCGGTGTCGCTGAGCGTGTTGGCGCGGATGAGGGAGACGTAGCTGGACGCGGGGTCCTCCTGGTGGTCGTCTGGCGGGTGGATGCGTGGGCTACGCGGGGCGGACTGGCGGCGCGAGCTGCGTGCTGCGGCGCGCGAACCTGGGGAGCACGAACAGCGCTTCCACCACTCGGAATCGGCGCAGCCAGCACGCGAGATAGGCGACGGCGAGGGCGCCGAGGAAGCAGGCGGGCAGGGAGATGTTGGGGTTGGTGACGCCGAGGTCGCTGAGGGTGTTCGTGATCCACACCTGCGTCGGGAAGTGCACGAGGTAGAACACCACCGAGTTGCGGCCGATGTACTGCAGCCACCTGGCGCGGTCGTGGCTGTGACCCTGGTGGGAGCCGGTGAGTCGGCGCACGGCCATGACGGTGCCCGCGATGCCGGCGATCACGACGGGCAGGAGCTCGAGGCGGTGCGCGTCGAAGCCGGCCGTCATGGCGTTCGTGTAGCCACGGTTGCCGGCGATGATGAACGCCCCGAAGCCGGTTGCGACGGCGAGGCACACCCACATGAGGGTGCGCGTCTCGAAGCGGGAGAGTCGCGAGCCGAGCCGCACGCAGAGGTGCCCGGCGAAGAAGAAGCCGCCGTAGTAGCAGAGGTTGGAGAAGTCGCCGTCGGGCAGCGGCCAGCTGGCGATCCACAGCACGACGGGGACCACCCCGAACCAGGTGCCAGGGATGCGCGCGAGGAGCGGGGCGACGGCGTAGTAGACGGCGAGGAAGAAGATGAACCACAGCCAGTTGTTCGGGATCCAGAAGAACGGGTCCCGCAGGTCGGTGTAGCCCTCGGTGAGCATGCCGATGACCATCCACACGAGGTATGGCCAGATGAGGGTGCGCACCTTGTTCCAGTAGTAGGTGCCTGGCGGTTTCGCGAGCGAGCGGGTCAGCAGCACGCCGGAGAGGAGGAAGAGGAGGCTCATCCGGTAGGGCGCGAAGAACGAGTTGATGTCGTTGACGACGCGGCCCGAGCTGATGCCGCCGAACATCCACGGGATGGCGGTGGCGTGCAGCAGCACGACGAGGAGGATCGCGCCTCCTCGGATGAGGTCCATCCAGCGGGCCCGGGATGCGCCGCTCGGGGCGCGGGAGCCGGTCGGCGGCTGGGACTGCGGGGAGGGTGAGGTCATTGCGGATGCGCGTCTGGTTGGGAGCTGCCGGGGCGCGACGGCGGTGCCTCGGCAGTGTCCGACCATACGCGACTCGTGGCGGTGGGGGTCTTGCCTCGCCCCTGACGCGGGAATCCGACCGCACGCATCCGCGTGCACCCACCTCCTGCCCGCGCGCATCCACCTCCGACTGCGCGCAGAGTTGTGGCGCGGTGCTGTTCCCGATTCGGGTGACAGCACCGCGCCACAACTCTGGGCGGAGGGCCGGGCCGTTACCCGCGCTTGCGCCCGTACAGCGAGATGACGACGAGGATGATGGCGCCGTAGATGAGCTGCTGCACGTTGGAGCCGAGGTTCAAGACGGTGACGAGCGTCGCGACCTGGCCGAGGACCAGCGCGCCGCCGACGGTGCCGACGACCGAGCCTCGTCCGCCGAAGATGGATGCGCCACCCACGACGACCGCGGCGACGGAGGAGAGCAGGTAGCTGTCGCCCATGGTCGCGGAGGCCTGCTGGAAGTAGCCGACGATGACCATGCCGGCGAAGGCGGCGAGCATGCCGGAGATGACGTAGCCGGTGATGCGGATGCGGTCGACGGGCAGGCCGGCGAGCCTCGCCGTCTCGGGGGCGGCGCCGACGAGGAACAGCGAGCGCCCCCATCCGGTGTAGCTGAGGACCAGCTGCAGCACGACCATGAGGACGAGCCCGAGGGGGAGGACGGCGGCCATGGAGAGGCCGAGGACGCTGATCTGCGCTGACGTGATGGCGGTGATGAAGTCGGGGATCTGCGTGAGCTCGGAGAAGTTGAACTGCAGCAGGATCACGCCGAACAGGAGGCCGTTCATGGCGATGGTCGTGACGATGGGGGTGAGCCCGAGCTTCGCGATGACGAGCCCGTTGAGGAGGCCGATGACGGCTCCGGCGAGCAGCGCCCCGATGAACGCGCCGAAGGGCCCGAGGGGTCCGACCATTGCCAGGAACGACAGTGCCGAGAACGCGATCGTGTTGGGTACCGACAGGTCGATGCCCGCCTGGATGACGGCGAAGGTCTGCCCGAAGGACGCGATCGAGAGGATGATCGCGAAGGTCGCGGTGCCGATGAGCGATTCGATGGTGATGAGGTTCGGTCGGATGATGCCGCCGATGAGGAACAGCACGAGGAACGCGACCAGCGGCCACACGCTGCGGGGAACGCGGGCGAGCAGCGACTTGGACGGTGAGTACTCGACCTCGTGGTCGGCGCCGCCAGTCGTTCCCGGGCCCGTCCCCGAATCTCCGGCGCCGGATGCCCCGGTGCCGCCGACTGCGGCCGGAACTGTTGTGGTCATGACCGTGCTCCCTTCCGAGCGAACGACACCTTGCGCCACACGACGGGGATGCCCACGACGGAGACGATGATGAGCGCCGAGATGACGTACTGCCAGTACGAGTTGATGCCTGCGAAGAAGAGCAGGTTGCCGATGAGGCCGAGGGTGATGCCGGCGAGGATCGTGCCGATGATGCTGCCGCGTCCGCCCGTGAAGCTGGCGCCGGCGAGGGCGACGGCGGCGATCGAGGACAGCAGGTAGGGGTCGCCGCTGCGCGGGTCGCCGGTCATGGTGGAGCCGGCGAGCATGATGGCGCCGGTGGCGGTGAGGACCCCGGCGATGCCGAACGCGGCGAGCTTCGTGAGGCGGGCGTTGAGGCCTGCCGCGCGGATGCTGTCCATATTCGAGCCGACGCCGTAGATGTGCCTGCCGAGGGCGGTGCGCTGCAGGATGAACCAGAGCAGCACGGCGATGAGGGTGAGCCAGACGAGCGCGACGGGGACGAACGGGATCGCCTCACCGCTGGTGGCGAGGTGGAACTCGGTGGTGATGTCTCCTCCTGGCCGGTCCATGACCTCGCGGGCCAGCGAGCCGAAGATGAAGGCGCTCGCCAGGGTGACGGCGATCGCGGGGAGGCCGCCGTAGGAGACGAGGAAGCCGTTGAAGAGACCGCAGGCGAGGCCGGTCGCGAGTCCCATCAGGACTGCGATGGGGACGGGGACCAGCTCGGTCTGCGCCGCGAAGACCACGTTCGAGAGGCTCATGATGGCGCCGATGGAGATGTCGATGCCGCCGACGAGCACGATGAGCAGCTGACCCAGGGCGACGAACGCGAGCGGCACCACGAGGTTCGCCGCCGTCTGCAGCTGGAACCTCGTCAGCAGCTCCGGGTTGATGATGATGTAGACGATCAGGAACACGACGAACGCGGCGGCTGGCGCGAACGCGCCCTCGCGTCGCAGCCTGACGAGTCCCTGCCGCTTCGCGACGGCCCGGGTGACGGGGGATGCCGGGGGCGGGGTGACGGTGGCGGTCATCTGCTGCTCCTCGTGGTGGTGTGTCGTGCCGCCTCTTCCAGCTCGGCGGCCGAGACGGTCTGGATGCTGCCCGTCGCGCCGACAGCGGCGCCGACGATCGCATCCGCCGTCAGTCGCTCGCCGGCGAGCTCGTCGGTCACCTGGCCGTTGTAGAGCACGAGCACGCGGTGGCAGACGTGAACGAGCTCCTCGACCTCGGTGGAGAACCAGAGCACGCCGACGCCCTGCTTCGCGAGGTCGACGATCGCGCCGTACAGCTCCTGCTTGGCGCGCACGTCGATGCCGCGTGTGGGGTCGTGGAGCAGGATGACCGACCGGGAGCGATTCATCCACCTGCCGAACACGAGCTTCTGCTGGTTGCCGCCGGACAGCGAGCCGGCGGCCTCGAGCGGGCCGCGCGTGCGCACGGACAGGGCGGCGAGCACGCCGTCGAGCCAGCCGCGCTCGCGGCCGAGGCGCGGCTTCCCGCCGAGCTGCCAGGCCTTGAACCAGGGGGCGAGGAGGTTCTCTCCCACGCCGAGCTCGAGCGCGAGCCCTTCCTTCTTGCGGTCCTCCGGCACGTAGCCGAGGCCGCGCCGCACGCCGCGCACGGGGGTGAGGCGGGTGACGGGGTCGCCGTCGATCGTCCACGAGTCGGCGGTGGCGGCGGATGCGCCGAACAGGGCACGCAGCAGCTCGGCCTGGCCGTGCCCCGCGAGCCCGCCGATGCCGACGATCTCGCCCGCGCCGATCGTGAGAGAGATGCCGTGCACGCCCTCGGCGCGCAGCCCCTCGACCTCGAGGACGTCGCCGTCGTCGGTGCGCGCTGGCGGGTCTGGGAAGAACCGCTCGGCCTTGCGGCCCGCCATGAGGGAGATGAGCTCATCGTCGGTCCAGGAGCCGCGCGAGAACTCGCCGGCGAGGCCGCCGTCGCGCAGCACGATGCCGCGGTCGGCGATCTCTGCGATCTCGCCGAGGCGGTGCGACACGTAGATGACGCTGCCGCCGCGCGCCGTGAGCTCGCGGATGCGTGCGAACAGCCACTCGACGCCAGGGGGCGTGAGCGCCGATGACGCCTCGTCGAGGATGAGCAGCTTCGGCTCGCCCGCGAAGGCGCGGGCGATCTCCACGAGCTGACGGTTGGCGAGCGAGAGGTCGGAGACGAGCGCTCGCGGGTCGATCTGCGGCAGCTCGAGCGACTCGAGCAGCGCGCTCGCGGCCGAGATCGCCTTCTTCTGCGAGAAGCCTCGAAGCGGCGCCCCGTCCGGGAGGCTCAGGTTCTCGGCGACGGTCCACTCGGGCACGAGCGCGAGCTCCTGGAACGCGCATCGCACGCCCGAGCGACGCGACAGGCGCACGCTGCCGGACGCGAGCGGCGCATCCTCGACCGTGATCGTGCCGGAGGTCGGCGTGACGGCACCCGCCAGCATCTTCGCGACGGTGCTCTTGCCCGCACCGTTCTCTCCGACGAGCGCCAGCACCTCGCCGGGGTGGCAGACGAAGCTCACCCCCTGCACTGCCTTGACCGGGCCGTAGCTCTTGACCAGGTCGGCCGCGACGAGGAGCGCCTCGCCGCTCTGCGCCTGCCCGGTCGCTGGCGGCCCTGGCGCGGCGGCGGGCTGGAGCGCGTCCGGTGCCGCTGCGCCCACTTCACTTGCATTCATGACTCGATGTGTCCTCGCTGATCGATGCGATTGAGACCTGTCGGCGGCCCTGTCGAGCAGGGCCGCCGGAGCCGGCTAGGAGCCGGAGTAGTACTCCATGACGTCCTCGAGCTTCAGGTCGAGGCCGGGGAAGTCGTAGCCGAGCTGGAAGTTCGCGGGGCGATCTTCGAGGCAGTAGTCGGCGGCGTTGTCCGTCGTGATCTCGAGCGGCGGGAAGAACTGCTCGCGCTCGATGTCCTCGCCCTCGAGGAGCTTCACGGACTGCTCGAGGCCCTTGGCGTAGATCGACGGCTGGCCGAAGATCATGTTGCCCGAGTAGCCCTCTGGCCCGTACTCGACGAGCGCGCACGCCTCGCCGTTGTAGCCGGAGCCTCCGACCGTCGGGACGAAGGGGATGCCAGCGGCCTTGTAGGCCTCCGCGACGCCCTGGCCGCCGGTCAGGAACGAGTAGACGCCGCCGATGTCGGGGTTGGAGCGCAGGATGTTCGCCATCGACTCCTGCGCGGTGGCCTCGTTCCAGCCGTTGGTGTCCTGGGCGACGACGGATGCGCCGCCGGCTTCGAGCGCGTCGATGACGCCTGGCATGGAGCCCTCGTTGAGGGGAACGCCGGCGAGCCCTTCAAGCACCGCGACGTCCTTGTTGTCGGTGAGGTTCTCGAGCAGCCATTCGGCGCCGATGGTGCCAGCGCTCGCCCAGTCGGTGGAGACCGTGTAGACGTCCTCGCTCTCGTACGGGCCGCCGTTGGCGATGACGGGGATGCCCTGGGCGGTGGCCTGCGCGATGGCGGGGTCTGCGCCGCTCGAGGAGGCGGGGTCGAAGAGGATGAGGTCGACGCCGTCCGCGATGAGGTTCTGCATCGCGGCGTTCTGCTGGGCCGCGTCGTTGTCGTCGGTGCGGACGATCTTCAGCTCGACTTTGTCGACGTACTCGGGTGAGTTGGCGAGGGCCTGCAGCGAGGCGAGGCCCATCTCTCGCCAGGCCTGGCCGCCGAGGGGCTGCTGGAAGCCGATGACGAACTTGCCGTCCTCGCCACCTGCGGAACCGCCGCCGCCTTCGGCCGGTGCGCTCGTGCATCCGGCGAGGAGGACCACGGCCGAGGCCGCGGCGACGAGTGCTGAACCCATCCTGAAGCGCGATGTGGGTCGACGAGAGTGCATGATTTCTCCTTTGAAATCTGGCGGATGCTGCTGGCGACAGGGAGTGTGGGGTTGGCCGTCTGAGGGAGGTCAGGGGCTGTTCGCCGGCATGCTTCGTGACACTAGCCCAAAAATGGCAGCGCTACCAGTAGCGCTGCCAAATTGGGTCGGGATGGTGACCCGGAGCGGGCGGCCGTGCCCTCGGAGGCCCGCGGCGGAGACCGCCACGCGGCTCTGCCGGTGCGCACCCGGCTTTGCCGGTGCGCCATCCGCTCTGCCGGTGCGCACCCGCTCTGCCGGTGCGCACCCGCTCTGCCGGTGCGCACCCGCTCTGCCGGTGCGCACGCGGCTCTGCTAGTGCGCCACGCGGCTCTGCCGGTGCGCACACCTGCGGCGAATGCATGGTCGTGCGGTCGGGGGCGTGCATTTGTCATGGGTTTGTCGTTTGGCCGCGCGGCCCCATCGCTGCCAGCGAAGTGGCCCCTTTGGGGTTCTCATTCGGGCCATTTGGCTGGCTGCGATCAGCCGCGTCGTGGGGGTGGGGCCATTTGGCTGGCAGCGATGGGGCTGCGGACTGCGGACATCAACCTCACGCCCAACCTCGTCGCTCAGGAGTGCTGAGCGGCGCTGAGGAGTGCTGAGTAGTCTGGCCGCAACGAGGGGATGCGACGTGAGATCACGTGCTGGAATTCCAGGGGCCGTCGGCGCGCAGCTGCGGGAACGGCGCGACGAGACGCTGGCGCGGCGTGCGGTGCTGCTCGGTGGCGGAGCGGATGCGCCCGCCGAGCCGAGCTCGAAGCCCGGCAGCGCGGCATCCGCTCCCGAAGCGTCGGGCACGGAAAGCGCGTCCGCTCGCGAGGCATCCGCTGCAGCATCCCGCCACGACTGGGTCGCGCAGCCGATGCACTCCGACGCAGCGATTCGAGCGCAGACGGGGCAGGGCTGGGATGACTGGATCGACGCGATCAACGCCGGTGTGGGGCGCGACGCCGCGCATCCGCAGATCGTCGAGTGGGTCATGGCCAACTCCGAGCAGAACGGCTGGTGGAGCCAGGGCATTGCGGTCAGCTTCGAGCGGATGACGGGCCGGCGCCTCGCCGGGCAGATGCCAGACGGCACGTTCACCGCCAACCGCTCGCGCACGCTTCCTGTTGACCGCGAGGTGCTTCGCTCGCTCATCGCCGACGACGAGAACCGGGATGCGCTGCTCGGCTTCGAGACGGAGTTCCGGTCGAAGGTCGCGTCGAAGACCTACAAGGTGCTGATTGCATGTGACGGGGAGTCGATCGGTGGGCTGCTGTTCACGTTCGACGCCCCCGCGGATGGCCGTACCAAGCTCGCCATCATGCACGAGAAGCTGCAGGTGCTCGACGAGATCGAGCTCTGGAAGGCCTACTGGGGCGATTGGCTCGATGCGCTCGAGGCGGCGCTGGTCTGACGCCGCCTTCCTAGGAACCGCCCCGCACGCGCGCCATCCGCCCGCAAACATGCGGCAGACGCATCTTCGTGACGCCGAGAAGATGCATTCGCCGTGCGGATGCACGCGAGGGCCGACGCTGGTGGCGTGCGCCAGCGAGAACACGGCGCAGCCCACACCTCACGCGCCGAACGGGAACGGCGGCGTATGCGCTCGGTACGACTCGATCAGGTCTGGATGCTCGCGGGCGATCAAGATGCGGCGCTCGTCTCCGGGGCTCGCGGGATCGTAGATGACGGTGACCTGGTCGCCGATCCCGGGCAGTGAGTCCTCGTGGAACAGTCCCCAGGGTGTGGTCCAGCGGGTCTGCCCGTCGTGGTCGGTGAACTGGATCGTCCAGCGGCTGACGACGCGCGCGCTCGCGGGCGGACGCTCGACGCCCTGCGTGACGACGCCCGAGGTGCGGGTGCCGGTCGCGAAGACAGCTTCGAACGTCGACCTCGTGCGTCGAAGGCGCCTGGCGCGAGCAAGGCGCCTCCACACCGACAACACGAGGCCAAGCGTGAGCAGCGACGGCAGCACCCATGGCAGCACCGTGACAACCCACGGGGTCTGCTCCTCGACCGGGGTCCCGTCGCCGTTCGAGATCAGCGGGCCGGTGATGAAACTCGCCTCTACGGCCAGCGCGGCGAGCGACGCCCACGCGCCAGCTGCGGCGCCCGCGAACCAGATCGGCTGCCCGTCTGCCAGGGCGCGCGTGAAGTCCGTCTCGCCCGTGTAGGCGCGCCGAGTGACGGCCTGCGCGATCAGGAGGCCGACAGACACGAAGATGCCGATCGGGATGAGGAGCGGCAGCAGCGCCACGAGCGGGACGGTGCTGGTCGCCTCGAGTTCGGCGATAAAGAACAGCGAGCTCAACCCCACGACTCCGAGAAATCCGCCCGCCGCCAGGCCGAAGTCCATCACCAGGAGCACGGCGAGGGCTCGCCCGCTTCCTACGCGCCGTCGCTTCGCGGCGTCTCGCTCCGCGATCACATCCAAGGGGTCGACGGTGCTCATGCGTAGTCCTCCGCTCAGTCCGGTGACGACCTCGAGACGAAGATCCGCGAGGTGTCACCCGGACGTGCGGGGTCGAAGAGCACCCACACACGCTGCCCCGGCTTCGGGGCGTTCTGCCACTCGAAGGCGTTGGTGCGCTTCACCCAGCGCTGCACGCCCTGGGCGTCCGTGTACGTGAAGCGCCACGACGCGATCGTGCGTGTGCCCGGCGAGATCTCCACCCCCTCGGTGATCGTGCCAGGCACGGGGCGGCCCGCCGCGAGCATGCGCCGGACCGCATCTCCTCGCCGCGAGGATCGGCGTCGGAGCAGCGTGCACGTCACGAAGGCGACGACGGTGAGGGCTGCAGCGAGTGCCGGCAGCCACAGGGGGAGCCAGTAGGAGGCCCAGGCGCTCGACGACCAGGTGTCGACGGTGGCGAAGTGCTCGTCGCGCGTGAAGCCGACGTGCTGCGGCTGCGACCAGAGACCGCTGAAGGCGAGAAGCCCGACCGTCGTGCCCGCCAGCGCGATCGTGAACGGGTCCATGGGCGGCAGCGGACGCGGATCGCCGATGAGGTTCGCGTAGACCAGGAAGTAGAGGGGGAGTGCGCCGAGCAGCAGCACGAACGCGGCAGGGAGCGCGTACCAGGCGCCGTTGATCCACGGCTCAGCATCGAAGTCGCGGATCCCCAAGGCCATCTGGCGACCGGAGTTGCGCTCGGCGATCAGACCGAATCCGAGCAGGGCACCGAGGAGGAAAAGCGCGGCGCCTGCCGTCCAGAGCGCCGCGAGCGTGCGCGGACTCCCGATGCGGCGCTCCGCTCGCGCTCGCCGTGCTTGGACCGGGTCGATGGTGCTCATGGCTGGATAGCGACAGGCGGATGCGCCCCGCACCAGTCCCGGATGCTTCGACTTCGCCGCGCAGGTGCCCCGTGTCGCAGCGCGTCGCCGCGCACGCCCCCGAGCGCGCGGCGTCGGATGCACGCAACGGCGCAGCTTGCTCGTGCCCGGCTAGCGCGCGGCCCGCTCCGCATCCGCTGCCCCGTCGGCCCCGGCGACGAGGTCGTCGCCGGCCTCATCGACGTCGGATCCGCGGAGCTTCGCGATGCCGCTCATGAGGTGGTACACGACGAGCGTCGCCACGGTGCCGAGGACGATGCCGCCGAACGTCACCTGGCCGCTGTTGATCGTGAAGTCGCCGATCGCGACGATGAGGCCGACGCCCGCCGTGAACTGGTTCGTGGGTGACGAGAAGTCGACCTTGTTCTCGAGCCAGATGCGCACGCCGATGATGCCGATGAGTCCGTAGAGGGCCGTCGTGATGCCGCCGAGCACGCCGGCCGGGACGCTCGCGATGAGGACTCCCACCTTGGGGGAGAGCGCGAGGAGGATCGCGGCGATCGCGGCGACCCAGTAGGCGGCCGTCGAGTAGACGCGCGTCGCCGACATGACGCCGATGTTCTCGCCGTACGTGGTGGTGGGGGAGCCGCCGCCGAAGCCGGAGAGCACCGTCGCGAGGCCGTCGGCCAGCAGGGCCCGGCCCGCCATCGGGTCGAGGTTGCGGTTCGTCAGCTGGCCGACGCCCTTCACATGGCCGACGTTCTCGGCGATGAGCGCGAGCACAACCGGCACGAACATCAGGTAGACGAGCAGGTGCTCGGCGGCGAAGACCGGAGCCGTGAACGTGGGGAGGCCGATCCAGGCGGCATCGTCGAATCCCGCGAGGTCGACCTGATCCATGAACGCGGCCACGATGTAGCCGACGACCACGCCGATGAGGATCGACAGACGCCCGACCATGCCCTTGAAGGCGACCGCGACGACGATGACCGTCAGGAGCGTCACTGACGCGACGAGGGGCGACGCCTCGAAGTTGTTCTTCGCCGCCGGGGCAAGGTTGAAGCCGATGAGCGCGACGATCGTGCCTGCGACGACGGGCGGCATGAGGAGGTTGATCCAGCGGGTACCCGCGAGGTTGACGATGAGCCCGACCACCGCGAGCAGCGCGCCGACGACGATGATGCCGGCAAGTGCGACACCCTGCCCGTCGGAGGCGACGGCCGCGAGGATCGGCGCGATGAACGCGAACGACGAGCCGAGGTAGCTGGGTACGCGGTTGCGGGTGATGAGGAGGAACAGCATCGTGCCGATGCCCGAGAACAGCAGCGTGGTGGACGGCGGGAAGCCCGTCAGCAGCGGCACGAGGAACGTCGCGCCGAACATCGCGACGACGTGCTGAGCGCCGAGGCCGATGGTGCGCGGCCAGGTGAGGCGCTCCTCGGGCAGCACGATCTCGCTTGCGGGGACGTTCTTTCCGTCTCCGTGCAGTTTCCAGGGCAATGCCACGGCGGTCTCGCTTCCAGGTCGTTCGGCGGGGATCGGCCTGCGCGGGGGATCGGCGCGTGACCTCTACGAGATTAGGGGATGCGGTGGCCGCCGTCGCGCGCCAGCCAAGGTGACGTAGGAGTGAGATCCAACTCGGTGGCGACGGGGATCCAGCTCACGTCACCCTGATTGTCGATGCCGCGCGTCACCCTGGCGCTCGAGCGGAACAGGGCGGCGCAGAGCGGTCGAGGGGGCGACGGGCGCTTCGCGCGCTGACTACGCTTGTGCCTGTACCGCGAGCAGCACGATCAGGGGAGCCGCATGAGCGACAGCCACGAGTCCGCAGTCGACGACGAGCAGGCGGAAGGCGGCGGCGGACACGTTGCGACGCCAACGCGTGCAACCCAGGTCGCGCCGACGAGACGTGGCAGCGGGTCGACGTTCAAGGAGCGCCTCGACACGTTCTTCGAGATCACGCACCGCGGTTCGAACGTGCCGCGCGAGATCCGCGGTGGCCTCGTCACGTTCATGACGATGGCGTACATCGTCATCCTGAACCCCCTGATCCTGGGCGGTTTCTCGCAGGATCAGGCGACGCTCGACGTCGAGGGCGGCTGGCTGCAGGCTTCGCAGGTGGCCGCCGTCACGGGGCTCACGGCCGGCGTCATGACGATTCTGTTCGGCGTCATCGCGAATCTGCCGTTCGGCCTCGCCGCCGGTCTAGGCATCAACTCCTTCCTCGCCGTCAACGTCGTGCAGCAGGTCACCTGGGCCGAGGCGATGGGGCTCGTGGTCATCAACGGCCTGGTCATCGTCGTGCTGTCGGCGACCCGCCTGCGCGAGATGATCTTCCACGCGGTGCCGCCGCAGCTGAAGACCGCGATCACGGTGGGCATCGGCCTGTTCCTGGCGTTCATCGGGCTCGTGGACGCGGGCTTCGTCACGTCATCGGGGAACGCGTCGCCGCCCGTGCAGCTCGGTGTGGGTGGTTCGGTGACGACGGTTCCGACGCTCATCTTCGTGATCGGCCTCATCGTGATGGGCGTGCTCATGGCCCGTCGTGTGAAGGGCGCGCTGCTCATCGGCATCGTCGGCACGACGGTCGTCGCGGTGATCGTCGAGGCCATCATGAAGCTCGGCCCTGCGTTCGAGAACGAGGGCGGATGGTCGCTCAACGTGCCCATGCTGCCGACGCAGATCGTCTCGGTGCCGGACCTCGGCCTGATCGGTGCGTTCGACTTCGGTGCGTTCGAGCGCATCGGCATCCTGGCCGGCGTCATGCTGGTCTTCACGCTCGTGTTCACGAACTTCTTCGACGCGGTCGGCTCCCTGACCGGTCTCACGCGCGAAGCGGGTCTGCAGGACAAGCAGGGCAACTTCCCTCGCCTCAAGTCGTCGCTGGTCGTCGAGGGCATCGGGGCGGTCGCGGGAGGAGCGACCTCGAGCTCGTCGAACACGATCTTCGTGGACTCCGCCGCGGGTGTCGGTGAAGGTGCCCGCACGGGACTCGCGAGCGTCGTGACCGGTGTCATGTTCCTGCTGGCGATGTTCTTCACGCCGCTGACGCAGATCGTCCCGCTCGAGGTGGCGGCCGCGGCGCTGGTCGTCGTCGGTGTGCTGATGGTGTCGCAGGTGCGCGAGCTGAAGTGGGACGACTTCTCTGTCGCCCTCCCGGTCTTCCTGACGATCGTGATCATGCCGCTCACCTACTCGATCGCGAACGGCATCGGCGCGGGCTTCATCTCGTGGGTGCTCGTGCAGACCCTGACCGGCAAGGCGCGCAAGGTGTCGCCGCTGCTGTGGATCGTCGCCGTCGGCTTCCTCATCTACTTCGCACGCGGCCCCATCGAGGGCATGTTCGCGTAGACGTGACGGGGAGCCGCTCACCCGCCCGCTAGTACTGGCCGGGGTACTGCCCGCCGCCGCCAGCGGGCCCATATCCCTGATGCGCCGAGTATGCGCCAGCCCCGGCGAGACGCGCGTTGGCTTCTCGGACGAACTGCGGGATGAGGAAGAGCTCGACGATGACCCAGATCGCGACTCCGAAGACGAGGAGCAGGCCGATGCCGAGCCAGGACGTCGCGAATCCCACGAGGTAGAGCACGAGCTGCGTGATGGCGATGCCCGTGCGGCCGAGGTAGAAGTTGTGGATGCCGAGTCCGCCGAGGAAGATCGCGAGCACGTACGTGATGCCGACTTCCTTGCCCCCGCTGACCACAACCGTCTGCTGGTAGAGCACGGGTGCGTTGGTGGCTGGTGCCTGCGTGGGCGGGTAGTGCCCCCACTGGGTGCCGTCCCAGTATCGCTGCCTGCCCGTGGGGTCCGGGTACCAGCCGGCGGCCGGCGAGGACGGCCCGTGGTTGGCGTCGGACGAGCCGAAGGTGTCGTCTTCGGGCTGCGATGCGTACGGATCCGATGGAACGAGGCTCATCAGGCACTTCCCTGCTGTCGAGTGGATGCGTCACTCATGCTAGCGAGCACCACCGACACTGGGGGGCCTGTGGGATTGCGGGACCAAGGCGCGGCACGGTCAGGGCGCCGGGTGTGCGCCTGGTGCCTTGCGCAGCGCTCGCCGGACGAGCAGTCCTTCAGCGATGAGGAGCGCAGCCACGATCGCGGCGCCGAGCAGGAACCACAGCACGGGGCCGACGACGTCGCCGGACGCCCAGAGCAGCTCGCGGTCCTCGGTCTGCCACGGCCACAGGGCGCGGAGCGACCCGGCCATGAGGCCCGTCATGAGGGCGAGGGTCACGCGGCGGTGCTTGGTGAGGAGCCACAGCAGCACCTGCACGAAGAGCGCGAGGCCCGTGACAGCGCCGACCGCGAAGAGCGCGATGTAGCCGAGATCGAGGGAGTTGAGGGCGCGCAGCGTCGGCTCGTACATGCCAGTCGTGACGAGGACGAAGGATCCGGAGACCCCGGGCAGCACCAGCGCGCAGACCGCGACGGCTGCCGAGACGAGGATGGCGATGGGGGATGGGTCAGCGTCGTTCGCAGACGGGAGTCCCGTCAGCACGAAGCTCAGGATGGCGGCGGAGACCGCGATCGCGTAGTCGCGCACCTGCCAGCGGGCGCCGAGCATCCGGGCCGGAACGATGAGCGACACGGCGATGAGCCCTGCGAAGAGCGCGCGTGATGCGACGGGGTGCGCCTCGACCAGGGGCGCGACGATGCGGGCGGCGACGACGATCGCCACGAGCATCCCGATGCCGATGGGCAGGACGACGCCCCACCTGACCTGCGCGAAGTGCTCGCGTGCGCGCTGCAGGCCTTGACCGCGGACTGTGTCGACGGCGGCTCGCACGACGCCGCGCACGAGATGGCCAGCTGAGTCGATGAGGGTCTCGTAGACACCGATCAGCAAGGCGATGGTGCCGCCGCTGACGCCCGGGATGATCTCCGTCACGCCGATGAGCGCGCCTCGGAGGAGATTGACGAGGACGTTGAGCGCTGACAAACCGGCCCTTCCCGGGCGCCGGGGTCGGGGGCGGCGCCGGATGCTCGTGCGCCAGGAGAGGCGGCACAAAGCCTCTAGTCTGTCAGGCCGCATCCGCGACCGCACCCGCGGCGCCTCGCCGCCGCCGGCATCCGGGTCACGAGGCGGGCGGCATTCACAGCGGATTCACGCAATCCACCGGCACTCAGCCCGGCCGGGTCCAGCGCGCGTACCGTGTCCGCCATGTCCCCCGAACCCAGCCTCGCAGTGGCTCAATCGCGTCGCGGACGCCTCCGCGGCGCAGCCCCCGCCGGCCTCGCCGGCATCGGTGCGGCGGCGCTCGGAGTCGGCCTCGGTGAGCTTGCGGCCGCGTTCCTGCAGACCACGGCGAGCCCGATCGTCGCGGTGGGGGCCCTCCTCATCGACCTCGCACCGCCCTGGGCGAAGGACACGGCGATCGCGCTCTTCGGGACCGCCGACAAGATCGCCCTCATCGCGCTCGTCGCGGTCGTGCTGCTCGTCGTCGCCGCGGTCGCCGGCGTGCTCGAGCGGGCTCGTCCGCCGTGGGGGCGCGTGCTCATCGGGCTCATCGCCGCGATCGGTGCTGTCGCTGTAGCCACCCGTACCCCCTTCTCGCCCCTCGATACCGTGCCGCCGCTGCTCGCCATGGTGGTGGCTGTGCTGACGTTGCAGTTCCTCTCGAAGACGCTCGCCGATGCTGAGCAGCGGGCCCGCCAGCGCTCGAGGGAGTCGGCCGCGCCGCCAGCCGGCGTCGACCGCCGCCGCTTCCTTATCTACTCGGGGGCATCCCTCATCGTCGGCGCGATCGCGGCCGCCTCAGGTGCCGCGCTCTCCGCCGGAACTCGCGCCGTCACGGCCGTCCGCGAGGCGATCGCCCTGCCCGCGGCCGCGGTGAAGGCCGCCGCCGTCCCCGCGGGCGCGCAGTTCGACATCCCGGGCCTCCCGCCCGTCGTCACCCCGAACGCCGACTTCTACCGCATCGACACGGCCCTCAGCGTGCCGCTCGTGAACCCCGAGGGCTGGTCGCTGCGCATCCACGGCCTCGTCGACAACGAGGTGACCATCACCTGGGACGAGCTGCTCGCACTGCCGCTCGAGGAGAGCATCACGACCCTCATGTGCGTGTCCAACGAGGTCGGCGGCGGTCTCATCGGCAACGCCCTCTGGCTCGGCTACCCGCTCCGCGATCTGCTCAAGCGCGCGGGCCCGCAGGCGGACGCCGACATGGTGCTCTCGAAGTCCGCCGACGGCTGGACCGCCAGCACCCCCATCGGCGCGCTCACCGACGACCGCAACGCGATCCTCGCGGTCGGCATGAACGGCGAACCCCTGCCCGCCGAGCACGGCTTCCCGGTGCGGATGGTCGTGCCAGGCCTGTACGGGTACGTGTCGGCGACGAAGTGGGTCGTCGACCTCGAGGTCACCCGCTTCGACCGGGTCAACGCATACTGGACCGACCGCGGGTGGAGCGCCGAGGGGCCGATCAAGATCGGCTCGCGCATCGATGTGCCGAGCGCCGGAAGCCTGAACGCGGGTCCGACGACGATCGCCGGGTTCGCGTGGCAGCAGCACACGGGCATCGAGGCCGTCGAAGTGCAGATCGACGACGGCGAGTGGATGCCGACTGAGCTCGCCGCGCCCATCTCCGACGACACGTGGCTGCAGTGGAAGCTCGACTGGGACGCCCCAGCCGGCGAGCACTCCGTGCGCGTCCGCGCGACCTCCAGCGACGGCGAGGTGCAGACGGATGCGCGCGCCGACGTCGTCCCCGACGGTGCCACCGGGCACCACGAGATCAAGGTCAACGTCACGGCGTAGACCTCGGCGTCGGCGGGGCCCGCCCGCATCCGCTCGCGCCACACGTTCCTCCTCCGCAGAGGTGTGGGAAGCGCAGCCTCGTTCCGGGATGAGCCCGCATTTCCCAAAGGTCTGCGCCGAGTCTCAGCCGGATGCACCGCACAAGACGCCCCGATAGCCTGGCCGGGATGCCCCCACGTTCCCCCGAAGAGGCTCCCCGTCCGTCGACCCTGCGCGATCTGCCGCGCGCCGCGTGGATCTCGGCACGCGCATCCACCCCGAATACGCCCCTGGCCGTGCTGTCGGTGCCGATCTACGCGTTCTCGATCGTGCCGATGACCCTTCGAGGTGGGCTCTACCTCGACGCGTCGCGCACGGGAACCGTGCTCTTCGCGCGGCGACGGCCGATCTTGGACGGGGTGGTCGTCGGGCTCGTCACGGCTGCGGCGTTTGCGCTCTGGGTGGCCTGCATTCTGCTGTTCGACACCATGCTCGTGCTGCTGCTCGGGATGCTCGCCTACGCGGCGCTGCTCATCGGAGCTGTCATCGCGCTGGTGCAGCCGGGAGGGACGACGCTCTCGGCGTCCGGGCCGGAGACCCCCAAGGGGGAGCGGTGGATGGTCGCGGCGCTGGCGCAGCTTCCCGGCACCCGCATGACCGCGGTGATGCTCGCGAGGCGCCTGATCGAGCAGGCACCGCCCGGCTCGATCCTGGTCGCGGCCGCGGCGACGGATGCGCTGCACGAGCGCTACGTGCGCGCCGGCTTCACCGCGGGGCGGGCACGGCGCGTCTATCGCCTCGTTCCCCCGCGGACGCAAAGAAACCCCGCCATGTAGAAGCTAGGCGGGGTTTCAGTGGCTCCGACGGGCGTCGATCCCGTGACCTCACGATTTTCAGTCGTGCGCTCTACCAACTGAGCTACAGAGCCGGAGGCTGTTGCCTCGTGGCGACGCACTGATGTTCGTCGCCGTTGCAAATTGCCCTCTTCGAGAAGAGGGCAAGCTGCTTGGCGACCCTGACGGGACTTGAACCCGCGACCTCCGCCGTGACAGGGCGGCGCGCTAACCAACTGCGCTACAGGGCCTTACTGTGGTGTCTCAGCCTGGGCTGATCCATCCGTATTCGATTGCGACAGTTCAATGTACAGCATCCCAGCACCTGGTGTTGTCACGACCGTGACCCCAACGGGATTCGAACCCGTGTTAACGCCGTGAAAGGGCGCCGTCCTAGGCCGCTAAACGATGGGGCCGAGTGCTTGTAGCTGACTTGACTACCGAGAGGAGAGCATAGGGGCGTTTTCGGCTCGCGGCAAATCCGGCGCCGCATCGCGGCTCGTTCGGCGTGTCGCACCGGACGTGGTCGGGTGCGCGCGCAGGCTTCCACGTATCCGGATGTTCCCCACGACGCGCGGGATTCCGGCCCACACGACGACCCGGTACAGGTTTCCTCACCCGGGTCTCTGTGACGCGCTAGGCAGATGTTGACAAACTTGTTACTGTTTCTCGTGTTGTTGGTGTGAAACGAGTGACTGCAGTGGTAAATGCAGTCTCGCGTTGCCGCAGAGGCGTCCGCCTCGTTCCGCACCCAAGATCCATCACGAGGAGAGCGAATGCCCGCCACCAGGAGCCGGAAGCCCCTGCGACTCCGCGACCGCTGGCGTACCCCGCTCGTGAGCGCAGCATCCGCCGCCGTGCTGGCCGCGCTTGCGCTCTCCGCCGGCCCCGCATTCGCCGCCGACGATGACTACGCCACGTGGGAAGACGTCGTCGCCGCCGAGGGCAACGTCGACCGCCAGGAATCGCTCATCAGCGAGATCGAGCAGCAGATCGCCGACCTCGACGCAAAGGTGACCGCAGCAGCCTCCGAAGCGCAGGCCGCTGGCGAAGAGCACGGCAAGGCGCAGACCGCGTCGAGCGAGAAGTTCGCCGAGGTCACGATCCTGCAGGAGCAGGCGGATGCGGCCGAAGAGAAGGCCGCGACGTCACGCGAGAAGGCCGGTCAGCTGGCTGCCGCCATGAGCACACGCGGCGCAGGCGACCCCAAGCTCGCCCTCTTCCTCAACCCAGGTGACGCCGACACGCTGCTCTACCAGCTCGGCACCATCAGCAAGCTCTCCGAGCAGACCGACGGCATCTACAACCAGGCCGTCACCGAGAAGAACACGGCAGACGTCCTCGGCACCCAGGCGACAACCGCGCACGACGAGCTCGCGAAGCTCGAAGCCGACGCGAAGACCAAGTTCGACGCCGCGCAGGCCGAGCAGGTTGTCCTCCAGAACGAGAAGTACCTCGCCGACAACAAGAAGGCCGACCTCCAGGCCATGCTCGCGCCGCTCAAGGAGAAGCGCGACGTCACCGCCAGCGACTACGCAGCCGGTGAGAAGCTCCGTCAGGAGCAGGTCGCGCAGACGAACCGCGAGCGTGCAGAAGCCGCGGCCGCCTACCAGGAAGAGGCGTACCAGCAGGCCGTCGCCGACGCTGAAGCAGCCGGCGTCCAGGCGCCAGCCAAGCCCGACATCTCCACGGACGTCCCAGAGGCATCCGCCCCGCTCGCGCCAGCAGACCCGACGGACACCTCTGTCGCCCCGGAGTCGCTGCGCCCGCCGGCACAGGCTGCACCTCCTCGCCAGCCCTCTGCCCCGCCGACGGCCACGGCAGACCCGACCGCGCCGGTCGCGCCCCAGCAGCCGACCACTCCCGCCGAGTCGCCCGCCCCGAACCCTGACCCCGTCAAGCCAGCGCCGACCACGGACCCGGAGCCGACGACCGCCCCGGAGCCGACGCAGGCGCCGGAACCGACACAGGCCCCGGAGCCGACGACCGCGCCGCCGACCACGGCACCCGAGCCCGACCCGACGAAGCCCGACATCGAGATCCTCCCCGAGGAACCGCAGAAGCCTGACGTCGAGCTCGAGCCGGAGCCCGAACCAGAGCCCGAGGTTGTCGCACCGACCACTCCGGAGACCCCGAGCGGCGTGCTGGCCGGCTACTACGGACCGATCAGCAGCGGCGTCGTCACCGACGAGTACGGCATGCGCCTGCACCCGATCTTCGGCACCTACCGCATGCACAACGGCCTCGACCTCGGCGTCAACGGCGGCACCTGCGGAGCCCCGCTCTACGCAGTGCACAGCGGCACGATCACCTACGCCGGCTACAACGGCGGGTTCGGCAACCACGTCGTGCTCGACTTCGGCAACGGCACCCAGGTCTCCTACTCGCACATCATGGACGGCGGCATCAACGTCTACGTCGGCCAGACCGTGAACGCCGGTGACGTGCTCGCCTACGCCGGAACCACCGGCTCCTCCACGGGCTGCCACCTGCACTTCGAGCTGAAGTACTGGGGCACCCTGATGGACCCGAAGCCGTGGCTCGCCTCGGCAGGCATCTACTACTACTGATCCCCGCTCGCACTGGCTGACCCAGCGCGCGCAGAAGGGCGACTCCTCGCTTCGGCGGGGAGCCGCCCTTCTGCGTCTGACGTCGGCGGCGGTTGCCGGCGCGACGACCCCTTGCGCTCGACGTCTGTCCAACATCAGTGCGATTTCGCGCGATTCCGGGCCTTAGGGGCCGCAGATCCCCGATATTGCACGCATGTTGGACAGCCGCAGCCGCAGCCGCAGCGCGCACCGGGCGCACGAAGAAGCCCCGCATCCACGTGGGGATGCGGGGCTCTCGTCAGCCTGCCGCCGGACGAACCGGCGAACGGTGCCTACTCGGCTGGCTTGTACTGCGCGATGGAGCGCTCGATGATCGCCTCGGCGGCGGCGGCGTCGCCCCAGGCCTCGACCTTGACCCACTTGCCGGGCTCGAGGTCCTTGTAGTGCTCGAAGAAGTGCTTGAGCTGGTCCTTGGTGGAGTCGTCGACGTCGCCGAGGTCCTGGATCTTGGCCCAACGGGGGTCCTTCGCGGGGACGCAGAGGATCTTGTCGTCTCCGCCTGCCTCGTCTGCCATGTTGAGCACGCCGACGGGGCGCACCTTGAGGCCGACGCCGGGGAAGAGCGGGTACTCGAGCAGCACGAGCGCGTCGAGGGGGTCGCCGTCGTCGGCGAGGGTGTGCTCGAAGAAGCCGTAGTCGACGGGGTACACGAACGGCGTGAAGAGCACGCGGTCGAGGAAGACGCGGCCGGTCTCGTGGTCGACCTCGTACTTGTTGTGGCTTCCGCGTGGGATTTCGATGACGACGTCGTAGCTGCCCATGGCGCTCCTTCGTTGCGCCTGGCGGCGCTCATTCTCTGTGGCTTGTCGGCGGGGCCCTGTGGGGCGCTGCTCGCCGCACGAAACCGTTGGTCTCGTTCGGCTTCAGGGTAGTGGATGCGCCTCAGTTGGGGGTGCGGATGCGCGCTTTCCGTCGGCATCGGCGGCGGCGGATGCCGGCGCCTCGCCTTGTGACGCTCCGCTGGAGCGGCGGCGACGGATCGTGGCATGCTGGTCTGCATGGCTGATCTCAAGGAAGCGCTGCACCTCGATCCGTTCATCCCGCTTCGGGAGGGGACGGGCCAGGCGCTTCCGCACGCGTTGTCGCTTGGGACGGCTCTTGTCGCCGGCGTGCAGTTCACCCTCCTCGCCGCGGCGCTCTTGAGCCTCGTGCGTCGCAAGCCGACCGAAGTGCGGGGTTCGCGACTCGCGTGGGGTGCGTTCTCGCTCGTGAACTTCGTGGGTCCGATCTCGTACTTCCTCTTCGGCCGCAAGCGTTGAGCCTGCTGCCCGCCACCGCGCCTCGCTGCCCCTCCGGCGGCGCTTGTTGCGGCTCCGAGCGTGACGGTTCGCGCGGGCGCGTTTAGGCTGTACCTGTGTCAGATCGCCCTCGCCTCACTCCAGCAGTCGCCGACCTTCGCCGAGCCGTCCGTGGTTCGCTCCTCGGGCGTGTGCAAAAGGGCGACCGTGTGCTCGTCGCCCTGAGTGGCGGACCCGACTCTCTTGCTCTTGCCGCTGCCGCCGTCTTCGAGGCCAAGCGCCTCGAGGTCGAGGCCGGCGCGGTCATCATCGACCACGACCTGCAGGAGGGTTCGGCGAAGATCGCCGAGCACGCTGCGGAGCAGGCGGCTGAGCTTGGCCTCGCCCCGGTGAGCGTCGTGCGCGTCAATGTCGAGGACCTGGGGGCCGGCCCTGAGGCGTCTGCCCGCGTGGCCCGCTACGAGGCCATCGAGGCCGTGCGCGTCGAGACCGGCGCATCCTGGGTGCTGCTCGGCCACACGCTCGACGACCAGGCCGAGACGGTGCTGCTGGGCCTCGCTCGCGGCTCCGGCGCGAAGAGCCTGCACGGTATGGCGCCCGTCACGGGAACGCTGCTGCGCCCGCTGCTCGGCCTGCACCGCCAGGTGACGGTCCAGGCGTGCGAAGACCAGGGCATCACGCCGTGGATCGACCCGCACAACAGCGACCCCGCCTACACCCGCGTCCGCGTGCGCGACACGGTGCTGCCGCTCCTCGAGAAGGAGCTCGGCCCCGGCATCTCCGAGGCGCTCGCCCGCACGGCGACGACGCTCCGCGAAGACTCTGAGACGCTCGATGCGCTTGCTCTCGAGTGGGCGCACGAGATCGTGAACACCGATGATGACGGCCGCATCTCCCTCGACGTCGGCGGCATCGTCGCGCAGCCTCCCGCGCTGCGCCAGCGCATCTGCCGCATCGTCGCCGAGCAGGGCTTCGGCGTCTCCCTCACGCGTCGCCACACGATGGCCGTCACGGCCCTCGCGACGGAGTGGCGCGGTCAGGGCCCGGTCGACCTCCCCGGCATCCGGGTGGAGCGCGAGAAGGGCCGCATCCTGTTCGGTGCGACGGCCTCCGCGCACGACGACCACCTCGACGAGACCGCCTAGCTTCACCCGTTCCGCCGCACACCACGCTCGTCTTTTCGAGCGCTGAAACACCCCAGGAGCCAGGATGCGCGCCACTGATATCCCGAACGACGTCCGCGAAGTCCTCATCACGGAAGAGGAGATCCAGGCGAAGCTCGCTGAGATCGCCCGCCGCATCGAGGCTGATTACGCCGAGTGCGAGCCGCTGCTCATCGGCGTGCTGAAGGGCGCGGTCATGGTCGTCTCCGACCTGTCCCGCGAGCTGACGATCCCGCTGAAGATGGACTGGATGGCCGTGAGCTCCTACGGCTCCGGCACCGAGTCGAGCGGCGTCGTGCGCATCCTGAAGGACTTGGACACCGACCTCACTGGCCGGCACGTGCTCATCGTCGAGGACATCATCGACTCGGGCCTCACGCTGTCGTGGCTCAAGCAGAACCTCGAATCGCGCGGCCCCGCATCCGTGGAGATCTGCACGCTGCTGCGCAAGCCGGAGCGCCTCAAGTCGGATGTGCCCGTGCGCTACGTCGGCTTCGACGTGCCCAACGAGTTCGTCGTCGGCTACGGCCTCGACTACGACGAGCAGTACCGCCACCTGCGCGACATCATCGTGCTGCAGCCGCACGTGTACGGCGGCGAGTAGGCCGGGTAGCGCGACCCGGTGCATCCGCGCGCCTTCAGCGAACACTGGAGACCCGTGTCGGTGGTGCCGAGTACCATGACTTTCGATCGCGCGCCCCGGTGCGCTGGCGAAGAACCGGCTGAAAGGCACCGAGCACGCCACTCGAGTCTCGACTTATGAAGCAAGTTACCAAGATCCTCAAGAGCCCGATCTTCATCGTGGTGCTCGCCGTGCTGGTCATCGGCCTCGGCTTCAGCCTCATCAACGGCAGCGGCACCCGCGAGGTGACGACGCAGCAGGGCCTTCAGCTCCTCCAGGAAAAGAAGGCAGACAAGGTCGTCATCGTCAACGGTGACAACCGCGTCGACATGGAGCTGGCGCAGGCCGACCCCGAATACGGCCAGAATGTCCAGTTCTACTTCGTGGATGCGCGCGCCGACGACGTCGTGTCGGCCGTCGACACGGCTGCTCCCGCCGGTGGCTACGACGACGACGTGCCTCAGCCGAGCTGGCTGCTGTCGGCCGTCAGCATCCTCTTCCCGCTGCTGCTCATCGGCTTCTTCATCTGGATCCTCTTCGCTGGAGGTCTGGGTGGCGGCGGTGGCCGCGGCGTCATGCAGTTCGGCAAGTCGAAGGCGAAGCTCGTCTCGAAGGAGAGCCCGCAGGTCACGTTCGACGACGTCGCCGGTGCCAACGAGGCGCTCGAGGAGCTGCAGGAGATCAAGGAGTTCCTCAAGGAGCCGGCCAAGTTCCAGGCGGTCGGCGCCCGCATCCCGAAGGGCGTGCTGCTGTACGGCCCTCCAGGAACCGGCAAGACCCTGCTCGCCCGCGCCGTCGCGGGTGAGGCTGGCGTGCCCTTCTACTCCATCTCGGGTTCCGACTTCGTCGAGATGTTCGTGGGTGTCGGCGCGAGCCGCGTCCGCGACCTGTTCGAGCAGGCCAAGCAGAACTCGCCCGCCATCATCTTCGTCGACGAGATCGACGCCGTCGGTCGTCACCGTGGCGTCGGCATCGGCGGCGGTAACGACGAGCGCGAGCAGACCCTCAACCAGCTGCTGGTCGAGATGGACGGCTTCGACGGCTCGACGAACGTCATCCTCATCGCCGCGACGAACCGTCCGGACGTGCTCGACCCGGCGCTTCTGCGGCCAGGCCGCTTCGACCGCCAGATCGGCGTCGACGCGCCAGACCTCGACGGCCGCGCCCGCATCCTGGGCGTGCACGCCAAGGGCAAGCCGCTGTCGCAGGACGTCGACCTTCGCGTCATCGCGCGCAAGACGCCCGGCTTCACGGGTGCCGACCTCGCGAACGTGCTCAACGAGGCGGCGCTGCTCACGGCCCGCTCGAACGCGCAGATCATCGACAACGAGGCCCTCGACGAGGCGGTCGACCGCGTCATCGCCGGACCGCAGCGTCGCAGCCGCGTCATGAACGACCAGGAGCGCCTCATCACGGCGTACCACGAGGGCGGCCACGCCCTCGCCGCCGCCGCGATGCGCCACACCGACCCGGTGACGAAGATCACGATCCTCCCGCGCGGTCGCGCCCTCGGCTACACGATGGTGCTTCCGCTGGAAGACAAGTACTCGGTCACCCGCAACGAGCTCCTCGACCAGCTGTCGTACGCCATGGGCGGCCGCGTCGCGGAGGAGATCGTGTTCCACGACCCCACGACGGGCGCATCCAACGACATCGAGAAGGCCACGAAGACGGCCCGCAAGATGGTCACCGAGTACGGAATGACCGCATCCGTGGGCTCCGTGAAGCTCGGGGAATCCTCCGCTGAGACGGTCTACGGGCAGCAGGCCGGCGCAGGTCGCAACTACTCGGAGTCGGTCGCCGAGACCGTCGACCGCGAGGTGCGCCTCCTCATCGAGCAGGCGCACGACGAGGCGTGGAAGGTCATCAACGACAACCGCGACATCCTCGACCAGCTCGCGGCCGAGCTCCTTGAGAAGGAGACGCTCGACCACGTTCGGCTGGAAGAGATCTTCGCGCCCGTGCGCAAGCTGCCCGAGCGCCCGCAGTGGCTCTCCAGCCCCGACCGGCCCGTGAGCGCGCTGCCGCCCGTGCCGCTCAAGCCGCACATCCCGGTCGACCAGATGGACCCGATCGAGCACGCTCAGGATGGCGGCGCCGAGCTCGGCTTCTAGACCCCGCATGCACGACGAAGAAGGCAGGTTCCCGGCGATGGGAACCTGCCTTCTTCGTGTGTGCGTGCACCTGCGGTCAGGGCATGGTGGCTAGGAGCCGCGCGTCTTCTTGAGAGCGGCCGCCGTCACGGCGATGCTGACGACTGCGAGGGGCACGATGAGGATGCTCATCTGCAGCAGGTTCCAGCCGAACGCGAGGAACATGGCAGTTGCTGCGACGGTGGCCACCCAGAGCGTGATGGCGAGTGGCGTGGATGCGAAGCTCCGGAAGCCTGGGCGTTCGGTCGTCATAGGTGCTCCTCCCATCGTCGGTACGTACTTCGTGGCAGCTACGCCGGGGTTTGCGTGGCCCTTCGACCCTCTCGAGGCGGGCGGTGGCCTGTCAACCTGAGGCGTTGATGCCCAGGCAACCTGCACCCGGCACGACGTCGCTGCCCCGGTCGGGGGCGCCGCCGCGCCCGCCGCCCGCTTCCATGAGCCAGTTGCTGATGATGTCGATACTGGAGGGCTCCCCTCCGCCTCGGACGCACGCCTTCGCGTCGCCGCGCGACTCGCGCGAGTGCCGCGGGGATGCGCGCGGGCTTCGTTTCGCGGGAGGATGGATACCGACCCGCGTTGCGGGCGCTGCGGAGTGAGGACTTGCAAATGAACGATGTCGGTTCCGGATCGTCGGAGCGGGTCGATCTTGCGCGCGCGCAGGCTGCCGTGCGGGAGTTCCTGGCGGCAATCGGCGAGGACCCCGACCGCCCTGGCCTCGCGCGCACTCCCGAGCGGGTCGCGGAGGCCGCGCTCGAGCTGTTCGGCGGCATCGGGGTTGACGCGATCACGCCTCTGGCTGGCGCCAGGTTCCCCGTCGCCGACACGCAGCAGCCGTTCGCGGCTGTATCCGGCGCGGCCGGATCCGGGGCTCCGCTCGCCGCATCTGCGAGTGCCGTCGCGTCCGAATCTGCCTCCGCACGCGAATCCGCGTCCACAGCTCCATCCGCGGACAACGCAACCGCGCCCGTGTCGCGGCCCGTCGTCCTCCGCGATCTCGCCTTCAGATCCATGTGCGAGCACCACCTGCTGCCCTTCTCTGGCCGTGTGCACCTCGCCTACGTGCCCGGTGATTCGATCGTCGGCTTCGGTCGTCTGCACGCGCTCCTCGAGACGCTCTCCGCACGACCGACCCTGCAGGAGCGCCTCGGCGACGAGCTGGTCGACGCAATGATGACGGCGCTCGACGCCCGCGGAGCGCTTGCGATCATCGAGGCGAGTCACGCGTGCGCCGGGCTTCGCGGCTCGCGGCAGCAGGCAGGCGTCGTCGTGACCGTGTCTGCGCGGGGCGAGCTCTCCGAGCCCATCGCTCGCGCCGAGATCATCTCGCTCATCGGGGCGCAGCCGATCGTCGCCGCGGATGAGGCCGCCGCGACGCCCGCCGCGAGCGGTCAGTCGGCTCCGCCCGCCGCGCCCATCGTCGGTCACGTGCTGCGCGGCGCGCGCTTCGACCCACGGTTGGGGACGCAGGCGAGCTCCGCGTCAGCCGACGAGGACGACACGGCTGGAGCGCGAGAAGCAGCGGAGCCGGAGGCTGCAGGGACTGCAGCGGCGGCACCCGCATCGCACGCGCCCGCCGAGGTCACCGAGCGCGACGCGCAGCTCGACGCGGCGACGGGTGAGCAGTGGGCGGAGGACTCCGGCCCCGTGAACACGCGACCGTTCGAGCTGCCGCAGCGGTTCACGAACCTGCTGCAGCCTGCGATCCCGAAGCGGCCGCGCATCCTGGGCATCCTGAACATCACGCCGGACTCCTTCAGCGACGGCGGCAAGTTCGAGGATCTCTTCAGCCAGAATCGCCGCACGAAGCGTGCGCTGCGACGTGCGCGTGAGCTCGTCGCACAGGGCGCCGACATCATCGACGTGGGTGGCGAGTCCACGCGCCCCGGCGCCGTGCGGGTGCCGCAGGAGGAGGAAGCCGCGCGCGTCCTGCCGGTCATCAAGGAGCTCGCGGGGCTCGGCGTGCTCGTGAGCATCGACACGATGTACGCGAAGACGGCCGAGGCCGCACTCGAGCTCGGCGCCGAGTACGTCAACGACGTGTCGGGCGGACTGGCCGATCCCGCGATGCTCGGCCTCGTCGCCGAGAGCGGGAACCCGTTCATCCTGAGCCACTGGCGCGGGCACTCGGTGCGCATGAACGAGCTCGCAGACTACCGCGACCCTGCCGCCGAGATCCTCTCCGAGCTGGCGGGTGCCCGGGACCGCGCCGTCGACGCCGGGCTGGACCCGTCGCAGATCGTGCTCGACCCCGGCCTCGGTTTCGCGAAGCGCCGCGACGACAACTGGGCCGTGCTGCGCGAGCTGGAGCAGTTCGTGGCGCTCGGGCATCCGCTGCTAGTGGGGGCCTCGCGGAAGCGCTTCACGGGCGAGATGCTGGGACCGGATGCGGACGTGACCGAGCGCGACCTGCCGACGGCGGTCATCACGGCGCTCGCCGCGAAGGCGGGCGTCTGGGGCGTTCGGGTGCACAACGTCGAGGCGAACCGCGTGGCGCTGGATGTCGTCGACGCGTGGCGTGAAGGAGCACAGGATGACTGATCACTCGAGCGGACACGAGCCGAACCTGGACGCCAGACGCGCGGCGGATGCGCCCACCGCCACACGCAGTGCGGCCGCTGACGCTGCCCGCGGGCATGCGCACGAGCACGCGTTCGTGCGCGAGCCGGTCGTCGGTGCGACCAACAGCGTCGCCGGTCAGGTCCCGTCCGAGCTCGCAGCAACGGCTACGCCAGAGCCTGCCCGCCGCACAGGCGTCCCGGAGCCCGAGCTGGACCGCATCATCATCACGCGCATGCACGCCCGCGGCCATCACGGGGTGTTCGAGCACGAGCGCCGGGACGGGCAGGACTTCTACGTCGACGCCGAGGCATGGGTCGACGCGGCCGCGGCCTCGTCGAGCGATCACATCGGCGACACCCTGCATTACGGCGAGTGGATGCACGCGTTGCACGCGATCGTGACCGGTGAGCCGGTCGATCTCATCGAGACGCTGGCCGAGCGCCTGGCGGCGGCCACGTTCGGCTTCGACGACGCGGTGGCGGTGCGGATCACGGTGCACAAGCCCCAGGCGCCTGTCGCCTTGGACTTCGAGGATGTCGCCGTGAGCATCCTGCGGCATCGGCCGGCCGCTCCGGGGGAGTACCTGGAATCGGCGGCCGCGCACGCGGTCCAGGCGCCCAGCGCCCAGACGGCAGCCACGGCCGTTCCTGCCGCCGTTCCCGCTGCGGCTCCGAGCACCGCCGCGTCGGCGAGCGCCGAGGACGATTTCCTCGCGCGTGAAGCGGCCGCCGCCGCGCACACCGCCTCCGACGCGTCGATCGTCCTCGACTCCGGGGGAGCCCCCAACGTGCCGCTGCCACGCATCGAGCCTGCTGGCGACCTCTTCTCGCCGATCGCGCAGCGCGAGCAGGACGAGCGTTCGCCGTCCGATGCGGCCGTCGTGAGCCGCGCCGGTGGCGCTCCGAACGCCACGTCCGCCCAGCTGCCGACACGCGTTCGCCAGGCGGTGATCGCGCTCGGCGCCAACCTCGGCGATCGCGACGCGACCCTGTCCTCCGCCCTGCGCAGCATCTCGGAGCTGCCAGGCACGAAGCTGGTCGCCGCTTCGAGCCTCTACGAGACACCCGCGCTGACGCTCAAGGGCGTCAGCGAAGAGGCCCCCGCCTACCGAAACGCTGTGGTGCTCGTCGACACCGATCTGCCCGCCGAAGACCTTCTGCAGGCGCTGCACGCCATCGAGGATGCGCACGGCCGTACGCGCGAGACGCGCTGGGGGAGCCGAACGCTGGACCTCGATCTCATCCAGGTGTCCGGCGAGCTCCGCGACGGCGAGCTGCAGCTCCCGCATCCGCGGGCGCACGAGCGTGCGTTCGTCCTGGCCCCGTGGCTCGAGGTCGACCCGCGCGCGCAGCTCGCCCCGCACGGCAGCGTCGCGGAGTTGCGGGCGGCCGCTCCGGATCGAGTCGATCGGATCGTGCAGTGAACCTCGCGAGCAGAACGCGACCTGGCCTGCTCGTCGGGCTGGTCGTGATCGGGGGCGTGCTCGCGTGGTGCGTGGAGACCTGGCTCGTGACCTCGGGTCGTCCCGTCATGGCGCCGCCGCTCACGATGCCCCTGACGCTGGTCGTGCTCGCGGCGCTGCTCCTGTGGCTCGCGTGGCCCATCCGGGCGTACACGCGCCGCCTGTGGCGTGAGCGCCGCGAGGCCGAGTCGCGGCGGCGTGCGTCTGGTCTCGAGCGCGGTGGGGCCGGTGGTGGCGCGGACCGCCACGAACGCCACGGCCGCGAGGTCGACGACGTCAGGGGAAAGCGCGTCGACCCGCAGTACGCGTTCCGCGTGCTGGCGTTCGCGCGTGCGGCGAGCTTGGCTTCGTCGCTCATGGCCGGTGTCGCGCTGGGCGTTCTCGCGTTCGCGGTGACACGCACGGTGCCGCCGGAAGAGCCCATCTGGCACGCCGTCGTCTCGGTGATCGGCGCGGCCGTCCTGCTGGCCGTCGGCCTCATCGCGGAATCGTGGTGCCGCATCCCGCCGGGAGGTGAGGAGACCGCCACTTCGCAGAACCCCGTCGCCGCGTAGCGTTCGGCGCCTCCGACCAGCGCGTTCGGCGAATCGATCGAGCGCTTCCAGGATGGGCCGGGCTGGGCTGGCCCGGTTAGGCTGCCCGCGTGATCGGCCTGCGCCTCTGCGTGCTCGCTGATCCCGTCCTGGGAAAGGGTCGGTGTCGACAGCCTCGGCAGTTCGCCGCTCTGCGCGTCTCGTCACCTTGACTGTCCGCATCGAGTTCTCGGTCGTCGGGTGATCGAGTGATGACATCGCCCCCTCTGTCTCCGGTCAACTCGCCGGCGTTGGTAGGCCAACCCGGGCGGACGAAGTCTCTCAAGGGCTGCGTTCTGGCAGTCAAGGTGACGTGGACCTGGGGCGGCCTCGTAAACCCACTGATGCCAGCGTCACGTCACCGTGACTGTCAAGCTTGCTTGTTGCCGCCGGCTCGACCGTCAGACGCGGTCGCCCAGGCCGCCTTCCGGTGCAGATGTCGGCTATCTGTTCGAGTTCTCGCGTGTTCGGTCGGCGTCGACAGGGGTTCGCTCTTGTCCGCCAGCAGTCGAGCTGATCACCGTCCGGCCAGCAACCGGCCTGATCGCGGGTTCGTTCGAGAACCGTGTCAGTCACGGTGACGTGGTGTGCCTTTGGCGCTGAGAACAGGCGCCCTCCACTCTGTCGTCACCGTGAGTGTGAGCAGGTGTTACTCACAGTTCGAGCCGCTCGGAGTCGACGGCGACGTATTTTGGGTTCTCCTGACCACATGACAGAACACGCGTCGCACACGGCGAGCATCACGAAGCGCGCGCTCGGTGGGGTCTTCTCTCGCGCCGAGTGGCTTGACGAGGGGCTGACCGACGCCGAATTGCGCCGGGCGATGCGTGAGGGGCAAGTGGCTCGGGTCTGCAGAGGCTGGTACGAGTTCGGTGCTGGCCGACTCGAGGTGAAGCGCGCGGTTCGGGCGCGGGCGCGTCTCACGTGCACGAGCGCATTGGCGCTGCACGGCGCCTGGGATCTTCGTCCCGCCTACCCGCATGTGCGCATTCGTTTCGGGGAGCGCGGGTACACCGAGCGTCGCAGCGAGGGCGCGCCGGCGTTCGGCCCGTCTGAGCGCGGTTTGCTTTTGCACCGGCCGTCTCGAGGGGGTGATGTTCCGCTGGGCAGGTGCGCGGTCGATGACGTCGAGTTGGCGTTGCGAATGGCGTTCGAATGTTTGGGCGCTCGCGATCTTGCGGTGGTGAGCGACTCTCTGCTGAATCGCGGGCTGGTGAGCGAGGAGGTTCTGCTCGGCATTGCGGCGAGCGGGTCGGCTGGGGCGGCGCGGAAGGTTGAAGGGGTGGACGGGACGAGCATGTCGGGAACGGAGACGCTTGTGAGGTTCTGGCTGCGTGGCCGGGGTTGTGCCATTGAGACGCAGGCGCAGTTCGACGGCGTGGGTTATGTCGATCTGCTCGTCGACGGGTGGTTGATCGTTGAGTGTGACTCTCGGGAGTTCCATGTGTCCCCTGCGGCTGCTGCGGAGGACCGGCGACGCGACTTGCTGCTGGTTGCGATGGGGTTCGTCGTCGTTCGTTTGACGTATGAGCAGGTGATGGTCGAGTGGGAGTCGACTGAGCAAGCGCTTCTGAAGGTTCTGGCGCGTGGGCGGCGTATCTCGAAGAGGTGCTCTGGGAGTTCCATCGGGTTGTAAGCGCTCTGGGAGGTCATTACTCCCATCCCGGGAACGGATCGGCATAACCATGCCAGGAGGCCGGGCCGGCGATGAGCTCGTCGTCGGTGAGGGCGCAGTCGCGCAGGGCGGCGTCGATGGTGTCGGTGCGGAGGTTCTTCCCGAAGAAGGCGATGGTGGTGCCGATGGGTGCGTCCGGGTCTGAGCTGGCGAGGCCGGACGCGCCGAGCTGGATGCTGCTGCCGGTGCTCGACCAGTCGCCGACGTGATCCGTGCGGCTGGCGAGGCGGAAGAGTCCGCGGGAGCGGGCGATGAGTCCGACTCGGTCGGGGGTCAGGCCGCCGAGGGCTGTGGCGAGGCGTTCGGGGTGGAGGGGTCTCGGCTCGTTGAAGACGTGGCAGTCGAGGGGGCCGCCGGCCGGCGGGAAGTGCGTGTGTTCGTCGAGGCGCAGCATCCAGCCGGCGGTGGAGGCGAGCTGGTGCGCGAGTCGTGGACGGATCGGCCGCAGTCGCCGCCCGAGTTCGGTGGCCGCGGCTGGCGTGGTGATGGCGGCTGTGGGGTTGAGCTGCTGGATGAGCGCGCAGGTCTCGCTGACGACGCCGGCGGGGTGCGCGTCGGCGGCGGTGAGGACGATGACGGTCGCGAACTCGAGCTGCCCGACGAGGGTGGCGGATGCGTCGGCGTCGTCTGGCAGGGAGGTTCCCTCTTGGAACAGCAGGCGTCTGACGTCGGAGATGCTGGCGACGGTGACGAACTCTCGTGGGCCTATGACGAGCCCAGCTTCATCATCGCCTGGAGTTGAAGCCATCGCGCCGCGTCGCTCGGCGAGGACATGCTCCATCGCGAGTCCGATGCTCTGCGGGTCTGCGTCTGCCGAGAGTTCGACGATGGTGTTGCCGCGCCGTCCGTCCGAGGCCTGCCGCTGGAGGTCCTCGGCGAGTTCGACGCCGAGCTCCAGGGCCCCCGTCTGCTCGTCGCCGTAGGCGCTCGCGGGCGTCGGGCCGCCGGGTTCGCCGCACATGAGGGCGGTCACGAGTTGCCGCCCGGAGGTTTCGAGGCCGCTGACGAGGGTCATGCCGAGTGAGCTCGTCGCGGTCTGGCTGGTTGGCTGGTCGGGGGTCATGTGAGTAGTCTAATGAGAAACATTCTCAACAAGGAAGTCAGGCTCATGAAGGTTCGCAACTCGCTCAAGGCGCTCAAGAAGGTCCCCGGCTCGCAGATCGTCCGCCGCCGCGGTCGCACGTTCGTCATCAACAAGAAGAATCCGCGCATGAAGGCGCGGCAGGGCTGACCCGCCGCTCGGGCGCGCCTGTTCCCCGGAACTGCCAGAATGGGGGCGGGTGCGTTCCGGCGCGTCCGACGAAGCCCGGCGCAGCCGCTCGGCGCTGACGCACTCTGAGGAGATTCACCATGACTGTGCTCATCACCGGCGGTGCCGGTTACATCGGCGCTCACGTGCTTGCGGCCCTTGAGGCTCGCGGCGACACGGCGGTTGTCGTCGATGACCTCACGACGGGCACTCCCGAGAAGGTCGGCGCGACCCCGCACTTCAACTTCGACATCTCCACGACCGGTGCGGCGGATGCGCTTGCCGACATCATGCAGGCGCTCGAGGTGACAAGCGTGATCCACTTCGCGGCGAAGAAGCAGGTCGGCGAGTCGGTGGCGAGGCCCGCCTGGTACTACCAGCAGAACATGGGTGGGCTCGCGAACGTGCTCGAGGCGATGCAGCGTGCGGACGTGAAGAGTCTCGTGTTCTCTTCGTCGGCGGCCGTGTACGGCCTCGGGACCGGGTCCGACGAGCCGATCCGCGAGGACGATGTGAAGAACCCCATCAACCCGTACGGTCAGACGAAGCTGGCGGGGGAGTGGCTCGTGCAGGCGGCGGCGAAGGCCGCGGGCATCAGTGCTGTGTCGTTGCGCTACTTCAACGTCGCGGGTGCTGGCAGCGATGAGCTGGCCGACCGCTTCGCGTTGAACCTCGTGCCGATGATCTTCGAGAAGCTTGCCGAGGGGAAGTCGCCGCTGGTGTTCGGCGATGACTATCCGACGCCTGACGGCACGTGCGTCCGTGACTACGTGCACGTCGTCGATCTGGCGGATGCGCATCTTGCGGTGCTGGATGCGATCGCGGCTGGCGAGCCGGTCTCGGCCGAGTACAACGTGGGTCGCGGTAAGGGCTACTCCGTGTTCGACGTGCTGGATGCGGTGCGTCGCGCGAGCGGGCAGCAGTTCGAGGCGGACGTCGCGCCGCGTCGCCCGGGTGACCCGGCTTTGCTGGTGGCTGACGCATCCAGGATCAAGGATGAGCTGGGGTGGACGGCGAAGTACTCGCTGGACGACATGGTCACGTCGGCGTGGTCGGGGTTCGAGCGCAACGGCGCTCCGGTCAGGGCGTAGGGCGGCGGCGGGGACGCAGCTTCGGGAAGGCGAAGACGGCGTCTCCTGCTGGCCAGCGGCGCAGCCAGCAGAAGAGGTAGCTGAGGCTCATCGCGACGACGGTGTTGATGATGAGCATCCAGGTGGGGTCGCGCATGCCCCAGTCGCCGAGCCATGAGGTGATCATGATCTGCGCGGGGTAGTGGACGACGTAGAAGACGACGGAGTTCCGGCCGATGTATTGCAGCCAGCGGGCGGAGTTGCCGTCGAGGCCCCGTTGGGTGCCGGTGAGGCGGCGGGTGATCATCATGATCGCGGCGACCCCGGCGAGGACGACGGGGATCCAGACGAGCTCGTAGCGGTCGATGAGGCGGGTCGCGGCGGTGAGTGAGCCGTCGCCGGGGGCTGTCGAGGTTGTGCCCGAGACCCACTGCAGTGCGCCGTCGAGGCCGAAGTAGGTGCCGCGTGTCTGCCCGATGAGCAGTGCGCCGAAGCCGCCGGCGATGGCGGTGCAGGCGATGAGCAGTGGCCAGCTCTCGATGCGGGCGAGTTGCTGCCGGTGTTGGGCGACGAGGTGGCCGGCGAAGAAGAATCCGCCGTAGTAGGCGAGGTCGCCCCACATCCCGGATGGGCCGATCCCGTCGGCGGAGAGCGCGGCGCTGAGGCCCCAGAGGGCGAGTGGCACGAGCGCGAACCAGGGGCCGCGGATGCGGGTGAGGAGCGGGGCGGCGAGGTAGTAGATGGCGAGGTAGAAGATGAACCAGAGCCAGCTGAGGGCGATCCAGTTGCTGGGGTTTGTCCACCCGTCTTGCATGGTGACGAGCCAGTACACGGTGCCCCAGAGCAGGTACGGCCAGACCAGGGTGCGGAGCTTGCCTGTGTAGTAGGTGGGGCCCGTCTTCGCGAGGGAGCGGCCGAGGAGCATTCCGGAGAGGAGGAGGAGCGTGCTCATTCGGTAGGGCGCGAAGAGCGTGTTGAGGTCGTTGATGACGCTGGTCGGGTCGACGCCGGCGAGGAAGATCGGGATGGCGCTGGCGTGGAAGGTGACGACGAGGAGGATCGCGGCGCCGCGGACGAGGTCCATCCAGTGCTCGCGCCGTCTTCGGGGTCCGGGGCCGGGGCTCGAGGCGGAGTCGGGCGTCACATGGGCCGGGCCTCTGCGGGCTGACTGCTCGGTGGGTGCTGGTGTTGGCATGGGGGGTTCAGTGGGCGCTGGAGGGGTGTCACGGTGCGCGAACCGCGTTCCGATCATCTGGTGGCCGGCGTTGCTCGTTGCGGGAAGACGAAGAGCGCATTCACGACGCGGCTGCGGCGTCGAAGTGCAACAGCGCCGAACGATACGGCAAGTGCGGCGATGATGCACGCGCTCATCACGATGGGCTGCTCGGTGATGCCCGCCGCGGCCAGGAGTCTCACGAGCACGATCTGCAGTGGGTAGTGGATGAGGTAGAACACGACCGAGTTGCGGCCGATGTGCTGCAGGAAGCGTGAGGGGGCTGGTTCGCGGTGTCCGTCGAGGGTGCCGCGGATGCGTCGCGCGAGGAGCGCGGTGCCGGCGATGCCGGCGAGGACGACGGGAACCCAGATCAGGTCGAAGCGCTCGATGGCACCGTCGTCGTTCGTGCCAGGCGTCGTGGGCGAGGTGAGGGTGAGCCCGTGCTCCTGGAGGACGAGCAGTGCGGCGAAGGTGGAGCTGCCGGCGAGGAGCAGCACCATCGCCAGCGGGGTGTTGAAGCGCCTCAGCAGGTGCTGGGTTCGGGCGATGAGGTAGCCGGCGAAGAAGAATCCGCTGTAGTAGCTGAGGTCGAAGAGCGTGCCGTCTGGGGCGACGGTGCTGAGCAGCCAGAGTGTGATTGGCACGAGGGCGAACCACGGGGTCGGGATGCGGGTGAGCAGGGGCGCGGCCACGTAGGAGAGGAAGAGGCACAGGATGAACCAGAGCCAGCTGCGTGTGGCCCAGCCGTCTGGGCGCATCCACTCTGTGGGGTTGGAGGTGGCGATCCAGAAGATCACGAGCCAAACGACGTACGGCCAGGCCAGGGTGCGGAGCTTGCTGGCGTAGTAGCGGCGGGGTGGTTTGGCGAGGGCGCGGGGGAGGAGGAGACCGGAGAGCAGCATGAGGGAGGTCATGCGGAACGGCGCGAAGTAGAGGGTGATGTCGTCGATGACGGTGCCGGGGGCGATGTCGGCGATGTGCATGGGTACGTCGATGGCGTGGTTAGCGATGACGAGGAGGATGGCGGTGCCGCGGATGAGGTCGATCCAGCGTTCGCGCTGCTGGGGCACGGTCGACGATGCACGTGCTGTCGCGTCGTGTGTCACCATTCGTTCTCCGTCTCGCCGTGTCTCGACGCTACACTTGCCCGTTTTCTGGGCTACGACATGGCGAATTTGGATGAATCTGAAATGACGTCCAGGGCTAAATCCCGCGGATCTGCGCGTGTCGGAACGGCCTTCGGTTCCCCGGGGAGTACAAGGTGTGCCGCTGGGCCGGTACGATCACTGGGAAATGAAAACACGCAACCAGAGTGCGCGTCGTTGGCCCCAGCTGACACTGCTCGTGGTCGTGGCTCTCGCTGCGGCTGCGTTGGTGGCTCTGGCGTTCATGCCACGGCAGGCCCCCGCGGGGGTCGGCGCAGAACCCGTTCTTACCATTGCCAGCTCGGAAGATGCCGCTTCGGCGACGAACTCCGGTGGAGCTCCATCCGCTTCCGCACCGTCGGCGACCCCTGCGGGTGCCGGCCTGACGGTCGCGTTCATCGGTGACTCGTACACGGAGGGTGTCGGCGCGAGCGACCCGTCGCTGCGCTGGACCACGCTGCTGGCCGCGGCGAACGGCTGGGAAGAGCTGAACCTGGGCGTGAGCGGCGCGAGCTACGGCCAGGGCCTCGAAGAGTGGAACTCGTACGCGGTCCAGGTCGAGGAAGCCATCGAGGCGCAGCCTGACGTGGTGATCGTCTCCGGCGGTCTCAACATGTCGGAGCTCGACCAGGAGCTTGGCGTCGAGTCGGTCTTCACCGACCTTCGCGCCGGGTTGCCGGATGCGCGCATCATCGCGGTCTCGCCCTTCTGGGTGAGCACGGCGTACCCCGCGCAGCTGACGCTCACGAGCGAGCTGATCGAAGCGGACGTGACCGCAGTCGGCGGCCAGTACCTGGACGTGGGTCACCTGTTCGAGGACGAGTTCCAGTACTTCGAGCTCGACGGCCTGCACCCTGACGACGCCGGTCACCAGCTGATCGCGAACGCTGTCGACGCGGGCCTGCCTGTGGAAATCGGCGGCTGATCAGCGTTCTGCGCCAGCGTGTGCCCGATTCGCGACAGGTTCGGCACATTTCACGAATTTACAGCCCAATAACATGACACCAGTAGTATGAGGCCGGGCTTGCCCCAGCTTGCCTGAGATACCCCCTGCGCTCCGAACCGCGAGCCACCCGTTTCGTGCCAGCCGCGAAAGCGGCAGCGGCACGAGCGCGAGAGACACACGGACGGACCTTTATGGAACTGCGCGACTACCTGCGAATCCTGCACAAGAACTGGATTGCCATCCTGATCTGCATCCTTACAGGTGTCGCAGCGGGCGCTGGGGCTTCGATGCTGATGACTCCCAAGTACGAGTCGACGGCTCAGCTCTACGTCTCGGTCCGTTCATCGGACGGGACCGAAGTTCAAGGGCTCAGCCAGGGCACGACCTTCGCTCGCCAGGCGGTGCAGTCGTACACCACTGTCGTCAACAAAGAGATCGTGACGTCCCGAGTCATCACCGAACTCGGGCTCGACCTGACTCCTGCGCAGCTCGCCACCAAGATCACGGCCCAGAACGAGCTGAACACGGTCGTCATCGAGATCTCGGTGGAGGACGAGGACCCACAGATGGCGGCCACTCTGGCCAACTCCGTTGCCTCGAACTTCATTGATGTCATCGTGAACGAGCTGGAGAAGCCGGACGGGGATGCTGCCAGCCTGGTCAAGATCGAGCCTGTTCAGTCCGCAGCTGTCCCATCGTCACCGGTCAGCCCTCGGGTGCCGCTCAACATTGGTGCCGGAGCGCTCGTAGGGCTTGTAATCGGCATTGCGATTGCAGTCGTTCGCCAGCTCGTTGACGGCAAGATCCGAAGCACGCATGACATTGCCCAGATCACGGACCGCCCCGTGATCGGCACCATCGCCTATGACCCGGATGCCGGCAAGCGCCCCCTCATCGTGCATGAAGAGCCGAAGAGCCCCAAGGCCGAGTCGTACCGTGCGCTTCGCACGAACCTGCGCTTCATGGACATCGAAAACACGCGTCACAGCTTCGTCGTCACGAGCTCGCTGCCCTCCGAGGGTAAGAGCACGACGTCGGCGAACATCGCGATCGCGCTCGCCGAGCAGGGCGCCAAGGTCGTGCTCGTGGATGGCGACCTCCGTAAGCCCAAGGTCGCGACGACCATGGGGGTCGACGGCTCGGTCGGTCTGACTGACCTCCTGAGTGGCCGCGCTGAGCCGAAGGACGTCCTGCAGCGTTGGGGCCGCGGGCGCCTCTACGTGCTCCCCGCCGGTCGTATTCCGCCGAACCCGAGTGAGCTCCTCGGCTCGCACACGATGCAGCAGGTCCACGACCAGCTGCTGGCCGAGCACGACTACGTCATCATCGATGCGCCGCCGCTGCTGCTCGTCACCGACGGTGCGGTGCTCAGTGAGCTCGCCCACGGCACGCTCCTCGTCGTTGCCAGCGGTCAGACCCCCCGCTCGGCGCTCGCTGGTGCTGTCGCGCAGCTCGAAGGCATCGGCTCCGAAGTGTCCGGCATTGTTGTGACGAAGGTTCCGACCAAGGGGCCCGACTCCTACGCATATGGCGCATATGGCGCATACGGGGCTTACTACGGAACCGATGAGGCCGGTAACCCGACCACCGAGTACCGCAAGATCGGCACTGGCCAGATGCCCATCGTCACCGCTCGCAAGAGTCGCAACTCCGACTCTTAGACCCAACCCCGGCCTCTCAGCGCTTCGTAGCGTTCGTGACCGGCCATCCCTCCCCCGAGGGCAAGATCCCAGGTTCGCCCCAGACCACGGAGTAGTTCAGATGAAAGTTTCGGTAATCGGCTGCGGATACCTCGGCGCCGTACACGCATCGGCCATGGCAGACCTCGGGCACGAGGTTGTCGGCGTCGATGTCGACCAGCGCAAGATCGACGCGCTGTCTGCTGCGCTACCCCCGTTCTTCGAGCCGGGGCTCCCCGAGATCCTCGCCTCGGCCAGTGAGTCTGGAAAGCTCCGTTTCAGCATTGACATCAGTGCTGTCGCAGACGCCACGGTGCATTTCATCGCTGTCGGCACGCCGCAGACTCAGGGCAGTGCCGCTGCCGATATGACCTACGTCGAAGCGGCCCTTGACGGTCTGCTGCCGCACCTCAAGCCGGGTGACCTCGTGGTCGGCAAGTCGACCGTTCCGGTAGGTACGGCTCAGAAGCTCGCCGATGTGATCGAGGCGAGCGGAACCGGGGCATCCCTGGCCTGGAACCCAGAGTTCCTTCGTGAAGGCTTCGCGGTGCAGGACACGCTCACTCCAGATCGTCTGGTCTACGGCGTCGAAAACGACAGTGCGACGGAGATCCTCGACGAGGTCTACGCTGACGCCCTTTCCAAGGGCACACCCCGCATCGTCACGGACTTCGCAACCGCGGAGCTGGTCAAGGTCGCTGCTAATGCGTTCCTCGCTACGAAGATCAGCTTCATCAACGCTATGGCGGAGATCTCTGAAGTTGTCGGCGCCGACGTCACTCAGCTGGCGGACGCGATCGGCCATGACGTGCGGATCGGCCGAAAGTTCCTTAACGCTGGTATCGGCTTCGGCGGAGGATGCCTGCCGAAGGACATCCGCGCTTTCGCCGCGCGCGCCGAAGAACTCGGCCGTGGCGAGTCGGTAGCTTTCCTGAAGCAGGTCGACGCGATCAACCTGCGCCGTCGTCAGCGCGTCATCGATCTCGCCCTGAACGAGTTCGGTGGCTCGGTGGTCGGTAAGCGCATCGCAGTCCTCGGTCTGACCTTCAAGCCTGCTTCCGACGACGTGCGCGACTCGCCTGCTCTCGACGTGGCAGTGCAGCTCCATGGCCTTGGCGCTGAGGTCGTCGCGACCGATCCTCAGGGGATCGAGAACGCACGACTTCGCCACCCGCAGCTCACCTACGTGGATGCCGCGTCCGAGGCCTTGACGGGCGCCGACCTGGTTCTGCTCGTCACCGAATGGGACGAGTACAAGAACTTGTCGGCTAAGACAACGGGCGAACTTGTGCAGAACCGCACCATCATCGACGGAAGAAATGTTCTGGATGCCGGCATCTGGAGAAGCAATGACTGGAAGTACATCGGTCTCGGTCGTCCCTAAAGGCAGCTGCGCGCCCCACACCTGCAGCGCATTCCTCGCGCAGCGGGAATACAAGTCAGATCCAGCACGAGCCTTCAGAACCGGTGGGATAGCACTGAAATGACCAAGACAGTTGCGGTGATTGGAACTCGGGGATACCCGAGCTACTACGGCGGTTTCGAGACGGCAGTCCGAAAGCTTGCTCCATACCTTGCTGATGAGGGTTGGGACGTCACGGTCTACTCGAGGCAGGCGTCGACCCTCCCAGACGACCCCACGAGAGACCCCCGGATCAATGTCGTGAACACTCGCGGCATCGAATCCAAGTCGCTGAGCACGTTGACCTTCGGGTTCTGGGGCGTTCTCGGCGCTGCGCAAGCGAAGCCAGACGTCGCGCTGATCATGAACGTCGCGAACTGCTTCTGGTTGCCGCTCCTCAAAGCCCGGGGCATACCCACGCTCGTAAACGTGGACGGCATGGAGTGGGAGCGCGAGAAGTGGGGCAGGGTAGCGAAGGCGATCTTTAGGGCCGGTGCTCGCGCGGCGGCGCTCTGGGCCGACGTGCTCGTCTACGACGCTGTCGAGATCGGCAGGCTCTGGAAGCAGATCTTCAAACGCGACGGACTCTTCATCCCCTACGGAGGGGATGAGCGCGAAGAGCTGCCCGTTCCGGAAGGCCTGAACCGGCGCGAATACGCCTTGATGGTGGCACGCTTGGTGCCAGAGAACACGGTCGACGACTTCCTCATTGCCGCAGAACGGCTTGCTGCGGACCACGACGTGGTCCTTGTCGGATCGACCGGGTACGGGGGCGAGTTCGATGAGAGGGCTCGCGAGCTGGACGCGAAACTCGAGCGATTCCACTGGCTCGGCCATGTGAGCGACGACGATCGTCTCCATGCGCTGTGGCAGCATGCCGGCGCCTATTTCCACGGGCACACGGTCGGCGGAACCAACCCAGCGCTTGTTCAGGCCATGGCCTGCGCGGCACCCATCGTTGCCACTGACACCCCTTTCAACAACGAGGTGCTCGCTGGCAGCGGAGAGATCGTGCAGATCTCTGCACAAGACATCGAGCGCAAGATTCGTGAGCTCCTGACCGACCCCGAGAGGCAGGAGCAGCTGAGCGCTGCTGCTCTCGAGCGTTCGCGGGCGTCGTATTCGTGGTCGTACGTCAACTCCCTCTATGAGGGCGCGCTCGAAGATCTTCGGCATGTCCGCAGGAGCCGTAGCGTTGGGAGGAGGATCTAGGTGAAGATCTGCCTTGTTGCCGCCCCTCTGAGTGGGCGTAGCGGCGTCTATCGCAGCACACGCGACCTCGTCTCTGAGGCCCGTTCGCGCGGACTGGAGTGGACCGGACTGATCGGCCTCCGCTCCAGTGCTCCCGACGCCAACGAGCCGACCCCTGAGGGGATCAGGGAGTGGACGTTCGACGCAAGAGGACAGAAGGGCGTCACCGCGCTGCGAGAGTACCTCTCGGCCGCTCCTGAAGTGGTGGAGGCGGATGTCGTCATCACACTCATCCCGCAGTCCGACGTAGCGTTTGCTCGGGCTTCAAGGAGCCCGAATCAAATGTGGGTGTCGTTTGTCAGAGGGGCGCCGTGGCCGGCCCCTGGTGAGCAGGGCCGCCTCAAGACATCGGCACAGAAGCTCGCAGTCACGCGGGCTATGCGACGCGCGGATGACGTGTGGGCGACGACGGAAGTGCTTGCTAACTCGTTCTCGAGTGTGCGCAAGGCGTTCCTGATTCCCGCCGGTGTGCCGCTCAAGATTCCGAAGCGGTTCACCGCCCCGTCTCCTTCCGGTGACATCATCTGGGCCGGCCGGCTCGATACGGACAAAGATCCTCAGCTCTTCCTGGACCTCATGGAGGACTCCGGTCTCCAGGGCAAGATGTTCGGCGCGGGCCCCCATCAGGATCGCGTCTCAAACGCCTTGCCGCCCAACGTCTCGCTGCAGGGATGGGTGCATCCCGACCAGCTCTGGGAGAACGCTGCGGCCTTCCTCGGTACGTCCACGCGCGAAGCCTTCGGTCGGAGCGCCGTTGAAGCCGCTGTCGAGGGCATTCCAGTGGTCCTCCACGAGGAATACGGATGTGCGCCGCTCTTGTACACCGACCCCGAGCTGCGGAAGAAGTTCGTGCTTCGAACAAGAGAACCGGGCGCCTGGCGCGCGGCCATGCTCACTGTCGTGAAGGATCCGCACATGTGGGCTCGGGTGTCCGAACACGTCCGTGAGAACGCGAACAACCTGTCCATCGAGAAGTCGGTCGATTCCGTCCTCGCGCGCGTTGAGTCTCAGCGCAGTCGATGATCTCGACCCGTCCACCACGAGCAACACCTACCTCAGGATCACGATGACAAGACCAGAAACAGCGCTGCTCGCATTTCCGATGCACGGTCAGCACAAGCTCTCGACCGAGGGCTATCGCACCCGTGACGGTCATTTCATCGAATGGTTCGGCAAGAAGCTGGCCTCGCAGGGCGAAGTCGCTGTCTTCTCGCGACCGGAGCCGCTCCCGCTGGAGCTGAAGTACCGGCTGGGAGATCAGACCGTCGCCGAGAACACGCGCTCTTACCGCAGCACGAGTTTCAGGCTTCCGAACATGCAGGATCGACGCAAGTGGTGGGTGGACTCACTCGGGAGCTACCGAAAGCCCGGGGCCGCGGCGGGAACACCCGTCGTCTTCTGGAATCCGTTCGTGACAATCTCGAACATCGCCCCTGAGATCCGGAACCTCGGCGGGCCCGTGGCCTTCGATCTCCTCGACGACTGGACGTACCACTACGCCTTCCAGAGCATCTCGGAGTACGTGAAGAAGGCCTACGCCGCTTCGTTCGAGATCGCGGACATCGTGACGGCGAACTCCGAGGCGACTCTCGAACTCGCTCGTCAATATGGACGTACCGATGCGGTGCTCGTGACGAACGGCTGTGACCCGGAGCGCTTCTCCCACGAGAGCAAGGCAAGCGGTCGACCGAGGGTCGGATATGTCGGAAAGATCGGCAAGCGAGTGGACCTCGAACTGGTGACGTCAACGGCGTTGTCCATGCCGAACGTCGACTTCGTGTTCGCAGGTCCGATCCTGGACGCCGAGTATCGCGAGCCGCTTCGACGCGTGCCCAACATCGAACTCCTCGGCGATGTCCACTACGAGAAGGTCCCCGAGCTGCTCACGAGCTTCGACATCGGCTGGGTGCCTCACCGCGTCGGTGAGGGAGAAGTGGGCGGCGACGTCATCAAGACCTATGAATACCGAGCCGCTGGGCTGAAGGTCCTGACGACTCCCGTTCTGGGCGCGTCCGACCGTGGTCTGACGAGCGTGGAGTCGCTTCCCGCCGCCAACCATGCGGCCTGGCTGAAGCAGGAGTTCGATCGCGCACCGCGCGTGGTTCGCGACCTGACGCCGGTTCCTGTCGAGCACACCTGGGAGCAGAAAGCCGACTTCATCTTGAACGCACTGACTGAAGCGAAGGACCCTCGATGAAGAAGCAGCTGAAGAAACTCCTGAAGCCGGTGGACGGTGTCCTCCGGTCGACAGCGCTCTTCCGATCAGTGGCGACGGCGACGCTCAGCCTTCCGGGTTCCAAGTCGAAACGTCACGGCCATGTGCTTCTCGCCCCGCCAGGTGCCGGCAACATCGGTGATTCAGCGCTGGTGGAGTCCTTCCTGGAATCGGTCGATGAGCGTGTGACCGTTGTCGTTCGCAGCAAGTCCAACTTCACTTTGGACCAGCAGAACGTCCACGTGGTAGAGATGCCTCACCTTTTGTACGGCCGTCTCCCCTGGGCGATCAGAGATCTTGTTCGTCTCTCGAGGCTCCTCGATCGGTCGACATCATTCTCGGTGGTCGGGGCAGACATCATGGACGGGGCCTACAACCCCCGCGCATCCGCGAGGCGTGCCATCTTGAGCAGGCTCGCCCTGCGACGGGATACCTCGTCTCGGGTCCTTGGCTTCAGTTGGAATGCATCTCCGGAAGCTGGTGCCCTCAGGGAGGTGCGCGCCGCCTCTCAGGCGGGTGTCCAGTTGCTCTTAAGGGATCCGGCCTCCGCACGGCGTGCGGTCAAAGACAACCTCAGCAACGTCACTTCGTGCGCCGACATGGTCTTCACCGCGAAAACGGTTGATTCGGATGCGAAGAAGAAGTACCTGGCCCACGTGGGCGATGCACCGTTCGCACTCTTGAACGTCAGCGGACTGCTGCGGCAGTCGCAGGATCTGACTGAGGACTACATCGCGGTCATCGAGCATCTCCGTGTTCTCGGCTACCACGTTGTCCTGCTCCCGCACGTCGTGAAGCCGGGTTCGAGTGATCTCGACGCGGTCGATGCGGTCGCCCAGCGCCTCGTGGACCAGACGAACGTCACGACGATTCGCGAGACGTTGCGGCCAGCAGAGGTCCGTGGTCTCACGAAGAACGCGAAGGTCGTGATCACGGGACGCATGCACCTTGCGGTGATGTCTCTGATGGCGGGCCTCGCACCAGTGACGCTGGCCTCTCAGGGAAAAGTCCAGGGGCTCTTCGAACTTTTCGAACGCGAGTACCTGTGCGTCCAGCCGAAGCCCGGCATGAAGGACGCCATCATCGAGGCGCTCAGCCGCGCGCTGGATGATGGGCCCATCGACCAAGAGCGCTTGGCCAAGGTGACGAACCTCGCCGAGCTCAACTTTGCTGGGCTGCAGTCTGAAGGGTCCTCAACCCCGTGACAGCTGGCACCTCACTCGGGCACTCGGCGGCGCGAGGCGGCGCTATTACCATGCTGGGTCAGCTCGCAAGAGTTCTGATCCAGGTGGCCGGTATCGTCGTGCTAGCCCGCCTGCTCTCACCAGAGGACTACGGTCTCCTAGCGATGGTCGTCGCAATCGTCGGCGTTGGCGAGATCTTCCGCGACTTCGGACTCTCCTCGGCTGCTATCCAGGCTCCGACCATCAGCAAGGGGCAGCGCAGCAATCTCTTCTGGCTCAACTCGGGTATCGGCTTCACGTTGGCCATCCTCACCATCGTTCTCGCGCAGCCGATCGCCCTGCTCTACGGGGAGCCACGACTCGCGGGGATCTGCCTCGTACTCTCGTCGACCTTCCTCCTCAACGGCATCGCGACTCAGCACAAGGCTGACATCACGCGTCAGCTGAAGTTCCGCAAGCTGGCGCTCATCGAAGTGATCGCTCCTGCGATCGGCCTCGCGGTCGGTCTTGTGAGCGCCATCGTTGGCTTCGGCTACTGGTCACTCGTCCTGCAGCAGGTGGCCATCCCGCTCGTCGCAGCGATTCTGTTCTTGCAGGCTGGTCGATGGGTTCCACAGTGGTACGACAAAACCGAGAGCGTTCGGGGCTTCATGAAGTTCGGCGTGAACCTCCTGGGCGCGCAGATGCTGACGTACGCATCACGCAACGCGGACAGCGTCGTCATCGGCATGCGCTTCGGACCCGCTTCACTGGGACTCTATGACCGTGCTTTTCAGATGATCGCCCTGCCGCTGAATCAGTTGAACGCCCCAGCGAGCAAGGTGGCCCTGCCGATCCTGTCCCGTCTGGACGAAGACTCCAACCGCTATGCATCGTTCCTGCTTCGCGGTCAGTCGGTGATGATCAACATGATCACGCCACTCCTAGCGTTCGGTGCCTCGGTGGCTCCCGCGGCGGTGACCATCGTTCTCGGGGCGCAGTGGACCGAATCGGCCGCCCTCTTCCAGCTCCTAGCTCTCGGTGGCATCGCGCAGGCGCTCAGTTACGCGACGTACTGGGTGTTCCTGTCCAAGGGGCTCACCGCGTCCAACCTGCGTCTCACCCTTGTTTCCCGACCGCTGATCGTCCTCGGGATCATCGTCGGTTCAAACTGGGGCGTGCAGGGGGTGGCCACCGCCTACGCGGTCGGGCTGCTGCTCAACTGGCCGCTCGGCCTGTGGTGGATCTCGCGAGTTTCGGACGCGCCCGCCCTCGGCATGTTCTTCAACGGAGTACGCGCGCTAGTCGTCTACGGCATCGCTGCCATCGGCACACATTTCGTGACGACGTCACTGCTGCACTTCAATGAGCTCGGCACCGCAGCCGTCGGTTTGGTGATCTTCCTGGCCATCGCATCGCTGGGTCTGCTCTGGCGCCCGTTCAGGAGAGATATCGCTGGCATTCTCCAGCTGAGAAGTCTGTTGGGTAGGCGGAAATGAGCTTCATGAAGAACTCCAAGCGCCGCGCTGCGGGCGGCGATCGTCGGCTTACAGTGCTGTACTCAGTTCCAGCGCCCTCGAGAGCCTCAAATCCTTACACCACCATGTTGGCGGAAGGCGTCGCGCGGTCGGCCAACGTCGAGTTCTTCTCCTGGAAGACCGCGCTTCTCTCGCGCTATGACGTCCTGCACGTCCACTGGCCGGAGACAATGGTGCGAGGCAAGGGCCGCGTCACCGAACTTCTCCGCAGCCTGGCGGGTGTGCTCCTCCTCCTCCGGCTCTCTGCGAGCAAGATCAAAGTGGTCAGGACCGTCCACAACCTTGATGCGCACGAGGCTGGCAGTCTGCTCGAGAAGTTCTTCGTCCGTCGGCTGGAGACGATGGAGAGCCGACGAATCTATCTCAACGCCTACGATGTGGGCATGGACGCGCACGATGTCGTCATTCCTCACGGGCACTACAGGAGTTGGGAAGGCTACGGACCCTCACTTAGTGCTGCGGAAGTGAGCGCCGGTCGCGCAAACCTGCTCTACTTCGGGGGCATCAGGCCTTACAAGGGCGTAGAGCAGCTCATTGAGGTGTATCGCTCCGACACGGCTCGGGTTCTACCCGAGCTGGTGGTGGCCGGATCATCTCCGGACGAGGCGCTCTCGACGGCGCTCAGGAGACTCGCGCAGGCAGACGGAAGGGTCACGCTCAGGCTCGAGCGCGTCAGCGACTCGGATCTGTCTGAGCTGATACAGCGAGCAGACGCGGTCGTGCTCCCGTACAGGAAGATGTACAACTCCGGAGCTCTACTGCTGGCACTGAGTCTGGGTACACCGGTGATCGTCCCGGACGTACCGGTCAATCGAGCTCTGGTGTCCGAGTTCGGTGAAGAGTGGGTCTGTCTGGTGGATAGCTTCTCGCTCGAGACGCTTTCGAAGGCTGTGGAAGGTTTCCTTGCGAAGCCCCGCCCAACTGGACCCGACATGAGTGGCCGTGAGTGGGCCGACGCCGTCGATGCCCACCTTGGTGTGTACAACGATGCCGTCAGCGCGTAACGTGATGCGACCGATGACAAGGCGTACGCACGAGATGTTCGAGGGCAGGACGGTGGGTTCGCATGATTGAGATCGTTTGGGTCGCTCTGGGCTTGGGATTGCTTGCGCTCATGCTGCCGGCGAAGCCCGTTTTGCGAGCTGTCGCGTCTCTGGCGATCCTGCTGGCTGTCCTCGCAGTGTTCCAGACCACGGGCGGTCGAGGAACGGTCACCGTTTCGGCGAGCTACGTGATTGTGGCCTGCGTAGGGCTCGTCGGTCTAGTGGCCTTCTGGAGGAAGAGCTCTCCATGGCTCTTCGTTCCACTGGCGGCCTACCTCGCTTTCGGTATGGCCTTCATCTGGGACGGCGGGGCCGGACAGTCCGGCGGCACCATGAACATCGTCTACATCATGCTTGCGTGGGCTGCCGGTGCTTTTATGGGGTCATCGTTCCGCGATCGAGCCGAGCTCGACCGGAGCTTCACAGTTCTCCTGGTCTTGATCGTCGTGTTCCAAGTCCTAGTAACCGCCCTCCAAACTCTGGGCGTACCCATTTTCGAGCTCACGGGACGCAGCCTCGACCTCGAAGGTGGTCGCGCCAATGGAACCTTCACGCATCCCTCGACGATCGGGAAAGTCCTCACGCTGGTGATGATGCTTCTGATGCCGATGACAAGGGCCGCTGATGCGACAACCAGGAAGTTGGCGCTGTTTGGTTTGCTGCTCTCGATCGTCCCGATCGCGTTGTCGGCGAGTCGGGCGAACTTCGTCTCTGCCTTGGCCATGATCCTTGTGTGGTCGTTGCTTCAGCCCCGGGACACCAAGTTCTTCAGCCGGAGGTTCCTGCTCCCGGCCCTCGTGGGTGTCGTCTCGCTTTTCTTCGTCGATTCCATCCTTGAACGATTCAACAAGGACCCCGTTGGCGGTGAGCGAGAGCACTTCATGGAGGTCGCGCTTGTTCAGTTTGCTGACACGCCCTGGTTCGGAGTTGGGCCCGCCAACTATGTGCGGGTCGTGGGCATGCGCGACGCCCTGACGGCCGAGGGGTGGCCTGTGCACAATGCGTTCATGCTGCAGATCGTCGAACTCGGCATTATCGGCGCACTGCTCTTCTTCCTACCGCTCCTCTACATGTTCGTGAGATCGGTACTCGCCATGCGCCTCGTCAGTCGCCAGGGTGACTACGCCAGGGCTGTGGTCGCTTACCTTCCAGCCTTCGTTCTCATCTCTTGGACTGGTTGGGGGATGCTCGCGCCGGGTATGGCGGCGTTGTTGTTCTTCTGCCTTGCTTTTTCTATGCAGCAGGTGACGAGTAAGGCGACGCCGGTCGTGTCGGTGTCGGAGGTTGCGCTCGTGCCCGTTCGAGGCCGCAGCTCGCTGAGATCTTGAGCAGTCGTCCGCTCCCGAGCTTGCGAGCGCGAAGTGGAGATCGACCTCGTCGCAGTCCTGGCATCTGCACCTTGGTGGCCACGGCTCTCCTGTGCTTGGTCCTCACTCCGGTGAGGCCAATCTTCGCTCCGACCCCGGGGGAGGCCGGCAGGGCGGACGTCATACTGGTTCTTGGGCCAGCAACGGCGTCCCGTCTAGACCTTGCTAAAGAGATGATTGAGGCCGGGCAGGCGGCGAACTTGGTGGTGTCGACAAACAGCGGGCACGAACGGTTCGGGGCGAGGAACCTTCAGACGTGCCGAGTCGACCAGGGCTACCCGGTCCACTGCGAGCAATCCAACCCTTTCACGACGCAGGCAGAAGTCGGGCTTCTTCAGCGGTTGAGCGACGAGAACGGGTGGGGGAGCGTCATTGTCATCACATCTCGCACGCATGCGACGAGAGCCAGTCTGTACCTGGCTCGTTGCTACAGCGGAGAGTCCGTCGTCGTCTGGCCTGCCGAACGCTTCTCTTTGGCGCACGTTGTCGAGCAGTACACGTATCAGTCAGCCGCTTTCGTCAAAGCGCTGGCTATCACGAACGATTGCGTCTAATCGGCGTAGGACCGCCACGTGCCTCGTGCGCTGTCTCGTAGTGACCGGGAACGCGAACGCGCAAAGTGGAGTCAGTGCAGTCTGCGGAGATGCAGGACAGGTGCAAGAAGACTCTCAGCTCGGCTCTGAGGTCGGCAAGCGGCTCGCCGTGGGGCTTGATGATGTGTTGACTTCCCCACGTCTCCTACCACGTCTCCTGCGTTCGTCGTCAGAGTCGGTGGAAGGGAGTCGTCGATGTTCCGGGGGCATCATGTGGCGAGCAAAATTCTACCAGTGCGTATAAGATCTATCATGTAGTGACATAACATCTAGACTGGGGAGATGTGCTTGAGTATTTCAGCTGCAGGAGTTCCGTGGCCATATCGGCCGGTGGCGCTCTGGGACATGAACGATAGCGCCGCCCCGCTTGTGAACACCTTAGGAACGCACACCTGGTCTGTGCCGCTGGTTGGCGGCAAGTTCGCGAAATCCGACGCGGAGAAGGGACCGTTCGGATCGTCGCTATATTTGGATGGCAAGACAGCGTTCATCCTCGCGGTGCCTCAGTCGGATCCTATTGTCATCACCGATTACAGTGAAGAAATCACGACGATAACCTGGCACAAGTCAGTTTCCAAAGATACAAATGCTACGTGCATTTTTGCGTTGCACTGTGAGTCGACCAGCGTTCCATCGCGAGTTTGGGCACAGTACGTTCGGGAGCGTATGTACGGTGGCATGATGCGATTCTCCGCGAACTTCGGGGCGCAAGATGGCCCAACGCCTGGTTACCCGTACCTTCGAGACTACGCATCGGTGGGCAATCAGCAAGTTGCTCAGGAGTGGCATATGTTCACCCAAGTCATTAAGAACGGTGTCACCACTGCCTACGTCGACGGCTACGCATCGCCGTTCAACGACTACACGGAGCCTGCCCCACGGCCCGGATACTCGCTGCAGCAAGGACCGTATCCTAAGAATCCCTACGACGCCGGAAAACCGATCAACAAATCACAAACGACGAAGGTTTTGTCCATCGGCGCTGCGTCTGGTGTCAATGCTGGGAACTTTGTCGGCCTGAACTACGAAGAGGGCTATCTCGGGGGCGCAGCGATCTTCGACCGAGCCTTTACGCCTGAGGAGGTGATGGCTGTCCGTTTGGCAACGCTCCAGAGGGGTGCTACAAAGGATCCTGTGCTCACGGTGGATTTCGCGATCCAGAATAGTCGCTCGGGCGAATGGCCGGACCCTGGTACTTCTGGGCCAAGGGCACTTCGTGATCGGGGTTACTTCTCGTACGGAGGTGTCACTTGCAAGGATCTTTCACGGCTAACGACCGGTGAAGGCTACTGGCATCACAATCTTGTATCTTTGGACTTCGATTTCCTAACACGGGAAGGTTCTTCCATAGCTCCCGCGATTGCGGGTATCGAAGGAATATCGGGTCTTCCTCTTGCGCGCATGAATCGCGTCACGGGGAAACTTCTCTCGGACACTCCCAGTGCAACTCCTATCCAGATCGCCATGAGAGTCTCCGGTGTTTGGTACGTATCTGTCGAGAAATTCGGTACGTCGAGAAATCATGCCGTGACTGACGTCCCGGACGCGGATTCGTTCGAATATGCAATCATTCCGCAGGCCTCGAGATGGCGTAGGCTTTACGTTCAACCGACTGAGGATAGGGCGAGCACTATCCGCAATGAGTCGACAAACCCTCGCCTCCTTTCGGACTCGAGGGGTTACGGTTCCACCAACGAGGGGCCAGGTTTTACCCTTGGTCGCTATCAAACAGGAGGCCTGGACAATGGGCCGACCCGACGTCTTATTGTTTCCTCGGCACCCGCATCCCGTGGGGGTGGCGCAGAGGTCAGTTCTTTCGAAGGCGTGCAAGCGGGGCAGATGTACAACGCCAGTGCTCACGTGCGTGCGTCGAAAAGTAGACCGCTTGTGGCTCGGCTGGTGTTCTTCTCTGCCACTGGCGCCAGGGTCGCTGCTACGAACCAGGACGCAGTCCAAGTAGTCGCGCGAACGCTGACTCGACTGTCTGTGTGGGCTCCCGCGCCTACCAACGCCGTCAGGGCAAGCCTGCAAGTTGTTGCGCCCGTAAGCGGTTCACCCTGGACTACCGGAGATTGGATCGAAGTCAGCGGCGTTCAGCGCACGAAGGGACAGGCTTTGCTTCCTTACTTCGATGGCGCTTCGCCGGGTGCCAGCTGGGGCGGGCTGCCTAATGCATCCGCGTCTACCAAGCCGGAGTCCTCCGTGGCCGGTAGCCTTGCGATCGGTGGTGTTCTATCGTCGAACATTGCCAACGGATCTGTGCAAGCCCTTGCAGTGTTTTCGCCGGCCAATCAGGGCACTCAGCGAGTTTCGAAACTCCGCTACTACAGCGACTGAAGTTCGGCCAGCAGTGTCGTGTAGCCCGGGACAGACACGAAGACCTTTGGGGGTATTGCCGTATCAACGCCTTCGAAGTTCACCTCAAAATACTGGCCCACGGTGCCACTGTAGTAGTAGATGGCACGGTCATCTTCGACCAGATTATGCTGGCCATCGGGCTCAAACGAGACGAATGACCTCGAAAGTGAAGGTCCGCTTTCGTCCGGTACGCCAACAACCAATTGACCTATGCCAGATTCAGGGTCCCACACGCCAGAAGCCACCTGCAGTGCACCCTGATCGGAGTGCGCGTTGGTTGCGAACATCGAGGAAAATCCGAGAACCGTGAATCCTGTAGCCACCTGCAAGAGCGTGCGTCGGCTAGGGGTAAACCTCGATGAGGGTTCCGCTTGGTTCATTTTTCAGACTTTCCGGTGTGATGAGGCAGTCGTCGATGAATGGGTCGGCGCTGCTAGTAGTGGGATGCGCCCGGCAAAGCTCCTTGGCAGGACGGTGTGATCCAATCGTACCCTCTAGGAGTTGCATCTCTGAAGCCCAAAAAGCTGATGGCTCGCAAGCGCTCGAAGGGCCGAGGGGGTCTGCTGGGTGTCGGTGTGTCCGAGTTTCGGACGACTGATCGTTTGGGAACGTAGTTCCGCTCGAAGCGTCGGGTGTCCCCCAACTACTCCTGCGTTGGAATTCTTTCCCTCTTAGTTGGCCACGCGAAGAGTAGTCCCGTTCGGGGCCATCGAATCGTCAGCAATATGAAGGCGAGTCCGCTGACCAGCCCGATCGCAACAAAAATTGGGTACTGCAAGTATGGGTTAGTGAGGTCTACTCGTGCCATCACGGTGCCTGCTGCACGTATTGCAAAGAGGTGCACGATGTACAGCACTATCGAGTTCCTCCCTAGGAACTCCAGAGCTGAGCGCGTCCGCCCTCTTCGAATTCGAGGAACGAGGTTCATGGCAATGGCGATCATGCCCACCACGCCGAGCGCGTACAGCGGTTCGTAGACAACCTTAAGGCCCTCGACACTCGCGTAAGAGGCCAGTGCTGCGGCCACGACCGCAAGGGTTATAGTTAGGGGCTTATTGACCCAGGCGTTGATGTGCTGACGATGCTGGGAGTAATAGCTACCCAGCATGAAGAATGCGAAGAGGAAGGCCGCCTTTTCGAGACGAAAGGCTTCGGGCAGGAACTGCGAGGCAGCCAGTGCGACAAGCGCGATGGCGATGCTCGGGACTTTTCTCAAAACCCACGCTGCCGTGTAGAAGATGAGCAGGAACCATAGGTACCAAAGGTGCGTCTCCGCTGGGTTGTAGGCAATCCTCAGGATGTAAGAGGCGGCCAGGTCGCCTGCAAGTGCGAGTCCGACCATACTCCATAGGAAGTACGGCCAAGCGATCTTGCGCGCTTTCCCACTGAAGTAAACTGTCGCCCTCTTGTTGAGAGACTTGTAGAGGAGCATCCCGGATAGGAACATGAGCGTCGGCATCCGGTAAGGCTCGACGATTTCATTGAACACTTCGATACCTCGGGGGTAGAAGTCGCCGAAGTAGGCAACTCCCGTCCCGGCGTGAAACAAGACCACTAAGAGCATCGCGATTCCACGCAACGCATCCATCCATGTTTCTCGCACTTATCGCTCCTCGTCTTTACTGATTTTCGAGCCTTGGTGCAGCCTCGACGGATCGAGCGGAACCGACCGTCTTGTGATTCCGGCCCCGGCGGCGGTCCTGTTAGCGTCGCTGGGCAGGACGGATTGAAACGTGTAGGAACTGCAAGCTCTGGAGCGCAGGGGATGCTTCCAGACGTGAGGTTTACCACTCGTCGAATCCGCGAGAGCACCGACAGGCGCCCTGCATTTGCGGCGTGGCATCGCAAGGAGCCGATGGTCTACCGTCCCAGGGTACGTCACGAGCGAGGCGCGCCAGCTTCGCTGGCTGATGCTGGGCCGCCGATTGCTGAACCTGTGTGCCCGCAGGCCGCGAGGCCCGGTGGTGCATGAGGCTAGTCGGAAGCTCAGACAGACCTCCTTGCTCGCGCTTGCCCGCTAAACGTCTGCTCGTACACGAGACGTCACGTGTCGGCCAGCGAAACTTGTTGGTTACCCGGGTCCAATAGTCTTGGCTCATGCGTGCACCAATCACCAAGGCCGTTATCCCCGCAGCCGGCCTCGGCACCCGATTCCTTCCTGCCACCAAGGCCATCCCGAAGGAGATGCTCCCCGTTGTGGATCGCCCAGCCATCCAGTACGTCGTGGAAGAAGCCGTCGAGGCTGGACTGTCTGACGTGCTCATGATCACGGGACGCCACAAGGCCTCACTCGAGAACCACTTCGATCGTGTTGCCGAGCTGGAGACGCTCCTTGCGGCGCGCGGCGAGCACGAGAAGCTGGCCCGCGTCAACGCGGCGACGAACCTCGCCGATGTCCACTACCTCCGCCAGGGCGACCCGCTCGGCCTCGGTCACGCCGTGCTCCGCGCCAAGCAGCACATCGGCCACGAGCCCTTCGCCGTACTGCTCGGTGACGACATTATGTCCTCTGGCGGATCCTTGCTCAAGCGCATGATCGAGGTACACGAGCAGACCGGCGCAAGCGTCGTCGCGCTCCAAGAGATCGAGCTTGACCAGATCTCCGCGTACGGAGTCGCCGCGTACGACACGAGCATTCCGCGGGAACAGGGAGTCGTGGGCCCCGACACGATTCAGCTGACCGGGCTCGTTGAGAAGCCGGCCCGCGAAGACGCGCCATCGAACCTCGCCGTCATCGGTCGTTACCTGTTGCGTCCCGAAGTGTTCGATGTTCTCGAGCGCACAGCTCCCGGCCGTGGCGGGGAGATCCAACTCACCGATGCTCTCGAGGTTCTTGCAGGTGATCCTGAGGCATTCGGCGGAGTCGTGGGCGTTGTCTATGGCGGCCGCCGGTACGACACCGGAAACAAGCTCGAGTACATCAAGGCAACAGTCGAGCTCGCGAGCCAGGACCCGAAGCTGGGGCCAGACCTGGTTCCCTGGCTCAAGAGCTTTGCTGGGCAACTGACTGACTAACACGGGTTACTGACGAGACCGCCCCAACTCCGATAGGAGCTGGGGCGGTCTTGGTCCATCTGGGCAGATGCGGACCGGCCGACTCTAGTCTGTGGCTATCGTCGACAGACCAAGTATGTGGTCGCGGGTAAAGGCCGGCAACTCGATGAAGTGCGATTATTCATCCGCGCCGACGACGTCTCATGACGCCCCCTGGGGGACAAACAAGTTCACTAGCCGTCCACCTAACGGACACTGCCGCGATTCCCCGGATCCCTACGCTCGCGGAGTTCATCCCCCGACCGTTAGGCCGAACCCCGCATGCGCATCACGACGTCTCGACGACGCCTCGCCTCCACTCTCGCTGTGACGACCGGGCTGGGGGTGCTGCTCTCCGGCTTCGGCGCGGGGGCAGCATCCGCCGCCGAGCCGTTCACCGACGACCAGCTCGCCTACGACTACCCGTCGAACGCCGACTACGACTACGTGCCGATCATGGACCAGTTCTCCTGGCTCGTCACCGACCGCGCTGACATCATCGCGCTCAACGACAGCCAGACCGTCGACATCAACAACTCGGCGACCCCCGAGCAGGTAGAGCTCGCGATCGTCGACCAGTACGACGACATGTCCGTCTCCATGGGCGACGGGCTCGGCACGAATCTGGGCGCCATCTACACCGACGCGCGCCTGGCGGGCGAACTCCCGAAGATCGACGCGCTCCTCGCGAAGAGCGGCGGCCTCGTCGGCTACTACTCGTCGTCGAACCCGTCGAAGAACTTCTTCGACTACGACCGCCCCTACATCCGCTTCCCCGAGCTGCTCCAGTACCGCGACAAGGAAGGCGGCGACGCCTGGGGCTCCACGAGCGGCGCCTACCCGAGCGGCCACACCTCGCAGGCCTACTGGCAGGGCACCTCGCTCTCGATGATGCTGCCCGAGCTCGCCCCGCAGATCCTCGCCCGCACCTCCGAGGCCGGCAACAACCGCATCGTCATGGCCGCCCACTACCCGCTGGATGTCATGAGCGGACGCATGATGGGCCAGCACATCGTCGAACGGCGCATGAGCGACCCCGCGTTCCGCGAGCTGTTCGCTGAGGCCGAGACCGAGCTGCGCGGCGTCCTCGAGGCCCGATGCGGTGCGGCGCTCGCCGACTGCATCGCCGCCGACACCCCGTACCTGTCCGACGAGGACGCACTTGCGCTCTACGAGCAGCGCATGTCGTACGAGTTCCCGCAGATCGCCCCCGCCGGCGACGCGGTGACGATCCCCGCGAACGCCGAGTCGCTGCTCATCACGAGCCACCCCGACCTCACGCCCGAGCAACGCCGTCAGGTGCTCGAGCTCACTGCCATCGACTCCGGGTACCCCCTCGATGAGGGCGCCGAGGGCAGCTGGCAGCGACTCAACCTCGCCGCCGCCATGGCAGCTCAGGTCGAGATCAACGCCGACGGGACACTCAGCCTTGTGGATGCGGGCGCCGAGCAGCCGGGGCCCAGCACGCCCGGTACCGCCGAACCGGCCGTGACGCCCGTACCGACCGCGGAGCCCACGCCCACCGCGACGACCGAGCCCACCGGATCCCCGACGTCGACTCCCGTTCCTTCGACGACGGCCCCGGCCACCGGCAGCGACGCAGCAGGCAGTGGATCCGACGCGTTGGTCACTACTGGGTCAGAGGACGCCGTCGCAGGGATTCTCGTAGCTCTTACGATGCTGGTCGTCGGCGCGACGGCACTCCTGATGTGCCAGCGGTCGGCGAAGGCGAAGAACTAGCGGGATCCATCCCACAAGGCCCGCAGCTCGCGCCGCACCTTGGCATCCATCAGATGCCGGGCACGACGGGCTGCGGGCCTCGCGCGTCACCGCGCTGACCGACGGTAGAATATCCCGGTGCCCTCTTCGCCGAGCTGCCACCCCACCTACCTCTGCAGTCGATCTGCACAACACGATGCGGGACCCACGTTTCGCGTAACAAGCATGTGCGAACCTACTCACTCGAGAGTGGTTGATGGTGCACGCGAGGTTTGATGGAGGAGTCTGAAGTGTCTGACTCTGAAAAGGCGGAGCCACGCGGCGGACGCGTCTCGCGGCGCGCGGTTATTTACGGAGCCCTGGGCCTCGGGGGCCTGGCCCTGGCGTCACAATTCGTGCCGGATCTACGTATTCGGTGGCGTGAGCCTCTCGGGCAACTGGCGGCATTCCCCGCTCCGGATCGAGCTTCATTCCTCGACACGGAGCAAGTGCTTGCCCCCTACCTGATGACCGCAGTGCCACTGGCCAACGACATCATCGGTGATCCCCAAGCGGAGTATTACGGCTTCATGGCGGGCGGATGGTGGAGGCCCCCCAACGCGCAGACCGAAACGAACGCTCGGATCATGGAGCACATATCGACGCTCGCATGGTTCGCAGCGAACAAGCGAGACTGGAATCCGCTCTACCGTAGTGAGATTCTCCTGGCACGTATCGAGGCTGCGGTCGCGTACTACACGTCTCTCCAGCTGCAAGACGGTACTTACCCCGAGTACGAGGGAAAGCCCTCCCTGGCTGCCACGACGTTTGGCATAGTCGCCCAGGCCGATGCTTATGAGGCGTTGCAGCAGATCGGGGCCTCACCGGACGCAATGCTCCAACTTCGCAGGAGCATCGAGCGTGCAGTCCGCTGGTTCATGGATGTCCAGGCGAAGCATTGGACGCGGCCCGTTCGCGTGTTCAACCAGGTCGCTGCCGGTCTGATTGGTGCGCAGCGCGCCCTGCAGATCCTGCCTGATCCGCCGGCGGATCAGAACGCTGTATATGAGCGGATCTCCTACCTGTGCGCGCACGGCCAAGCGCCCGCCGGCTTTCTGCACGAGCCCTACGGCGTCGACTTTGGCTACAACTTCACGGTCACGATGCCCGACCTTGCCTGGCTGCACGCTCACACTGGACACCCGGAGATTGTGCCGTTGGTGAGGAGGTACATGGGCTTCATGCCGTTCGCTGTGCTTCCGGAGCCCGGAACCGGCGGGCTCTGGCACGTCCCGGCGTTGCACGCGCGGAATGTGACCACCTCCGTGTCCCGTCCCGCTGGAGACCTCGTAGACAGAGGGGCGCTGGCGAAGGTGTTCCTCGACGACGTGCCGAGTATTGCGCTCTTCCTCCCGACTAGGGAGGACAAGGCTGCTTCTCGCGAAGAGTTTGCCTCCGCGGCGGGACCGGTCAGCGAGCTTGTAAAGCCGCACACATCACCTCGAACGTGGATGTATGGACTGTTGGCGCCCGAAGGGCCCGCTCGGGCTGTGCGTGACGCTCTGGAGAAGCAACTCCCTGTCCTGACGAGCGAGCGTTTTACGAAGCTCGAAAGCGGTTCCCAGAAGGATCAGTATCTTTTCGTTCGCCGACCGAGCTACTACGCAGCGAGCGTCTTTGGCGACTGGATGGAGAACGATAAGTCGACGCGTCAGCTCGGAACCCTGTGGAGCCCGCGTCTCGGCACGATCCTGGTGGGCACCAACGACCCGGACAACCCCGAGGGATGGGAAGCGCTCGGGCCTAACCGCGAATTCACCACCCGACAGTCGAGTTCCACGAGCGAGTTTTTCGACAGTCGGACGTCCGCTGAGGACCGTGTGATCGATGTCGACGAGGTTCGAGGAAAGACTGGACTTTTCGCGCAGCGGACACAGGCAGACACTGGCTTGGCTGACTACGCGACGGGTTGGGGGTACTGGGATCAGGGGCTGCGCTACACGTTTATAACGGAGCGCGCAGGCGAGTGCATCCAGCGGATCCCCGTCCTCATCAAAGAAGGTGACAAGTTGACGTTCTCCGACGGGTCGTCGTTTTCTCACGGCGATGAAAATCAAGAAGTGGAAACTTCTCACATCGTGTTGGAGCGGAAGGGAAAGCGCGTCTTATTCGACCTCGGAGCTAACAAGCTTCGCGCGTTTGTTAAGCCCTCCGGGTATTCAATGTCCGGCGGTGAGATTCATCGCATCGGGGTCATGTTCGAAACTCGTCTGGATGTAAATACGGTGTTCCTCATGGCGGATGGTCCCGAAATTGTGCAGGCCGAAGCGCACCGACACAGCAGCGACGAAGCGTCCGTGCGGATCACCATCTCCTCGTCGAACGCGAGGCCCGTCTCCCTGCTCAGCATCAGCGGTCTTGGAGCGGAGAGTCAAATCGAGGTTGCCGGGACTGGTTTTAGAGTGTTTGAACGAACAATTACCCTCAGTCGGGCTAGTGGCACGGACTCGGTCGTCGTCAGAGCGCACAGCCCCGACGGTTCGATGGCAGGCGAAGCTAAGGCGACAATACGGTGAAGTCAATCCCCTTGATCAAGCTCAGCACCCCTGTTAGATGTGGATCATTTCCTGCCAGAGTGCACCATCCCAGACCAGTTCGAGGCGACGACCTTTCGTGAGCGCTCGATTGGCGGCAGATTTCAGTGCCATCCGCGCCGCTGTCCCGTTGACGAATGTTGTGGTGCCCATTGTCATCTGCATAAAAACCCACTGCTGACCCCGACGGCGTCCCTTGGGGAGAGAATTGACTGCAATGGATTTTCCTTCGCCCAGTATCTGTATAGTCACAGTCTTGTCTGAGGATCTAGCAACATTGGCTAGTGAATCGACTAGGAGAGGTGCTCGGAGTAGGAAAAAGGCGGAGCTCAGATCCGTGCGTTCGACGCCATCGATGAAATCTACTTCCCATTCCCATGACGACGTCGAGTGAGCCTCACCGGGCATCGAGGGAAAAGGGTTTTGGAGGCGCACCTGGCGGGCGTTTATGCGGTTCTCTGTGCCACCGAATACGAAGTACGCCCTTGCAGCGGCGCTAGGCGTGATGCGAACGTCAAGATCCGTGATGGTCGTATTTTGTCTACCAGGGGTTCTGCCGGTCGTGGAGCCGGTAATGAAGGGACGCGGTTTGCCCGCTTTGTTGTAGGTGTAGTCCAAAACTATGTTTCGGGCCAGTGTTTCGCTATTGCGGGAGAAGAATCCCTCGTACAGTCCGTCGTCGACCCCTTCGGGGGCGACGTAGGTCGCGTTAGAGATATTAATCACTGCGTTCTCGCAGTACACCAGGCGGTTGCAATCTGTGGCAACGATGCCATCTACGATCGCGTTGAGGCGCGTGTCACGGGTGTTTTGCTTTGGGTGTCCGGACTGATTCACATTGAAGATGATCGCAGCATCGGACATGCGCTCGGCGTTGAAGTTGGAAATATGGTGGCCCCAAGATTCGCCGCCCCCTGACTCGGTTCTGATACTGATGCCGTAGACGTACTGATGGGCGGTGCAGTCTGTGATCCGATGTCTGCGACCTCTGAGTTCGAAACCAGCAGGAGTTCCGCCGGCGGGAACGCCACCCATTGTTCGACACGCTGCAAACGTCACGCCCTCGGAGCTGTGGTGAGTCGAGAAACCGGCCGAAGTGGTCATGAAGGACTCGACTCCGATTAGGAGAGTGCCATACGTGCGTCCATAGTAGGTCAGGTCGGAATTGTTGGCAGTGACTTCTGGCGTGTCATCGGTGTAGGCATGGCGGACATGTCTGAATGTCCCACCGATTACTCTGCCGAAACTGCAGCAATTGTCCACAATGCCGTAGCCGAGTGCGCTCTCACCAGATGCATCGCGAGCGTAGCCGACATCGACGTTCTCAACCAGGTAACCGAAACAGGAGTTTAGGCTTATTACCTTATTGCTGGATTGAGTTACACGGACATCTTGAATCCGCGGGTTTAGTAGTCGGTTAAAGGCAAGTAGTGCCTCGTTGGAAGTCTGTGATAGATTTGACCCGATGCATTCGAGTTCAAGACCCAAGACGCTTATGGTTTGACGAGAGATTCTTGTGATGCGAACGTTCGTCCGGTACTGCTCGCGGAGGCGTCCCGATAACGTGACGGTAGACCCCGAGACTGAATAGACCACCCCAAATTCACCGATGCGGCGAGAACCTGGTCGCGAGCCTTCAATGAGGTCATCGGCCACGATCTTCACGACGTCGCCAGGGGTCCAGGCAACGGTCGTTGCGAGTTTGATCACCGAGGTGGGTACGGCCTTCCCTGTGGGGAAGGTTACAGCGGTGTCGGCTGCTGAGCTAACAGCGATCGTCGCGTCGTAGGTACCCCGTAGGGAGATTATCGACTTTGTGGATGTGGCGACCAGTTTGGCGCCGTATCCCGATACGGTGATCGACTTTCCGTTTCTCGGTGAGATAGCGGTTGAGAGGAGGTACCTTCCCGCGGGGATCAATAGGGTGCCGCCATCGGGGGTGGCGTCCATCGCCGCCTGCAAACCCGTGGTTGAGTCGGTCGTTCCCGTGGGGTCGATACCGGAGAAGCGTCTAGCCTCTGCGACGACCGCGATTTTGTCGATCGTCGTCTGTTCGTCTGCAGTCAGTACAGTTGGTGCTCGGTGATGGAATGGTTGTCCCTGGGCGCTAGCGACTGCGCCGTCGGGTGACGAGAAGAGTCCAGCAAGTGCTGCACCCACGGCGCCTGCGCCGCCCACGACTACCGAGCGTCGGCCATGTATCGACTGTGGCATGTTCTCTTCTCCGAAGAAAGAATGGATGGTCGGCACGAATTGGTCCCGTGCCCTGCCGAGCGGTTCGCCCGCATCTCTATTGGAAGTACTCGAACGTGCGATCGCGACGAACTATGCGACCGGTCAGTGACTCCATCCTAAACACGATAGGAAGGATCTCGCATGGTGATGTCCGGGTGTTGACATCGGCGGTGCACGGGAACTATTGCCCCTCTCCACCGAACTCCCTCCACATCCACGCCCAGCTCTGGCCATCGCGGCCCCCGCGCGGTGAACTGGACCCATGCCTAAGACAACGCGCGTGATCAGCGTCTCGATCCCTGTCTCCGATGTGGATGCGGCGCTCGCCTTCTACACGGACGTGCTCGGCTGCGAGCTCGTCATGGACGTCGAAGCGTGGCCGGGCGCCCGCTACGTCGAGGTGCTCCCGCCCGGTTCCAGCGTGGGCATCGTGCTGCTGCCGCACGACAGTGAGATCCCGATCGCGGTGCGCCTCGGCACCACCGACGCGGAGGAGGCGCACGACCGCATCAAGGCGAGCGGCGTCGAGCTCCACAACGACGAAGTGCTGCGCTGGGAGGGCGTCGAGCCCATGTTCTCCTTCGAGGACCCGGACGGCAACGGGCTCGTCTACCTGGAGGACTCCAGCGATCAGACGCCGGGGGAGTAGGGGATGGGCGACGGCACGCGAAGCGATCGAGCAGCGCGAACATCCCGAAGCCCCCGCACTCCCAGCACCCGCCGCACCGCGCGCATTCTCGTGCTCGTCGCCGCCACGATCGGCCTCGTGCACGGCGCCTTCAGAGCCTACTGGGCGCTCGGCGGAACATGGCTGCTGTCGACCATCGGCGCGGTCGCCGTCGAGTTCTCGAGGCGCGAACCGCTTGAGTCTGGCCTCATGCTCGGCGCGGTCGCCCTCGTGAAGGCCCTCGCCGCGCTCATCCCCGTCGCCGTCGACGCGCAGCGGATGCCGTGGCCGAGAACCTGGCGAGCGATCAGCTGGGTGGGCGGCGGCGGCATCGTGCTCTACGGACTCGTCAACATCGTCGCAAGCAGCGCAGTGCTGCTCGGCATCCTCACCCCCGAGGGTGGCTACGACCACGACGCCATGATCGGCCACGCGCTCCTCTGGGACCCGCTGTTCCTGGTCTGGGGACTCACCCTCACCGGCTGGCTCTGGTTCTCGAAGCCCCTGCGCTGAAGCCCGGCAGTGCGTGGCAATAGGCTCGGAGCGTCGACCCCTGAGTTTTGTCTCGACAGACGCCAAGCTGTTGATAACTTTATCAATCTTCCTGGTGCTCGATAATGTTATCAACATGCGCACCCCGCTGAACTCGCCGCAGCCCAGGGTGACTGGGTCACGCCGCAACTACGCCTTCCTTCCGGGGCTGACCCGCTCAAGCGGGTCGCAACTGCGTTGATCGAGCTAGCGCACACGGCTGGCCTGTCGCAGAAGCGCGATAAGAAGCTGGGGCTACTCCTCAATCGCGTCCAGACTGTCGCAATGGCCGGTGTTTCGCTGACGCTCCGTGAGGAGCAGGACAGTCCAGATCCACACACGGTGCTCACGGAACTGCTCGTCGAGATCGGCCGCGCGGCGCGCAGACGAGGGGGTACCGCCGTTCTCGTGCACATCGACGAAATCCAGAACATTTCGTCGGGAGATGTGATTTCGCAGGTGTTCGTCGCCCTGGGGGACGCCCTCGTGCATGAAGAACCTGAAGTCGCTCCCGGTGGGATGAACTTCACGGTGGCGCTTCCCATCGCCGTTTACCTTTCCGGACTGCCGGAATTCGAAGACGTAGCGGGCGCCCGTCAAGGGGCCACCTTCGTGCGCCGCTTCCAGAAGACCACGCTCGCGCCAATTGAAGACGATGACCTTCTGGCGGCCCTTCAGCCGTTCGTGACCGAAGGCTGGCCCGTCCTCGCCGCGGACGGTTCGCCGACGCGAATCTTCATGGAACCGGCGGCTCAGCAACAGATCGTCGAACTTTCTCACGGCGAGCCTTTCCTCTTCCAGTTAGCGGGTGAGCGAGCTTGGTACGCCGACACGGGAAACGTCATCACCCGTGACCATGTGCTGGCTGGCTGGCAACATGCGCGAGATGAAGCAGAAGCCCACGTGGAGCGCATTCTCGAACGTCTCCCACAACGGGAGCGCGAGTTCCTCCACGCGATGGCTGAGCTCCCCGTCGCCGACCGGAAGCTCACACAGATCGCCAGAGCACTCGGTCACGAGCGAGCCACCGAAGACGGAACCATCGCGCAGAGACTCGACCGAAAGCGCGGCATACTCCAGAGGGGCCCCTCTACACGTTCAGGCACCGAGCTCTCGGCGCGTACCTCACCAGCGAGTGGCCCAACATTCCCTCGAGCTGAGCCCCACAAACGCGTGAAATAAACTCGACCCCATGCGCGTGCTGCTCTGCGAAGACGACGACCAGTTGGCAAGGGGGCTGAGACGCGCCCTCAAGCACGCCGGGCACCGGGTCACGCGCGCCGCCGACATCGCCGAAGCGCTCGCGTGCATCCGCGACGAAGTGCCAGAGCTGGCGCTCGTCGACATGTCACTCCCCGGGCCTCGAGCTGGCTTTTGAGCCGCCCGGGCCCACTTCTGCCTCCACCTCTGACCAACTCCAGTGATGATTTGCCCGGTTCTGGCGCGTAGCGCGTTGCACCGGCCAGCTGATCACTGAAGTTGGTCAGCGGTGTCTCCAGCCCGCAGTGTCTCGCCGCTGTGTCGCGGACGTCGGCGACCGGGCCTCGAGCTGGCGGCGCCGTGGTTCCGCCGGACCGTCGCTCCGGGACCGCTGTCCAACATCAGTGCTGAATGGGCGGTTCTCGGCGAATGAATCGTGTCATCGCTCGAATCTGCACTGATGTTGGACAGGCCGGGCCGCCCCGCCGCCGGGCCCGACGCAAAGAGGCGCCCGCCGCCAGCTGATGCTGGTGGCGGGCGTCTCTGAGCTGCAGAAGCGCTCGCAGCCTTACGCGCTCGGCGCCCCGAGCTCCCGCGAGATGCGGTCGGCCGCGGCGATCGCGGCGGGCGCGAGTTCCTCGATGGTGTGCCCGGGGTACTCGAGCTCGATCGACGACACGGAGAGTCCGTGTGTCACGGCGCCCGTGTGGTCGCGGATGGGTGCCGACACGCACACGGTGCCGCTCTCGTTCTCGCCGAGGTCGGTCGCGTACCCGCGAGCCCGCACGCGTGCGAGCTCCTCGTGGAGGGCGTCGAGGTCGGTGATCGTGAGGTCGGTGCGTCGGGGGAGACCCACGCGCTCGGCGAGTGCGTCGACCCGTTCGGGTGCCCAGTCGGCGAGCACGACCTTGCCCATACCGGAGCTGTGCATGGGCACGGCGAGGCCGACGCGGGATCGCATGCGGTACGGCTTCGCGGCGTCTCGGCGGATGACGTAGACCATCTCCGAGTCGGTCGCGACGCCGACGTGGATGGTGCAGTCGACCTCGGCCGCGAGCTGCTCCACGAGAGGGGCGGCGACGCTGGAGATGTCGACGCTCGCGAGCGCCCGGCCGGACAGCGCGAGCAGGGTCGGGCCGGCCCGGTATCCCTGCTCGGCGCTGCCGCCGAGGTACTCCTGCGAGACGAGGGTGGCGAGGATGCGGTGCACGGTCGCCTTCGCGAGCCCGGCCTCCGCGACGATGTCGGTGAACCGCGGGTGCGCGAGGGCCGCCGCGAGCACGCGGAGCGTCTTCTCGCTGGCCCCTGCAGATGGTGCGGGGGAGCGGTCCACGTCGTCCATGATGACCATCCTCGTCGTCTCCGTCATCACCGCATGTCGGTGATCGGCACAGAGTCCATGTCGTCGAACGACTGGTTCTCGCCGGCCATCGCCCATACGAACGAGTAGCTTGAGGATCCTACTCCGGAGTGCAGGGACCAGCTCGGGGAGAGGACGACGTCGCCGTTCGCGACCATGAGGTGGCGGGTCTCCTTGGGGTCGCCCATGAGGTGCACGACGCGCTGGTCGTCGTCGAGGTCGAAGTAGTGGTAGACCTCGGTGCGGCGGTCGTGGGTGTGGGCTGGCATGGTGTTCCACATGCTGCCGGCGTGCAGGCTGGTGACGCCCATGACGATCTGGCAGCTCTTGACGCCGTTCTCGTGGATGCACTGGCGCAGCGTGCGGCGGTTGGAGGTGACCTGGTCGCCGAGCTCGCGGATCGTGCCCTCTTCCGGGGTGACGAGCGTGTTCGGGTAGGCGGTGTGCGCGGGTGCGCTGAAGCCGTAGAACTTCGCGGGGTCGGCGGCGTCGGCGCTTTCGAAGGTCACGTCGACGGTGCCGCGGCCGAGGTACAGGACGGCGGTCTTGGCGAGCTCGTAGCGTTCGCCGTCGGCGACGATCGTTCCCGTGCCGCCGGTGTTGACGAAGCCGATCTCGCGGCGGTCGAGGAAGTTCTCGCTGCGCAGCTCGTCGACGGTCTCGAGCTTGAGGGGTGCGTCGACGGGGACGGCGCCGACGGTGACGACGCGATCGAAGTGCGTCGAGACGATGCGGATCTCACCGGGGGTGAGGAGCTGCTCGACGAGGTAGCGGTCGCGGAGTCCCTGCTGGTCGAGGGTGGGGATGTCTTCCGGGCGGCCCGGACGGTACTGGTGAGACAAGGGGATGCCTTTCGTTTGCGGTTGAGGTCAGGGGGTGTCTGGTCAGGGGTGGTCGGGTCAGACCAGGCCGAAGAGGCCCGGCAGCCAGAGCGAGAGCTGCGGCACGAACACGACCAGGAAGAGGACGACGATGAGCGCGAGGAGGAAGGGGAGGAGGCGCATGATGACCGGTTCGAGCCTCACCCCCGCGACTTGCGCTCCGACGAACAGCACGGGCGCCGACGGCGGCGAGATCACACCGATCGAGAGGTTCATGACCATCATGATGCCGAAGTGCACGGGGTCGACGCCGTAGGAGATCGCGATGGGCAGGAAGATCGGTGTGAAGATCAGGATGGCCGGGGTCGGGTCGAGCGGGATGCCGATGATGATCAGCACGATCATCATGATGAGCAGCACGACGACCTTGGAGTCCGTCCAGCCGAAGAGCGTGTCGGCGAGCAGCTGCGGCAGGCGAGCGTACGTCATGACGAACGCCATGATCGAGGACACGGCGATCAGGAAGATCACGATGGAGCTGGTTCGCGCGGACTCGAAGAGGAGGCGCGGCAGGTCCTTCACGGACACCGTGCGGTAGATGAACGACAGCAGCAGGGCGTAGACGACGGCCACGGCCGAGCCCTCGGTCGGGGTGAAGAACCCGGCGACGATGCCGCCGATCGCGACGACGATGAGGCCGAGCGCGGGGAGCGCCTTCAGGAAGGTGCCGAGGATGATGCCGAACGCCGGCAGCGGCTTGCCGCGCAGCTCCGGGTGCTTGCGGGCGTAGAAGAAGACGACCACGGCGCAGGCGAGTGCCCAGAGGGCGCCCGGGATGTACCCGGCCACGAACAGGGCGCCGACCGACGTTCCACCCGCCGCGAGCGAGTAGATGATGAGCGTGTTGCTCGGCGGGATGATCATGCCGGCGGGGGCTGAGGCGACGTTCACGGCGGTGGAGAACGCGGGGTCGTAGCCGTCCTTCTTCTGCATGGGCGCCATGGTGGCGCCGACTGCGGAGGCCGTGGCGACGGCGGAACCGGAGACGGTGCCGAAGATCGCGTTCGCGATGACGTTGGTCTGCGCGAGCGGCGCGGGCATCCGCCCGACGAGCACTCGGGCGAGATTGATGAGCCGTTCCGCTATGCCGCCGTTGTTCATGATGACGCCGGCGAGGACGAAGAACGGGATCGCGAGCAGGGCGAACGAGTTGGCGCCGCGGAACATCTGCTGCGCGCTGGTGATGGCTCCGTTGTCGAAGCCGAGGATGAGGAGCATGCAGATCGCCGAGGGCAGTCCGATGCTGATGGAGATGGGGGCACCGAGCGCGAGCAGCAGGACGAGCCCGCCGACGAGGATCAGTGCGATGAGACCTGGCTCGATCATATGGATGCGGCCTCCGGGTCCTCATGCCCACGCGACCTGACGGAGTAGCCGGGCGAGAGCGTGCGCGAGATGTGCAGGACGATGTAGAGCGAGAAGAGGATGCCCGCGATGGGCAGGGCCAGGTAGAGCTGGCCCTGCGTCACCGGGAGGATGGGGTTGGACTGCCCCCAGGCGAGGATCGCCTGCTTGCCGCCGCCGTAGACGAGGGCGTAGAGGACGAACGCGAGGGTGGCGAGGTAGGCGACGATGTCGGCTCCGCGCTGGAGCTGCCTCGGCAGGCGCTCGACGAGGAAGTCCATGACGACGTCAGCCTTCTGGCCGACGACGACGGCGATGCCGATGAAGCTGACCCACACGAAGGTGAAGCGTGCGGCTTCCTCGGTCCACGCGCTCGGCGCGTTCAGCACGAGTCTGGTGAACACCTGCCACACCACGAGCAGCAGCAGCACGCCGAAGAGCGCGATGACCAGTGCTTTCAGGATGCGTCCGAACCACAGCTCGACTGCGGCGGCGGCTTGCTTCACGAGCTAGCTCCTCGCTGCTTCGATGGCGTCGTAGATGGCCTGCGTGCGCTCGTTCGTGACGCGCTCCTCGTGGAGCGGGAGGGTCGCTTCGCGGAACGTCTCGACGTCGACCTCGTTGAACGTGGCGCCGGCCTCTTCGGCCTCGCCCTTGGCGGCGTCGACTGCCTCGGCGAAGAGCTCGAGCTCACGGTCGGAGCTCGCTGCGAGCAGGTCCGTCATCGTGGCCTGCACGTCTGGCTCGATGCCGTCCCACACGGTGGTGCCCGCGATGAGGTAGTCGGGCATCATCAGGTGCTGCGTCTGCGAGTAGAACGGCGCGATCTCGTCGTGCGAGAGGCTCGAGTAGATGAGCTCGTTGTTCTCGGCGCCGTCGAGCACGCCCGACTGGATGGCCGTGAAGACCTCGCCCTGGGCCATCGGCGTGCCGACGCCGCCCATGAGCTCCATCATCTTGACGTTCGTGTCGGAGCCGATGACGCGGATCTTCTGTCCGGCCAGGTCGGCCGGCGTCTCGACGGCGCCCTTGCTGGAGTAGACGTTGCGCACGCCGCCGTGGAATGCGGACAGCACCTTGATGCTGTCGTCTTCGACGGCGCCGTACAGGTCGCCCATGATGGCTTCGTCGTTGAGCACCTGCATCTGGTGCTCTGGCGAGTCGTAGAGGTAGGGGAGGTTCACGACGGAGAAGTCGGGCTCGAAGTTCTCGAGCAGCGAGCCTGCGATCATCGCGAAGTCGATGGTGCCTGACTGCACCTGCTCGATCGTGGATGCCTGGTCGCCGAGCACCTCGTCGGTGTAGAGGTCGAGCGAGAAGCGGCCGTCGGTCGCCTCGTACAGCTCGTCGGAGAACTCGAGCAGCGCCTGGGCCTGGGGGTGCTCGACGCTCTGGTTGAAGGCGACCCGGAAGGCCTTCTCGCTGCCCATGAGCTCGCCGACGCCTGGTTCCGCTCCGCCTTCAGCGCCGCCGCCCGCGCCGCCGCCAGAGCATGCGCTGAGGGTCAGTCCTGCGATTGCGACGCCTGCGATGGCGCCGATCTTGCTGATCTTGCTGATCCGCATGGTTCCTCCTCGTTGAGTACTGGCGGCGCTTGCCTTTGCGCTCGCCACGACCGCTATAGTAGCCAGATGAAACCGAGTTCCGCCAGTCGGACCTCGCAACGGAAACAAGTTTCACCGAGCAAGGGAGCACGGGAGTGAGAGCAGCGCAGTACAGCGGCGAGCACCGCATCATCGTCAACGAGGTCGAGGCGCCAGCGCCGGCCAGCGGCGAAGTCCAGATCCGGGTCGCCTACACGGGCATCTGCGGCACCGACCTGCACGTGCTGCACGGGTCGATGGATGCACGCGTCGACGTCCCGCAGGCCATCGGCCACGAGATGAGCGGCACCGTCGAGTCCGTCGGCGAGGGCGTCACCGCGTTCGCCGCCGGCGACAAGGTCACCGTCATGCCCCTCGACTGGTGCGGCACCTGTCCCGCCTGCAAGGCCGGCAACTCGCACATCTGCCAGAACCTGAACTTCGTCGGCATCGACTCGCCCGGCTCGCTGCAGGAGCTGTGGAATGTGCGCGAGGACCTCGTCGTCCCGCTGCCAGCATCCCTCTCCCTCGAGCACGCCGCACTCGTCGAGCCGCTCGCCGTCGCCTGCCACGACGTGTCGCGCTCGCGGCTCACCGAAGGCGAGACCGCCGTCATCATCGGCGGCGGCCCCATCGGCCAGCTCATCGCGCTCGTCGCCGCCGCCACCGGCGCGACCGTCTACGTCATCGAGCCCAACCCCGAGCGTCGCGCGCTCGCCGAGCGCCTCGGCGCCCGCACCATCGACCCGACCACGAGCGACGCGGTCGCGATCATCGAGGAAGCGACCGGCTCGGCCGGCGCCGACGTCGTCTTCGAGGTCGCCGGCGTCGCCGTCACCGCCCTCACCGCCGTCGACTACGCGAAGGTCCGCGGACGCGTCGTGCTCGTCGCCATCCACCCCAACCCGGTGCCCATCAACCTCCACCGCGTCTTCTGGCGCGAGCTCGAGCTCATCGGCGCCCGCGTCTACGTGCGCGCCGACTTCGAGCGAGCCATCGAGCTGCTCGCATCCGGCGCCGTCCCCGCCGACGAGCTCATCACGAGCGTCGTCGGGCTGAGCGAGACCCAGGCTGCCTTCGACCAGCTGTCGGGTGCCGCCGCCATGAAGATCCTCGTCAACGTTCAGGAAGGCTAACCATGACCAGCTTCGACCTCACCGGAAAGACCGCAGTCGTCACGGGAGCCCGCCGCGGCATCGGCCTCGGCATCGCCACCGCCCTCGCCGAAGCCGGCGCCGACATCATCGCCGCCTCCTCGCAGCAGGAAGCCGACGGCGGCGAGGTCGGCACGCGCGTCCGCGCCCTCGGCCGCAGCTTCGAAGGCCACGGCGTCGACTTCACCGACCGCGCCGCGGTCGAGCAGTTCGGCGACGCCGTCAAGCACGCCGACATCCTCGTCAACAACGCCGGCACCATCCGCCGCGCACCAGCGGCCGAGCACTCGCTCGACTGGTGGGACGAGGTCATCCAGGTCAACCTCTCCAGCCAGTTCGTGCTCAGCCAGCTCGTCGGCGGCGCGATGGTGGAGCGCGGCGAGGGCCGCATCATCTTCACCGCGAGCCTCCTCAGCTTCCAGGGCGGCATCAACGTGCCCGGCTACACCGCATCGAAGTCGGCCATCGCGGGCCTCGTGCACGCGCTCAGCAACGAGTGGGCGGCGCGCGGCGTGACCGTCAACGCCATCGCCCCCGGCTACATCGCCACCGACAACACGGAGGCGCTGCGCGAAGACAGCGACCGCTCGCGCTCCATCCTCGAGCGCATCCCGGCCGGCCGCTGGGGCGAGGCCGACGACCTCGGCGGCGCCGCCGTGTTCCTCGCGAGCCCCGCCGCCGCGTACGTCACGGGCGTCGTCCTCCCCGTCGACGGCGGGTGGCTCGCGCGATGAGCTCCCTCTTCGAGGGGCACCCCATCGTTCCCCTCTCCACACCGAGCACCACCGCGCAGGCGGAAGCGCTCGCCGACGGGCTCGTCGCCGGCGGCATCGGCATCGTCGAGATCGCCCTCCGCGGCGACGGGGCGCTCGCCGCGATGCGCCACATCGCGGGCCGCCCCGACCTCATCGTGGGAGCCGGCACGGTCCTCGACGTCGAGCAGGCGCAGCAGGCGCTGGATGCGGGTGCCCAGTTCCTCGTGTCGCCCGGCCTCTCGGCCGACGTGGTGCGCGCCGGACAGCGCGCGGGCGTGCCCGTGCTCCCCGGCACCCTCACGCCAACCGACATCACGGCGGCCCGCGAGCTGGGGCTCACCCAGCTCAAGCTGTTCCCCGCCGGAAACTTCGGCGGGCTCGCGCTGCTCGGCACCTACGCGTCCGTGTTCCGCGGCATCACGTTCATGCCGAGCGGCGGCATCGCACCCGCGAACCTCGCCGAGCACCTCGAGCATTCGGCCGTCTTCGCTGTCAGCGGCAGCTGGCTCGGCGGCGCGAAGCTGCTTGACGCCGGAGCGGATGCGGTGGCCGCGGCGGCACGCGAGGCGTCAGAGATCGCCGCCCAGGTGCTGCAGACCAAGGCGGCCGCCGCGTGAGCGGCATCGTCACCATCGGTGAGGCGCTCGGGCTCGTGCTCGCGCGCCGCGCCGGCGGCTTCGACCTGCAGTCGGACGCGGAGATGAGCTTCGGCGGCGCCGAGAGCAACGTCGCGATCGCCGCCGCCCGCCTCGGCAGCGAGGTCGCCTGGATCGGACGGCTCGGCGACGACGCCATCGGCAACCGCATCCGTCGCACCCTCAGGGCCGAGCAGGTGCAGCTGCACGCGAGCATCGACGCGGATGTTCCCACGGCCCTCATGGTCAAGGACCGGCCACGCCCAGGGCACAGCCGCGTCACTTACTACCGGCACGGGTTCGCGGGCAGCCGCATCACCCCGGCCGACGTGCCGAGCGACGTGATCGCCGGGGCAGACGTGCTGCACGTCACCGGCATCAGCCTCGCCCTCAGCGACAGCTCGGCCGAGACGATCTTGAACGCCGTCCGGTTCGCCCGCGAGCGCGGCGTGACGGTGTCGTTCGACGTCAACCACCGCAGCAAGCTCTGGTCGGCCGAGACCGCCGCGCCCCGCTACCGGGAGCTCGTCGCGCTCAGCGACATCGTCTTCGCCGGCGACGACGAGGCCGCCATGATCGTCGGCGAATCCTCGCCCCTCGAGCAAGCCCGCGCCCTGCAGGCCCTCGGGCCCACCCAAGTGCTCATCAAGCGCGGCGAGCACGGCGCATCCGGCGTCGACGGCGAGCTCGAGCTCGAGGTGCCCGCCTACCGCGTGGACGTCGTCGACACCGTCGGAGCCGGAGACGCGTTCGCCGCCGGCTACCTCGTCGAACTCACCCGCGGCGGCACCCTCGAGCAGCGGATGCTCACCGCCGCCGCCTGCGGAGCCTGCGCGTGCCGCGCCGACGGTGACTGGGAGTCGCAGCCGAGCTGGGGCGACGTGCGCGGCCTCGTCGAAGGCTCCGGCGACGCCGTCCTCCGCTGAGCCGCGGCCAGCTGGCCCGCCGACCCGCGCCGCGCCTCACCTCACCGAAACCGAACCCCTGCCGACGCAGACAGAAGACTGGAACACGCCCATATGACCTTCGAGATCGGCGACGAGCACTTCCTCCTCGACGGCGAGCCGCACCGCGTGCTCTCCGGGGCCCTGCACTACTTCCGCGTGCATCCCGAGCAGTGGGCCGACCGCATCCACAAGGCGAAGCTCATGGGGCTCAACACCATCGAGACGTACGTGGCGTGGAACGCGCACGAGCCCCGCAAGCGGGAGTGGGATGCGACGGGCTGGAACGACCTCGGACGCTTCCTCGACCTCATCGCCGCCGAGGGGATGCACGCCATCGTGCGGCCCGGACCGTACATCTGCGCCGAATGGCACAATGGCGGCCTGCCGACCTGGCTCACGGCGATGCCTGGGATCGGGCTGCGCCGGTCGGAGCCCGCGTACCTGACCGAGGTGGAGACGTACCTGCGACGCGTCTACGACATCGTCGCACCGCGGCAGATCGACCTGGGCGGTCCCGTGGTGCTCGTGCAGATCGAGAACGAATACGGCGCCTACGGCAACGACACCGCCTACCTCGAGCGGCTCATCGAGGTCACGCGCGAGGCGGGCATCACCGTGCCGCTCACGACGATCGACCAGCCCACCGACCAGATGCTGAGCGACGGCAGCGTCGCAGGCGCGCACCTCACCGGCTCGTTCGGGTCGCGCGCCGACGAGCGCCTCGCCACCCTGCGACGCCACCAGCCCACCGGCCCCCTCATGTGCGCGGAGTTCTGGGACGGCTGGTTCGACTGGTGGGGCGCCTTCCACCACACGACCAGCGTCGAAGATGCGGCACGCGAGCTCGACGCGCTCCTCGCCGCCGGCGCCTCCGTCAACTTCTACATGGTCCACGGCGGCACCAACTACGGCCTCACCAACGGCGCCAACCACAAAGGCCGCTACCTGCCCATCGCGACGTCCTACGACTACGACGCCCCACTCGACGAGGCCGGCAACCCGACCCCGAAGTTCTTTGCGTTCAAGGACGTCATCGCGAAATACGCGGACGTGCCCGCCGAGTCGCCGGCCGCCGGCGGACCTGCGCCCGAGTTCACGGCTCCACTCTCCGTCGTTGCGGCGGATGCGTGGCTGCCGGCCGTCTCGGACGCCCGCGCCGGCTCGCCCGGTTCGGCTGCATCGGCTGACACCGCTCGCTCGGCCGGGACTCTCGCCTCGCCTGCGACGCACGCCGTGCCACCGACCTTCGACGCGCTGCAGCACCTCAGCGCGCTCGTCAGCTACGAAGTCGAGCTGCCCGACGCATCCACGCCTCGCCTGCTCGAGTTCGAGGAGGTGCGCGACCACGCGTGGGTCTCGGTCGACGGCATCCCAGTCGGCACGCTCTCGCGCACCCTCCACGAGACCGCGATCGTCGTCCCGCCCGGGCAGCGACTGCGCGTGCTCGTCGAAGAGCAGGGCCGCGTGAACTACGCCGAGCGCATCGGCGAGGAGAAGGGCATCATCGGCACGCCACTCCTCGACGGGGTACCGCTCGAAGGGTGGACGGCGACCCCCATCGACGTCGCCGAAGCCGGAGCCGCGATCGGCTCGGCCGGGGCTGACATCGCCGCTGGTTCTGCTGGTGCTCCTGCCGATGTCGGTGGTGCTGGCCTCGCTGCCGCCGACGCATCCTCGTCACTGGCTCATCCCGGGACGCCGCTCGGGCTCACAGGCCTTCGCGGCGAGTTCGAGCTCGAAGAGCCGGCGGACCTGTACCTGGACACCTCGAAGTGGGGCAAGGGATACGCGCTCGTCAACGGCTTCCTGCTCGGGCGCTACTGGCGGAGTGGGCCGCAGCAGACGCTCTACGTGCCGGGCTCGATCCTCAAATCCGGCACGAACACGATCGCGGTCATCGAGCTCGAGGTGACGGCGTCGCCCGTCGCCCGCTTCGTCGCCCAAGCCGCCCTCGGCCCCCTCGAGGAGTAACCCCGCCGCGCGCTCGCCCCGCGCGCCACGTTCTCGCGCCGCGCGCCGCGCTCGCCCCGCGCTCTGCTGTCGCACCACCCCCGTGACCCCGCGCACCGCATCCACATCGCTGCCAGCCAGATGGCCCTTCTGGGAAGTCCAGAAGGGCCATTTGACTGGCAGCGATCGCCGGGGAGGCGGCGCTTGCGGTCAGGCGTCGTTGGACCGCCCGCCGGTGCGGGTCGCCTCGCCCGAGGACGAGCTGGACACCTCGCTCGAGGTCGGGCTGGTGCTCGTGCGCGCGTCCGTCGCAACCCGGGCATCCGCCGCCTCGGCGGCCGTCTCGATGGGCTCGCCCTGCACCGTGGAGCGCTCGGATTTGCTGCGGTCGCCGCGTGTCTTGAGGAGGCTCGCGATGGTCGCGACCGCGATGGTGGCGCTGATGAACGTGAGCGAGAACCAGATGGGGATCTCGGGCACCCACAGCAGCGGCTCGCCGCCGTTGATGAACGGCACCTCGTTGACGTGCAGGGCGTGGAAGACGAGCTTCACGGCGATGAAGCCGAGGATCACGGCGAGGCCCTGGCTGAGGTAGACGAGGCGCTCGAGGAGTCCGCCGATGAGGAAGAACAGCTGGCGCAGGCCCATGAGGGCGAAGGCGTTCGCTGTGAACACGATGTACGCCTCGTTCGTGAGGCCGTAGATGGCGGGGATCGAGTCGAGGGCGAAGACCAGGTCGATGAAGCCGATCGCGACGATCGTGAGCAGCATCGGGGTGACCCAGCGCTTGCCGTCCTTCTTCACGGTGAGCTTGTCGCCGTGGTACTCGTCGGTGACGGGCAGGATGCGGCGCACGAAGCGCATGAACGCGTTGTTCGAGGGGTCGCCGTGGTCGCCCTTGATCTGCTGGTAGGCGAGCACGAACAGCAGCGCGCCGAACAGGTAGAAGACCCAGGAGAAGTTCTCGATGAGGGCGGCGCCGACGGCGATGAACCCGCCGCGCATGATGAGCGCGATGACGATGCCGATCATCAGCACCTTCTGCTGGTAGATCTTCGGCACCGCGAAGCCGGTCATGATGATGAGGAACAGGAAGAGGTTGTCGAGCGACAGCGCCTTCTCGGTCAGGTAGCCGGCGAAGTACTCACCGCCGTAGCGCCAGTCGGTGACGAAGCCGATGCCGACGCCGAACAGCAGCGCGAGGCCGATGTAGAACGCGGACCAGCGCGCGGATTCTCGGATGGTCGGCTCGTGCGGCTTCCGCACATGGGCGAAGAACTCGTAGACGAAGAAGCCGATCGTCACGGCGATCGTGATCAGCCAGACAGAGGTCGTGACCTGCATGGGGGTACTCCAAAGGGGGATTGGTGTTCGACAACGACACCAAGGTCTCCTCCGCCCCGACCAGAACAGCGACGCTGACCTGGTGGAACCGGCGCCCCGGAACGTGGAATCACGCTCGTATTGACGGGCACACCGCAGACGGGAGTACTCCCCTTGCTTCGGGAGATAGTAGACGGACTTCCGCAGAGGAAACCTGGGAGAACCCTTTCGAGCGGATGCGGATGCGGATGCGGATGCGGGGCGGGGCGTGCGGCCCCGCTCAGACGGCTCGGGGCGGCGCCGTCGAGAGGCGCGAGTTGAAACTCGGGCTGAGCACGGTGCGGTGCACGGGCCTCGACGGGTCGGCGATGCGTGCGAGGAGCGTCTCGACGGCGGCGCGGCCCAGTGACGAACGGGGCGGTGTCACCGCGGTCAGTGCCGGCGTGAAGAGATCGGCGACCTCGTCGTCGTAGGCCACGACAGACAGGTCGTCCGGCACGCTGAGCCCACGAGCGAGAGCCACGTCGATGATCGCCATCGCCTCCCGGTCGGAGTGCACGAGCAGGGCGGTGACGCCAGCTTCGAGGACCGCGTCGAGCACCGCATCCACTGCTCCCGAGAAGCGAGGGTCGCGGCGGTCGGGCAGGATGCGCTCGACGTGCTCACCCGGCGTGAGGCCCAGCTCGCGGCAGGCGGCCGACCAGCCGGCGATGATCTTGCGCGACGTCGGCGAGTTCCGTGAGATGAAGAGGCCCACCTTGCGGTGCCCGAGCTGCGCGAGATGACGGGCCGCGAGGACGGCGCCCAGGGCGTGATCGGTGGTGACCGACTCCGCGGGCGTACGGTCGGGGCCGACGACGGCATCGCGCTCGGCGAGCACAAACGGCAGCCCGGACTCATGCAGCCACTCCATGACCTCGCGGGCATGGTCGGTGTCGGTGTTGGGGGCGACGACGAGGCCCGTGACACCCTCGTGCTCGACCATCCGCTCGAGCACGGGCCGCTCATCCTGCATCTCGTACGACGTTCCCCGCAGCAGCAGCTTCGCGCCCTGCTCGCGAGCCGCCTGCTCCATGCCGCGGATGACACGCGGCCAGTAGAAGTCGAGCGAGGGCACCAGCACGCCGATGGTCTGCTGCGCGCCGTTCGTCGCCTGGCGCGCCTGCAAGGCGGGCGCGCCGTCGGGCGGGAGCACGGCGCCGCCGTGCACGCGCACCAGGAGGCCGTCCGACTCGAGCTGCTGCAGGTCGCGTCGCAGCGTCACCGGGGTGACGTCGAGCTCGTCGGTCAGCTCGGCGACCCGCACCGCACCGGAGGCGAGCAGCCGTTCCAAGATGAGGTCGCGCCGTTCGGCGGCGAGCCGTGATCCCTGTTCCATCATTCTGCGTCCCCCACAGCGTTCGTGTCCCCGAAGGGCGGTGTCGAGTGCTCCTGGCGCACAGTGACGGTCATCGTTGACCGGCCGGCGACGTCGAGGTCGAGTCGCACGAGTCTAGGGCCCCACACGTCCGTCAGCATCGGGTCGTCGAGCTCGATCGGCGTGAGGGTGGCGGTCGCGGTGCCAGTCCAGGTGACGTGGACCCGCGGGGCACCACCCAGAGGGGTGATGACGGCGCTGTCGTCACCCTGACTGTCAGATGCGAGGGCCACGTCGCCGGCGAGCAGCATCCGCAGCTGCGTCGGGGCGGGTGCGGCAGAGGAGGATGTCGCGTCCGTCGCGTCGGCGTCAGATGCGGAGAGTTGTGGCGCGGTGTTGTTCAGCTCCTCGCGGACCACGCTTGGCCACAACTCTGTTGAGCTCGCGGGGGCGGGGGCGGGCGCGGCATCGGCGGACGCCCAGCGCCACGCGTCGTGGATGCGCACCTCGGCGCGCTCGCGGTCGAGGAGCACCTCGCGGCGCCACGACTCGAGCCCTGCGACGTCGTAGGCGCCGGCCAGCTCGAGCTCGAGCGAGGGAGCGTTCCCTGTCTGCACGCCGACAACGTCGGCCGCGTACTCGCGGCCTGTCGGCTGCCCGCGCCCCGCGATGAGCGGCACGTTGTGCCATTCGCTCTGCATGGGCCACAGCTCGTAGCGGCGGTTGCTGAAGGTGCGGGCGTCGTAGCTGGGGCGCCCGGCGTCGACGATGACCGGCACTCCGTCGGAGGCGACGAGGAACGTGCCGACGTCGTTGTGGTTGTGGTTCTCGTCGTTGTGGCCGCCCTTGACCGCGACCGACAAGCCCGAAGACGAGCCGTCGCGCTCGCGGGCGACGAGCATCTGCGTGGAGGGGAGCCAGGTGGATGCGGGGGCCGGGGGAGCGGGTGGGCTCAGCTGCAGCCAGGCCGCGTCGGTGAGCCCGCGAAGCACTCGCCCGAGCCCCTCGGCTTCGACGACCGCGGCCTCTGATGGGCGGCGGTGGGAGGCCGCGAACGCTTGCGCGTCGGCGTCTCCAGCGCGAACGGCCGTCCGGTGCAGGGAGTGCCACGGCTGGTCGCTGCTGGGCTTGGCCTGCCCGTCGGCGGCGTTCACGAACCAGCCGCCGCCGAGGTGCATGCGGTGCGGGAAGGCCACGGTCTCTCGGAGCGAGCGGGTGCTCGGAACGGGGTCGAAGGCGCCACCGGTCGCGAAGGTGAGCAGGTCGAGGGCTTCGAGGAGGCGGCAGGCGCCGTTCCACCAGTAGGCGTAGCCCTCGTCGATGGCGCCGTCTTCTGGGAGCACGGCGACGTAGCGGTCGAGCCCTTCGACGACGAGCTCCAGGATGCGCGCGCGTTCCGCGGCGTCGCTCGGCGCGTCGAGCAGGCGGAGGGCGGCGACGAGCACGTTGCCGTGGATCCACGGGTTCCAGTTGTGCGCGTCCCCGTCGAGGCCGAGCCAGTGCCAGTCGCGGCGACGCACGAACGGCTCGAAGACGCGCACGCGGGCTTCGTGGCGGATGCGGGCCCGCACACCCGGGTACTGGGCGTCGAGCTGGTCGCCGAGCAGCTGGTCGATCCAGGCGAGCTGCCCGACGACTTCGCCGGCGCCGAGGTCGAGGTAGGGGTCGGTGACGGTTGCGAGCACTGAGCTGTGCCGGGCGAGCGTGTCGTCGTGGGCCGGCCAGCACCAGGAGCTCTGCTCGCAGAGCAGGATGACGCCGTCGACGACCTCGGCGAGCAGCGACGGGTCACCGGCGGCCGCCACCGCGGTGCGAGTCAGGCGTTCCTGCCGCGCGAAGGCGGGCGTCTCCCAGGCGATCCGGTTGCCGTCGCCGTGATATCTGGCGGCGTCGCTCGCGCGCGGTTGCGGCCATGGTGTGCCCTGTTCGGCGGTGGCGCGTTCGGTCATCTCCGCGAGGGTGCGCGCGTCGGCGATTCCGGCGGGCCAGTCGGATGCGGGCGGCACGGGGAGCGCGTGGTCGGGGTCGGCGATGACCTCGTCAAGGTTCCGGCCGCCGAGCTGCTCGTCGAGGGCGCGCGAGAGGGGTCCACGGAATGCGGTGCCGCTCTGCACGGGAATGTCCGTGGTGTCTGTCATCGTCGACCTACTTCTCGGGGGTGGTGCTCGCCGCTGCTGCGGTGGTGGTGTTGCAACTCGAATCGATCGTAAACGATCATGCACGATCATAACCGCATTGTTGTGATCGAGGTTGATTGCTACTCTTTCGAAACGTCACCACCCCCGGGGGGACGCCGCAGGCACCCCGGACGGCAATTCAAAGGAGAATCCGTGTCCACGGCACTCACGCCCGAAGCGCCCGCCGCTGCGCTTCCGTCAGCGTCGCAGCGAGCATGGACCCGCGACGACTGGACCGCCTACGCCGACCGCCTCCTCGCGGGCGCCATGGCCTGGTCCTCTCCGGGTAAGGGGCGCATCACCCCTCCCGGCGCCGAGGGTGGCTACGGTCACGACATCGACGGCCTCGAGGGCTTCGCCCGCACGTTCCTCCTCGCTGGCTTCCGCATCGCGGGGGAGCGCGGCCAGGGCGTCGACGAGCTCATCTCCTTCTTCTCCGAAGGCATCCGCACGGGCGTCGACCCGGATGCGTCCGACCGCTGGGTGCGTCTCGAGGAGCACCCGCAGGCGAAGGTGGAGTCGGCGTCGCTCGCCCTCATCCTCGACCTCACGCGCCCCTGGATCTGGGATGCGCTCGATGAGCTCACGCAGCAGCGCGTCATCGACTACTTCGCGCCGGCTGTCGGCGACGACACCTACCCGCGCACGAACTGGCTGTGGTTCCGCCTCGTCGTGCAGACCTTCCTGCGCTCCGTCGGCGGCCCCTGGTCGCCGGAGGACGTCACCGCCGACCTCGCCCTGCACGACTCGTTCGTGCGCGCCGACGGCTGGCTCTCCGACGGCGACGAGCGCTCCTACGACCACTATGTCGGCTGGGCGCTGCACATCTACCCCGTCCTCTGGTCGCGGATGCGCGGGGCCAGCGAGCTCGCGGGCGACCGCCTCGCCGGTGACGTCGCCGCCCTCGACCGCTTCCTGCAGGACGCCGTGCACCTCATCGGCGGAGACGGCTCCCCGCTCCTGCAGGGCCGCAGCCTCATCTACCGCTTCGCCGCCGCCGCCCCGTTCTGGGTCGGCGCGCTCGCGGAGGTTCCCTCGGTCTCGCTCGGCGCGCTCCGCCACGCGGCCGAGAAGGTCGTCTCCCACTTCGCCGAGCGCGGCGTGCCGGATGAGCGTGGCCTCCTCACGATGGGCTGGCTCGACGAGTGGCGCCAGCTCGCTCAGGCCTACTCCGGCCCCGCCTCCCCGTACTGGGCCTCAAAGGGCCTGCTCGGCATCCTTCTCCCGGCCGACCACCCCGTCTGGGCCGCCGAGGCCGAGCCGCTCCCCGTCGAGCAGGGCGACTTCGTGCGCACGATCGCCGCCCCGGGCTGGGTCGTCACCGGTACGAAGAGCGACGGCATCGTGCGCATCGCCAACCACGGCACCGACCACGCGAAGCCGAACACGCTGGTCGGCGACTCGCCCCTCTACGCCCGCATCGCCTACTCGAGCGCAACCAGCCCGCTGCTCGACGACGCGGCCTGGCACGAGCCGCTCGAGCAGTCGGTCGCGCTCGTCAAGAGCGCCACCGCAGGCGAGAACGCCACCACGGGCACCGAAACCGCCACGCACCGCGCCGCGATGGAGCTCCTTGCCACGACCACCGACGGCGACGCCGGCGTGGCCGCATCCACCTGGCTCGCCCACACGCTCGTCCCGAGCGCGAAGCAGCAGCGCCACGGCTCCGGCCTCGACGGCGAAGCGACGGTCGTCGCGCGCCTCACGGTCGTCTCGGTCGTGCGCGCAGCAGAAGAGGTGCGCCTCGCCCGCGTCACCGACCTCGCCGACGGCGTCGACGAGAGCGACTGGATGCTCCGCTGGGGCGGCTGGCCCGTCACGAGCCGACAGGATGCGCAGATCACGAGCGCACTCCGCGGCCTGACGACGGGCACGACGGCACGCACCGTGACTCGCACGGACGCGAGCCCGCTCGGCGCATCCACCGCAGTGCCCGTGCTCGACGCCCCCGTGGAGGTCAGCACCTGGGCCGCCACCCACCTCACCCTCGCGGGCGCAGACCACACCCCAAGCACCACCACCGGCGTCGAGCTCACCGATGAGCTCGCCGCCATCACCTGGTCGGACGGGGCGCACAGCACCGTCGACCTCACCAACTACCGCCTCTCGTAGCCCGGGCGTCGGTTTTCAGGGATCCGAAGCGGGTCTCGTTCATTGCAGCAAAGGAGCAGCACCATGAAGAAGCGCACCATGATCGCCACTGCGGGCCTCGCCGCCGCCGCACTGGCCCTCACCGGATGTAGCGGTGGCGGGAGCGTCGACCCAGACGGTCCCATCACGCTGTCGGTGTCGGGCTGGAGCGTCGCATCCACCCCCGAGTTCCAGCTGCTGGCGGACGGCTTCACGGAGAAGTACCCAGACGTGACCGTCGAGGTCGTCGACTACGACCCCGCCGAGTACAACACGCTCATCACGGCCGACCTCGCGGCCGGTTCGGGCCCCGACATCATCACGCAGAAGGAGACGAAGTTCGTCACCACCTTCCAGGAAGGCGGACAGCTGCTCGACGTGTCCGACATCAAGCTGCCCGAGGGCATCAGCGGTGCCGCGTCGTACGAGATCGACGGCACCACGTGGGCGACCCCGTACCGCCAGGACTCGTGGGTGCTCTACTACAACAAGGCCCTCTTCGACCAGGCAGGCGTCGCCTACCCGGACGGCAGCTGGACCTGGGACGACTACGTCGAGAACGCCGACCTCCTGACGCAGAACCTCACCGCAGCGGGCTCGACCGCCAAGGGCGCGCACCAGCACAGCTGGCAGTCGACCGTCCAGGGCTTCGCCAACGCGCAGGCTGACGGCGACATCTTCAGCGGAGCGTACGACTACTTCGAGAAGTACTACGACAACTCGCTCAAGCTGCAGGACGACGGCGCGCAGGCCTCCTTCAACACGGTCACGGCCAACAAGCTCACCTACCAGGGCGAGTTCGGCAAGCAGAAGGCCGCGATGATCCCCATGGGCTCGTGGTTCGTGGCGACGCTCATCTCGCAGCAGGCAGCCGGCGAGGCCGACGACTTCGAGTGGGGCATCGCACCTGTGCCGCAGATGGATGCATCCACCGCTGGTCTCGAGAACACCCCCGTCACGTTCGGTGACCCTGCCGGCTTCGGCATCAACGCCAACATCGACGAGGGCAAGACGCAGGCCGCCAAGGACTTCCTCGCCTACGCAGCAAGCGAAGAGGCGGCGACGAAGCTCGCCGGCATCGGCATCACCCCGGCGCTCCTGAGCGACCCGGTCGTCGAGGCGTACTTCGGCGTCGAGGGCGCCCCGCAGGACGAGCTCTCTTCGTTCGCCGTGCAGACGCACGAGACGCTCCCCGAGAGCCCGACCAACTCGAAGACCGCCGCCGTCCAGAACATCCTGAACGACATGCACTCCTCGATCCTCTCCGGCTCGAAGTCGGTCAAGGACTCCATCACGGAGGCCGAGACCCGAGTCGCCAACGAAGTCGGCCTCGACTAACCCCTCTCGTCGGTCGGCCGGTGCTCTCTCACCGGCCGACCGGCACCTCTCTCCAGGAGAATCATGACCACCACAACGGAACCGGCGCAGCCGAAGGCCGCGCCTGAGGGCCTGTCGCCCGAGGCGCGCAAGCTGCGCAACCGCTCACGGCTCAAGCGCTCGCTTGTCGGCTGGAGCTTCATCCTGCCGAACTTCCTCGGCTTCGCGACGCTGACGCTCGTGCCCGTCATCGTGCTGTTCTACATGTCTCTCACGAACTGGAACATCTTCGGCACCTCGACGTTCGTCGGCTTCGACAACTTCACCCGCCTCCTGGGCGACGGCAGCTTCCAGGTCGCGTTCGGCAACACCATCTACTACTCGGTGCTGCACATCCCGCTCACGATCGTCGTTTCGCTCGGGCTCGCGCTGCTGCTCAACAACAAGCTCCGCGGCGTCGCGTTCTTCCGCACGGCCGCGTTCTTCCCCTACATCACGTCGATCGTCGCGATCGCGCTCGTCTGGAACCTGCTCTTCAGCCCGGACTTCGGCCCCATCAACGAGGGCCTGCGCCTCATCGGCATCGACAACCCGCCAGGCTGGCTCACCTCGACCGAGTGGGCGATGCCCGCCGTGGTCATCATCAGCACGTGGCGCGACATGGGCTACTACATGGTGCTCTTCCTCGCGGCCCTGCAGACGGTGCCGCCCGAGCTGCACGAGGCCGCACGCGTCGACGGCGCGAACGCGTGGCAGCGCTTCTGGAACGTGACGCTTCCCTGCCTGCGCCCGACCATGTTCTTCGTCACCGTCATGCTGACGATCAACTCGCTGAAGATCTTCGACCTCATCCTCGTGCTCACCGAGGGCGGGCCGGGCCAGTCGACGACCGTCATCTCCCAGTTCATCTACCGCAAGGGCTTCGAGGAGAACGAGTTCGGATACGCGTCAGCGGCCTCCGTCGTGCTGTTCCTGCTCTGCATCGTCGTCACGATCATCCAGTTCATGTGGAACAAGCGGAAGGACAGCTGATGTCCCAGACCATGGCAGTCGTCCTCCCCGAGGAGACCACGACCCCCCTCTCGACCGACCACGTCGAGCCCGCGAAGCCCGCTGGCAAGAAGGAGCACAAGCTCGCTCGCGCGCTCCTCTACGTGATCCTCATCGTCGCCGCGGCCGCGATGCTCACGCCGTTCTTCTGGATGATCATGAGCTCCCTCAAGGAGGCCAACGCGGTCTTCTCGGTGCCGGTGCAGTGGATCCCCGAGGTCTTCGTCTGGCAGAACTACGTCGACATCTGGACCAAGTCGGACATCATGACCTGGATCGGCAACACGCTCATCCTCTCGGTCACCGTCACGGCCCTGCAGGTACTCACCGGCTCGTTCGCCGCCTACGGCTTCTCGCGCGTCAAGTTCCCCGGTCGCGACGTGCTGTTCCTCCTCTACGTCGGAACGATCGCCGTGCCGTGGCAGTCGTACATGATCCCGCAGTTCATCCTGCTGTCCAACGCGAACCTCTCGAACACCCTCTGGGCGATCATCCTGCTGCAGGCGTTCGGCGCCTTCGGTGTGTTCCTCATGAAGCAGTTCTACGAGACCATCCCAATGGAGCTCTCCGAGGCGGCCCGCCTCGACGGGCTCAGCGAGTACGGCATCTGGCGGCGCATCATGCTGCCACTGTCGGTCCCGGCCATCGCGAGCCTCTCGCTGCTGACGTTCGTCAACACCTGGAACGACTACCTCGGACCGCTCATCTACCTGCGCGACCCGAGCCTCTGGACCATGCAGCTGGGCCTCAAGAACTTCGTCTCGAGCCTCTACGACGTCGACTACGGCGTGCTCTTCGCGGGCCTCACCATCTCGGTGCTGCCCATCGCGATCGTGTTCCTCCTCGGCCAGCGGTACTTCGTCGAGGGCATCGCGACCAGCGGAATGAAGGGCTAGGCCATGAAGCGCATCTCGCACGGCGTCTACGCGACGGCGTTCAACGTCACCTACCTGGCGCTCGCCGTCAACCTGATGCTCGCGGTCATGAGCCTGCCGTTCCTCGTGCTGCTCGTGACCACCGACCCGTCACTGTCGTGGCCGCTGCTCGCGGCGAGCGCGGCGCTCACGGGGCCGGGCATCGCGGGTGCGTTCGCGACCTTCCGTGCGCACGCGGAGGGGGACACGGATGTGATCCGCGCGTTCATCAGCGGGGTGCGCCGCACCTGGAAGCGGGCGCTCGTGATCTCGGCGGTCACGTCCGCCGTGGTCACGGTCGCGCTCGTGGATGTGTTCTTGCTCGTGCCGACGGGCATCGGCGTCCTCCTCGTGCCGCTGCTCGTCGTCGTCGCGATCCTGACGCTCGCGACCGCAGCCGTGACGCTCGTGGCGATCACGCAGGCCGAGGACACGCGCCTGCTCGTGCTGGCGCGCGCATCCCTCATCCTCGCCGTGCGCCGCTGGCCGCTGACCTTCGTCTCGTTCGCGATCGTCGGCGTCCAGGCCGCCGTGCTCACGGCGGCCCCGGCCATCGCCATCGGCATCACCACCGCCGCCTGCCTCTACGTCGTCTGGGCTGGCGGACGCTACACCCTGCAGCAGGCACCCGCGCGCGTCGCGGCCTGACTGACCTCTCGAACTCTCACGAAGGAACACCCATGACTTTCGCGCCCGCATCCACGACCGTGGAGAACGCGCTGGCAGCGGCCACCGACACCGTTCGACGCAATATCGAAGCGTTCGGCGCCGCCTACCCGGACGACACGACCAGCGACAACAGGTACCTGCTCCGCCCCGCCACCGACACCTTCGCGGAAGGCGCCAACCGCGGCTGGACCACCAGCTTCTGGCCGGGCATGATGTGGCTCGCCGGCGACGTCACGGGCGACGCGGTCTTCCACGAGGCCGCGCTGGCGCACGCCGCCGACTTCGAGCGCCGCCTCTACGGCGACGAGGACCTGGAGACGCACGACCTCGGCTTCCTCTACTCGCTCTCCGTCGTCACGGCGTGGAAGCAGACCGGCGACGAGCGCTGGCGCACGGCAGGCATCAAGGCCGGCGAGCGCCTCATGACGCGCTTCCTCGAGCCGGCCGGCATCCTGCAGGCCTGGGGCGACCTCAGCGACCCCGCGCAGCGCGGCCGCGCCATCATCGACAGCCTCATGAACATGCCCCTGCTCAGCTGGGTGGGCGAGCAGACGGGCGACCCCCGGTATGCGGATGCGGTGCGCCGGCACACGGAGCAGCTGCGCACGCAGATCTTCCGTGCCGACGACTCGACCTTCCACACCTTCTACTGGGATGCGGAGACCGGCGAGCCCCTGCGCGGCGGCACCGAGCAGGGCGCGTTCGATGAGTCCTGCTGGGCGCGCGGCGAGGCCTGGGGCATCTACGGCTTCGCGCTCAACTCTCAGACGGTGGGCGACCCGCGGCAGCTCGAGGCGGCCTGGCGGTGCGCCGACTACTACCTGGCGCACCTGCCGAGCGACGGCATCCCGTACTGGGACCTCGTGTACACCGAGGGCAGCGATGCGCCCCGCGACAGCTCGGCCGCCGCGATCGCCGCATGCGGGTTCTTCGAGCTCGCCGCCGTCGAGCCCGACCCCGAGCGCTCGGCCCGGGCGCTGCAGGCGGCGCACGCGCAGGTCGACGCGCTCATCGCCGAGGCCACCCCGCAGCCGCCCGAATCGTCGGACGCGCTCCTCCTGCACGGTGTCTACGACCTGCCGAAGCTCGTCGGCGTCGACGAGGGCACCCTATGGGGCGACTACTTCTACCTCGAGGCGCTGACCCGCGCCTCCCGCCCCGACTGGAAGCGCTACTGGTGAGCGGCGTCATGGGCGAAGGAGTCTGCGCATGAGGATCGTCAACTGGGACCGCGCTGGTGTCAGCGTGCCCGCAGCGCTCGTCGACTCGGGCGAGGGCGACCTGCTGGTCGACCTGTCGGGCGTCGCCGCCTCGACGCTCGAGCTGCTCACCGATGAGGGGGCGCTGGCGGATGCACGTGCCGTGGTCGACGCGGCGGATCCAGCCAGCCTCCCCGCTCGCGATGGCGAGCGCCTGCTGGCGCCGATCACACCCCGTGTGCTGCTGTGCATCGGCTACAACTACCGCGGCCACGTGGTCGCAGGCGGAGAAGGACAGCCCGACCCGGAGCATCCGGACGTGTTCGTGAAGACCGCCAACACGACGTTGGGGCCGGACGACGCCGTGGTCCTGCCGCCGCAGAGCGACGACGTCGACTACGAGGGCGAGATCGGGGTCGTGATCGGGCGCACGGCGCACGCCGTCTCCGCGGAGGACGCCCTCGACCACATCACTGGCTACACGCTGGTCAACGACGTGTCTGCCCGCGACTGGCAGAACCGCACGAGCCAGTGGACGCTCGGCAAGTGCTTCGACGGCTTCGCCCCTCTCGGGCCAGCCGTCGTGACGGCCAACGAGATCGCGGACCCCGCGAATCTGCTCGTCGAGGTGGTCCGCGACGGGAAGACGACCGTCTCGCAGAGCACGTCGACGCTCATCTTCCCGTTCGCGGAGATCGTCTCCTACGTGTCGCAGTCCATCACCCTCCAGCCGGGTGACGTCATCGCGACGGGTTCGCCGCAGAAGCTCGAGGATGCGCTGCGCGAGCACCGCCCGCTCGTCGACGGCGACTCGGTGCTCATCCGCGTGGCCGGCATCGGCGAGCTGACGACGCGCTTCCGCACGGCGGACTGAGCGCTCCGGCCGTCTCGAGAGCTACGGGGTCGGCGTCGGGCTCATCGTCTCCGACGGGGTCGGCGAGTCGGTCGTCGACTCCGTCTCCTCGGGATCGGGGGAGACCGTCATCGTGTCGTCCTCGTCCGCGGTCTCCTCGGTCGTCGATGTCGGCACCCCGGTGTCGGGGGAGATCGGGCTCTGGACGACCTCGTCGCCACCGCAACCGGCCAGGAGGAGGGAAGCAGCGAGTGCCGCGGAGGCGGCGAAGGCAGTCCGTAGGGTCTTGGCTGTTGGTGTCATGCGTCCAGTCAAGACAAGCCAGCTGGGAAGTTCGTTCCCCCTTGACACGGTGACGTGCGCTCGTTCTCACCGTCCTCATCCGCCAGGAGTCAATACTGACGGGAAACTCGGGTTGGCTTCCTACCGTTGGCGTCATGAGCGCAGCGAAGCACGACTCTGACCGGCACGGCATCTGGACAGCCCTCGGGCAGCGGACGACCGAGCACCCCGAAGCACTGAGCGTGGAAGCCGACGACGCCTACGACGTACTCGTCGTCGGCGCTGGGATAACGGGGCTCACGAGCGCCGTGCTGCTCGCCGAATCCGGCCTTCGGGTCGGGGTGCTCGAGGCCCACGACCTCCGCGCATCGGCCACCGTCAACAGCACGGGCAAGCTGTCGCTCCTGCACGGCCAGACACTGGCATCGCTGCGCAGCAGGCGGGGCGACGAGGGCGCGGCCGCGTACGTGCACGGCAACATCGCAGCCATCGACTGGGCGAGGGCGTTCTGCGCCGAGCGGCACGTGCCGATGCAGGAGCGCACCTCCATCCTCTTCGCCCGCACCGAGCAGGGCGCGAAGCAGGTCGGGAAGCAGCGAGAGGCCGCCGAAGCGCTGCGTCTCCCCATCGGCGACCAGGTCGCGGCGGAGCTGCCGTTCGAGATCCTCGACGCCATCACCCTCGACGGCGGCCTGCAGCTCAACCCCTACGAGCTCATCCTCGCGCTCCTCGAACGGGCCATCGAGCTCGGCGTGCACCTCTCCCTCAGCACGCGAGTCACGGGCGTCGACCACCACCGCACGCACGTCGACGTGCACGCGAGCCGCGCCGGCCGCGACCTCTCCGTGCGCGGCGCGCACGTCATCATCGGGACCGGCTTCCCCATCGTCGACCGCAGCGCCGAGTTCACGACCCTCACCGCCTACCGCTCCTACGCGCTCGGCTTCGAGACCGGGATGCCGCTGCTCACGGGCATGTACCTGGGCCTCGACAGCGAGACCATCTCGCTGCGCGAGTACACCACGGCGGGCCGACACCACCTCGTCGTCGGCGGGGCCGGTCACAAGGTCGGCGCCAGCGTCTCCTCCCGCGAGCGCGTGGATGGCCTCAGCCAGTGGGGCCAGGAGACGTTCGGGCTCGTGAGCCCCGAGAAGTACCGCTGGTCGGCGCAGGACTACGAGGAGCCGGACATGACGCCGTCCTCGGGCGTGGCCACGCCCGCCCATCCGCGCATCCTCTACGCCACCGGCTTCAACAAGTGGGGACTTTCGAACGGCATCGCCGCCGCCCACGATCTGCGCGGGCGCATCCTGGACAGCCGAGACGAGTGGATGCACACCCTCTACGACCGGCGCGTGACCGCTGCCACGGTGGGCGGCCTGGTCGCGCGGGGCGCGGAGGTCGGGGTGACCGCGGTCGGCGACTGGGCGCGAGCTGAGCTGTCCACGCCGGAGGCGCATCCGGCGGAGGGGGAGGGGAGCGTCGGCCGATCGGGAGGCGTGCCGGTGGCCGTGAGCACGGTCGACGGGGTGACCCGTTCCGTCTCGGCGGTCTGCACGCACCTCGGCGGTGTGCTGCGGTGGAACGACGAGGACTGCTCGTGGGATTGCCCGCTGCACGCGTCCCGGTTCGCGCCTGATGGAACGCGGATCGAGGGGCCGGCGACGTCCGACCTTCCGTCTCGCGACGCCGACGAGGCGTAGCCGCGCATCCCCGAGCATCCGGAACGCGGGCCAGGGTAGCGGTGTGGGCCTCGTCGCGCCAGGAGAACGGCGCAATTGCTGGGCGGGGGCAGACTAGAGGCACCCGTCGCCGGCCCCTGGCTCGATCCCCCGACTGGGCGTCCACGATGTGGACCCCTGGGCCAGGGGCCGTCGTCGGGGTGATCTGAGCAGGTCAGCCCGATGCCCCCGACGCGAAGCCAGGTCCTATGCGCTCCCACCCCTTCCAGCTGCCCGCGTTCGACGCGAGCGCGCTGCCGTTGCCCCTGGCGCTGCCGGCGGAGCCGCCGGTGGTCGCGGCGTTCCCGTCCTCCATCGATCTGATGGTCACGGGTGCGGTGGTGAGCGTGGCGGTGCTGTTCGTCGTCGGCGTCTGGGTTGCCGCGGCGATGCGGTTGCGCAGCGGGCAGCGGATGTCTTTGGACTTGGTGGGACGTGTGGAGCGGGCGCAGCGCATCAACCGCACGGCCACCATCTCGACGCTGCTCGCCTCCGGTGCGATGATCGCGCTGCTGATCGTCTGGGTGGTCGTCAGCCTGGTCTGGCTCTCCTAGGGCGCCGACTGCGCTCCCCGGACCCGCTGGCCTGAGCGAGCGGGTGCGACGTGGCGAGCCCGGCCGAGCCGCTCGGTCAGCGCGCGGGCCCGGAGATCTTCGCCCGCGAGCGGCGGGCCACGACGGAGCTCGCACGACTCGTCGACGGCTTCTCGCCGGTCGAGGCGCGCCGGGTCGCGAGCTGCGCCTCGCCTTCGCAGCAGGCCGCGACGAGCGATTCGATCGCCCGCTCAAGCTGCACGTGCTGGCTGATCTCGACGCCGGTGTCCACCCGTGCGCCGCGGAGGACGACGTGCACGCCCTCGACATCGACGATGAATCCGAGTGGGGCCCCGTCGCGTTCGAGGGCGACGATGCCTGCCGTGGTCTGCGTGAGTTCGTATCCGGTCAATGCGGAGATGGGAATCATGGGGGAGCTCCTCTGCCGTTCCTGAAAAGCGTGACGGGGCGGTCTGGGAGGAGCTTGGAGATTTTCGGGTTTTCGACCGAGGGTGACAGCTGCTGCGGGGATCGCAGCACCATGACCAGGCATTTTGTCTCCACCAGTGTTGTCGCTAGCTGACCCAAGAAATTTGCGCAAGCCCCTCGGGCAATTCGGTCCGAAGGCAGGGCGCGACGCGGTTGACCGCGAGATTCGCGGCACACTAGGCGGATGCCCGCACCGATCACCCCCTGGCGACGCCGGTTCCGTCGATGGCGCGAGCGCAGTCGCCTCGTGCGCTTGTGGCGTCTCGCCCGCACCTCGAGCCCGGTCACGTTCACCGACAAGGTGCGGTACAAGATGCTGCGCGATCGGCGGCCGCTGATCGTGACGTTCGCGGACAAGGCCGCCGTGCGCGGGTACGTGGAGGCGGCCGTGGGCGCGCGCTACCTGCCCGAGGTCTACGGGGTGCTCGACGACCCTCGCGAGCTGGAGGCCCTCGAGCTGCCGAAGTCGTACGTCGTCAAGCCGACGCACGGTTCGGGTGCAGTGGTCGTCGTTTCGCCCGCCGCGCCGGTGGACTCGCGGCTGCCGGAAGCCAGGTGGGGGTGGGTGTACGCGCACGTGCGGCCGGAGCACGCGAACCGTGAGCACCTCGCGGCCATCGGCGAGGGGTGGGTGTCGAAGCTGTACGGCCAGGGCCCCAACAAGGAGTGGGTGTACGGGCGGATGCCGCGCCGCGTGCTGGTCGAGGAGTATCTCGTCGGCGAGGACGGCGCGGTGCCGGAGGACTTCAAGTTCTTCGTGTTCCAAGGGGTGGTCCACTTCGTGCAGGTCGACGGCGGGCGGTTCGGCGAGCGGACGCAGGATTTCTTCCGACCCGATTGGACGCACCTCGACATGTCGGGCGGTCTGCCCTGGCGGACGCCGACTCCGCCTCGACCGGCTCGTCTCGACGAGATGCTCGAGGTCGCAGCCAGGCTCGGTGCGGAGACCGACTTCGTGCGCGTCGACCTCTACCACCTGCCGGATCGGGTCATCTTCGGCGAGCTGACGAACTACCCGGCCGGTGGCGACAGCCCCTTCGAGCCCGAGAGCTGGAACACGGCCTTCGGCGAGCCCTGGCGGGTTCCCCGCCGCTACCGCTGAGGCGCCCCGCCCGCGCGCAGACCGGGGCCTTGCGCACCGCAGCTCGCGCGGAGGCGTGCACAAGCCCCAGGTCTGCTGCAGACCCATCCGCAGACCTGGGCCTTGCTCACCGCGCCGCGCACATTCACCGGTCCAACGCCCAGGTCTGTCGCAGGACGGCGGGCGGACGGCGGGGCAGTCGAGCACTCAGGTGCGTGCCGGCGAATCAGCTTGCGTCCGGGTGGCACCCAGGCGATCGCAGGATGCGCGGGGCACGGTGGGGGTGCGCTCGGCTCCCGACCGGGCGCGCTCGACCTCCACAGCACCGCGGCGGCTGCCGCTCAGAAAGGACCACGATGTCGAACGCAGAAGTTCACGACTCGCATGATCTCGACGGCCCCGAGGAAGGCAGCGTCGGCGCAGGCGGCGCGACCGCCGACGGCGCGATAGATGAGGCCCTCGGCACGGACCAGCCCCTGACCTCGAACGAGGGCAGCGTCGGTGCGGGCGGCGCCAGCGCCGACGGGTCGCGCTCGGAGTAGCCGCAACCCACTTCACGCGACGAAGGGCCGGTTGTCAGCTGAGGCTGACGGCCGGCCCTTCGTCATGCCCGGCCCGTTGTTGTGTGACGGGCGTCGCGGCTGCCGGGCAACGGCGATCGGCAATCTTGCGACGGTACGCATCCTGTCCGCGGGAATCCTGCGAGCTCTATTCACACGTCGTTTTCAGACTCCGCTCCGAAGAAGCAAAAGCGTACTCAACCTGGGATTTTCCGACCCTGCCCTGGAGGGGTAACAGCAGGTTGCTGGAGGTTCAAGCCCGTTCTTGGGGTCCACAAGTCGCGCCAGCGTTGGACGTGCCGCTCGTCCCCTTCGTCTTCGAGCGAGCGAACACCAACGTCCCCCGAGTGCGAGGAAGTCATGTTCTTTCACAAGCAGGAATTGCAGTTCAAGTCGAGCCCATCGAAGCCTGACGCAGTGCTGGCGAAGCGAATGCAGGAGATCCTCGGCGGCCAGTACGGTGAGATCACCGTCGCGATGCAGTACGGCTTCCAGTCCTGGAACGCCCACGAGCCGGGCAAGTATCGCGATCTGCTCTACGGCATCGGTGCCGAGGAGTTCGGTCACGTGGAGATGATCGCGGTCATGATCGCGCAGCTGCTCGAGAAGGCCCCCATCGAGCAGTCCGAAGCCGCGATCAAGGCGGACCCGGTGCTCGGTGCGGTCGTCGGCGGCACCGACATCCAGCACGCCATCGTCGCGGGCGCCGGTGCGCGCCCCGTCGACAGCAACGGCAACCCGTGGCAGGGCTCGTACATCACCGCGAGCGGCAACATGCTCGCCGACTTCACCGCCAATGCGAACGCGGAGATGCAGGGCCGTGTTCAGGTCGCGCGCCTCTACAACATGACCGACGACCCGGGCGTGCGGGACATGCTCTCGTTCCTCCTCGCCCGCGACACGATGCACCAGAACCAGTGGATCGCGGCCGCCAACGAGCTGCGCGCCGAGGGCAAGGAGGACCTGCCGGTGCCGAGCAACTTCCCGCTGAACAAGGAGGAGCGCGACGTGTCGTACCAGTACCTCAACTTCTCCGACGGCGCGGCCGCCAGCGAGGGCTCCTGGGCTAGCGGACCGACCCCCGACGGGAAGGGCGAGTTCACCTACCACGACGGTCCGACGACCAGCGTGCCGATGCCGCCACCGACCGTGCCCGACGAGCGCTTCTACGGCACGACGCCCATGCCGAACACGATGGAGAAGGTCGCCGGCGTGGTGAAGGACACGTTCAGCAAGAAGTAACGATCGCCACCCAGTTCGTACGACGAAGCTCTGAAAGGATCACCATGTCCAACGACACACCATTCACCGTTCCGGACACGCCCCGCCATGGAGGTGCGCTCCCGCCCGACAGCTCACCGCAGGTTCATGAGGACGGCACTGTCTTCGAGCCGGGCGTCACGGAAGATGCGACGTTCTCACCCGCCGGCACCGGCACCGGTCGGGCCTCCGACGGCGGTGACTCTCGCACCGGCGCCGCGAAGGAACAGGCGTCGCAGCTCAAGGACACCGCGACCGACGAAGCGAAGAACGTCACTGCCAACGCCAAGGGAGAAGCTCGCAACGTGGCCGGCACTGCCAAGGAGGAGGCACGCAACGTAGCTGGCACCGCGAAGGAGGAGGCCCGCAACGTGGCTGGCGAGGCGAAGAACCAGCTCGCATCTCTCTACTCCGAGTCGATGCACCAGCTGAACTCGCAGGCCACGCAGCAGCAGGAGCGGGCAGCGACCGGGCTCAAGTCGCTGAGCGGCGAGTTCCGCAACATGGTCAGCAACTCGGAGGGCGACGGCCTCGCCACGGAGCTCGTGCGTCGCGCCGCGGACACCACCGGGGCGGTCGGGGCCTGGCTCGGCGACCGCAACCCGAGCGGTGTGCTCGACGATGTCCGCTCGTTCGCGCGTCGCAAGCCGCTCGCCTTCATCGCGATCGCCGCCGTCACGGGTCTTGTGGCTGGTCGCATCACCCGTTCCATCGCGGAGGTCGCGAAGGACGACAAGGTGGACGAGCTGACCGGGCGCAGCGCGTCCGCAGACTCGTCTCGAGCGGCCTCGTCGGTCACCGGCCGAGAGGGCGGCACGGAGGGGGAGCGGATCGCGAACAACGTGCAGACGGAGTCCACGACCGTCTCGCCTGGCCCCATCGACGAGGTCTCGCTCGGTGAGCGGACGGGCCTCCCCGGCCCTGGCATCGACGGCGTTCCCAACCGCGGAACCGGATTCTGAGGGGGCCTCCCATGACCAGCGAGTACCCGGCACCCCCGCCGCAGCATCCGCCGCAGAACCCATCAGATGTGTCGCTTGGCGACATGCTCGGACGCGTCAGCACTGACATCTCGACGCTCATGCGCCAGGAGGTGGCGCTTGCGAAGGCCGAGCTCACCGAGACGGCGAAGAAGACCGGCAAGGGCGCGGGCCTCCTCGGCGGCGCGGGCTACGCCGGCATCATGGCGCTGCTGTTCCTGTCGATCGCCGCCTGGTGGGGCCTCGGCTACCTGATCGGCAACGCCTGGTCGGCGGTCGTCGTGGCCGTCGTCTACGCCATCGTCGCGGCGATCCTCTTCGCCGTGGGCCGCAGCAAGCTCAAGGACGTCGAAGGCGCCCCGCAGACGGTGGCCACCATCAAAGAGATCCCAGACACGCTCAACCCGAACGGAGATCACCGATGAGCACTGACCCAGACCAGATCCGCGCCGACATCGAGCGCACCCGCAGCACCCTGGGCTCCGACGTGGACGCGCTGGCCGACAAGGTCACGCCGTCCAGCATCGTCGACCGACAGACGGAGAAGGTGAAGGACAAGCTCGGCTCGGTGCGGGACTCCATCATGGGGGCCCGGGACGACGCGGCCGAGTCGGTTCGCGACGCCACCTCCGCCACCGGTGACAGCGTCGCCGACGTGAAACGTCAGGCGGTGCGCACGGCGAAAGGCAACCCCTTGGCGGTCGGCCTCATCGCGTTCGGTCTCGGCGCGCTGGTCGCGTCGCTCGTGCCGGCAAGCGAACCCGAGAAGCAGGCGACCGGCAAGGTGAAGGATGCTGCCGAGCCGCTCGTCGACGAGGTGAAGGGCGCGGCACAGGACCTCGCCCAGGAGCTGAAGGAGCCGGCGGCGGATGCGGTCGGCAGTGTCCGCGAGACCGCGATGGATGCGGCGGAGCACGTCAAGACCGACGCGCGGTCTGCGACCGACACGGTGAAGGGCGACGCGCAGTCCGCCGGGGACAGCGTGAAGTCCGACGCCACGTCGTCCGCCGAGAACGTCAGGGACTCCGCGCAGGAGGCCCGCGACAACGTGCAGGGCGCTGGCTCCTGATGCGCTGACCCCCACAATCAGCCGAGGACCTCTTCGGCGTCGAACCGGCAGCGGGCCGCGCATCCACCCCCGATCGATGCGCGGCCCGCTGTCATTTCCCACCAGCAGTTGCAGCAGAGCAGAGCAGAGGAACACCGAGATGGCCACGTCGAACTCGACCGCAGCATCCACCAATGAGAAGCAGGGCGCGCCCGACCCGGACGACGCGCGGAAGCCGGACTCGCCGACGGACATCAAGAAGCGGTCGTGGAAGTACGTCTTCACGAAGACGATCCGCGAGTTCTCGTCCGACCAGTGCACTGACATCGCGGCGTCGCTCACCTACTACTTCGTGCTGGCACTGTTCCCGGCGCTCATCGCCGTGTTCTCGTTGCTCGGCGTCATCGGCCAGGGCCAGTCGGCGGCGGATGCGATCCTCGGCATCGTCGACGAGGCGGCTCCGGGTGGCGCCTCCGACGTGATCCGCGGCCCCATCGAGCAGTTCGCGTCGTCGCCGGCCGCCGGGTTCGCGCTCGTGTCCGGTCTCCTCGTCGCGATCTGGTCGGCGTCCGGTTACGTGGGCGCGTTCAGTCGCGGCATGAACCGCATCTACGAGATCGAGGAGGGGCGGTCGTTCTGGAAGCTGAAGCCGCAGCAGCTGCTCGTGACGCTCATCGCGATCGTGCTCATTGCGATCGCCGGCGTCATCCTCGTCATCTCCGGGCCGGTCACCGAGGCGATCGGCGGCGCGCTCGGCCTGGGCGCGACCGTCACGACGATCTGGTCGATCGCGAAGTGGCCCGTCCTGGCGTTCGTGATCGTCCTCGTGGTGGCCGTGCTCTACTACGCGACCCCCAACGCGAAGCAGCCCAAGTTCCGGTGGATGAGCATGGGCGCGTTCCTCGCGATCCTCGTGCTGGCGATCGCTACGGTCGGGTTCGGGTTCTACGTCGCGAACTTCTCCAACTACGACAAGACGTACGGGTCGCTCGCGGGCGTGATCATCTTCCTGCTCTGGATCTGGATCGCCAACAACGCGCTGCTGTTCGGCGCCGAGTTCGATGCCGAACTCGAGCGGGGCCGTCAGCTGCAGGCGGGCATCGCGGCGGAGGAGACGCTGCAGCTCCCGCCGCGCGACACGAAGCGGAGCGACAAGGCCGCGGCGAAGGAGGAGCAGGATGTCGCCGAGGGACGGCGGATCCGCCTGCAGCACGCGGAGACCGAGGTGCGGGACGGTGAGAGGACCGAGTAACCGCGGCGGTGCCGCCTGCTGAGCTACCGCTCGATGCGACCGATGTAGTCGCGCAGGTTGCTGATGACGGTCTCGAGGTCGGTGCCCGTGGCCTGCGCGAGCTGACCCGCGAGCCAGCTCTGGTTCAGCAGGGCGGCGCCGAGGATGTGACTGTCCTCGATGCTCTCGTCGAGTTCCGTGGCCGGGGCTCCGAACGGCTCGAGGGCGAGCTGGAACGCCAGCTCGTTGGTGACGGGATCCGAGGTGGCGTGCTGCGCGAGTACGGCGTCGAGCTGCACGTGCATGGCGCGGATGGCCTGCTCCGGAACCTGCAGGCTCGAGCTCTGCTCGGTGATCGCAGCGGCTCCGTACTCGGAATCGTGGTCCATCTCAGTGCCTTCCGTCGCTTGTCGGAGCACGCGTGCGGCCGTGTCCGTGCTCGCACGCTACGGGCTCGAAGGTGCGTGAGCGGAAGATCCGCGCAACAGCCGCGCGAATTCACCCTGTTCTTCACCGCCGACAGGGGATGCACGCCTGTTCGACTGGCGTCATGAGCAGCTCTGCGGTTAATGGTTGTCAACGAGACCAATGATTTCGCATGCAGGTTCCATGTCAGGCCAACGGAGCTGACGGCTGACCGCTTCCTCTGCTCAACCCCCGGGTCCGCAGTTGCCCGTCATTCCGGTCATCCCCGGTGAAATTCGCCTAAGCACGTCCATGACTTTTCACCCACTCCTTCACCCACCGAACGGCTGGTGTGCGCCAGGCCCGTTCTTAGTGTTGTGCAGTCAGCATCACTTAGGAGTGAACAATGTCTGCGAACATCCCCCAGGACACGACCACCGCGAGCACGTTCGATCGCCGCACGGCTCTCCGAGCCGCAGCCTGGTCGACCCCCGTCATCGTGTTCGCCGCAGCGGCCCCCGCGCGCGCAACGTCACAGCCCGACGTCGTCCCCGGACTCAACGGGTGGATTCTCTTCAGCGTCAAGCAGGTGCAGGTTCGCGTGCGCGGCCGCTGGGGGTGGGAGTGGGAGACGCAGCGCGTCGTGTCGTTGGACGCGACCGGTGAGTACCCCAAGCGTGGTCTGTGGGTGAACGATGTGACGTCCAGGACGAAGCTCACCGACATCCACATCGTGTTCCATCTTGAGGTCGACGCGGGTGCGCCCGTCTTCACGAAGTCTGGCAACGCGTCGTGGACGGATCTGACGCTCGTCGGGACCACGAGGATCGGTCGGACGACGTTCAACAGCTACCGGTCTGACTTCACCGGGACCCCGTCGCGGACGGGAGCACGGGCGTTGATCGACAACAACTTCGGTTTCGTGTCCGGCGCCGTCCAGAAGCAGGACCCGACCCGCTACATCGACCGCTTCGTGACGATCGACGGCGAGGTCTTCTCCTTCCGGCGTCTTGTGGGTGGCAACAACGAGCTGCTGCCCACGACTCCGTACGTGGCCGGCGGTTCGCAGCGTTCGCGGCTTTCTGCAGCACCGGATGCGCAGGCGTCGGTTCCAGAGACGGAAACGGCACCATCTGGCGAGGCGTCTGCGAGCCCGGGTGCACCTGAGGAAGAACTCGTCCTCCTCGAGTCGATCGCGTAGCTTCGCTCGATTCCCCGGACCGTTGCCGGCCGCGGTCGCAGTCTTTAGGCTTCCCTGGTCGGTCTTCGCGCCGGACGCGCTCCACCACACCCCCCACTTCTCGCGAGTCCTCTCACCATGACGAAACGAGGTCGCTGTTGACGCACACCGCTCCCATCCCACTCCCGGTCGTCGTCGATGTCGATGTTGCGGTCAGTTCGTCCAAGCTGGCAGAAACGTCCTCGGTCGAGACGCAGTCGGTCGCGCGGCGCATCCACGTGGCGCTCGAGGCTGAGGACTGGCGTGCGGTGACGTCGCTCATCGGCGACAACTGGTCGTCGTTGCTTCGCACGTCGCGCGAGACGGTGCGGGCTGCGGTGAGTGCGCTCCCCGATGCAGTGGTGGATGCGCAGCCGCGGTGGGCGGCGGCGCGTGAGTACCTGAATTACTCCCCGCAGGGGAGTGGGCCCCGACCGGTGAAGTACGAGAAGCACGAAGGCTCGTCCGGAATGGCGAGTGAGCTGCTGGATGTGCTCGCGCAGCTGACGAGCCGGTCGGCGTCCGAGCGCAGCCATGGGCGCTTCCAATTGGGAGCTGAGGCCGCCAGGGAGGCGATAGCGCTCGCAGGGGGCGCGACTCCGGATGCGGTTGCCGAGTTCCGTCCTGTGATTGCTGATCTGCGTGTGCAGTGGGCCATCAGCCTCCTGCTCGCGGGGGCGACGAGGGAAGCGGCCGTCCAGTTCGAGGCCACGTTCGATGACGCGGTCACGTTCGACAATTCGAGGACTGCGACGGAAGCCGCCGGGTCGCTCGCGTTCATCCACAGCGTGAACGGCGACCTGCAGGCCGCCAGAGCCTGGCTGGCGCGACAACCGCTTGATGTGCGGGGAGTCGCTGCGGTGGCGCATGCGCACGCAGATCAGGTCACGGCTATGGGTGCTCTCGCCGCGGCGAATATCGCAATCGACGAGCTCGACGAAGACGCAGCGAGGGCGGCGCTCGTCGCCGACCCTGGCGACGAGTTCGCGCCCGAGCAGTGGGCGCTCCGCCTGTATGTCGTTTCGCGGGCCGAAGTGCTCTTCGGCGACGCGTACGCGCAGCTGATCCGCAATCGCGCGGCCGCGCAGGCGCGGGTGCCGTATCTTTCCGCGAGCGGCTTGAACGCGTGGGCGTTGCACTACGCGGCCTCCGCCATCCTCTACGCGGTGAACGATGTCGAGGGTGCCGCGGAGGCTGTCGCCTCCCTGGAAGCGGTGGACGCAGAGCCGGCGACGGAGTCGGCCCGAGTGTTTACCACGTGGATGCTGGCGAACACGCGAAGTGATGCTCAGGTGGTGGTGGACTCCGCGCAGTGCCTGACTCGGGCTCCCAGCCTGCGCGGGAGCGCCGAGATGATGGCGGCCTCCGTCTCCGGACATCTGCACACGGGGCATGTGGACCAGGCGATGAAGCTGTTCCGCTCGCTCGCGGTGATCGTCGCGGAACAGGGCCTGCTCTCTGTGCTGACGCGGTTCGACGACGACGCGCTCGAGGCGCTGCTGGCTGGCAGCGGCGTCGACCTCGATGAGGTCGCGTTGGAGCGACGAGCGCGAGCGAACCCGCGCATGTTCGCGCGACTGCCCGACGTGCAGCTCACCGACCGCGAGCGGGTCGTGCTGCGGCACCTGCTCAGCGCTCGCACGCTGGAGGAGATCGCCGTCGAGGAGCACGTCTCGCGCAACACCATCAAGTCCCAGACCAGGAGCCTGTTCAGGAAGCTCGGCGTCTCGTCGCGCGAGGCGGCTGTCGAGTTCGGGCTTGAGTATCCGGCGCTGTGGGCGGAGTCCGGCCTGTAGGGTGCTCGCGATCAGCCGACGGTGACGGGGCCGCGCGTGAACGCGACTTCGCGGCCATCCGCTGTGATCGCTCGTCGTGCCCAGACGCGTGTTCTGCCGGTGTTCTCGATCGACCGGAACTTGAGTTGGTTGTCGAGGTTCGTCTGGGTGGTCGTCGCGGTGATCGGGCGCTGGTAGCGGGTCACGTACACGGAGCATTCGGTGCCGTCGACACGAGTTGAGCCTGTGCGGACCGGGGTCGACCAGGCGCCGGAGTTGCCGCTCATGGGCTCCCAGGTGACGTTCGCATCCGCATAGAAGGTGATGCTCGCGGCGTCGAGCTTCGTGCGGGGGCTCGTGCCGGTCACCCAGAGCCCACGGTCCGGGGGAGTGCCGCTGCCGTCGATCGTGAGGTGATTGACCGTGACGCGGCGGGGCCAGATGCCCTGCGACCACTCCGTCGTCTGCGTCGTCGTGAGGGCTACCCAGCCCTGAAGGCCCTTCTCGAGCTCTTGCGATGCCGCCGCGAGTGGGGCCGCGACGGCGACCGCGATGACGGGTGCCGACCAGGCGGCCGCGGTGAGCAGCGCGCGGCGGTGGAGTTCCGGGGTTGGTGTGGCGGACGACATGGGGACTCCTCTGAGTTGACGTAGCAGTCGTTCATGGCGGCGTGTGCTCGCCGGCGATCGGGGGACCGCTGCGCGGATCGGCTGCCAGCAGACGCGGGCTCACTCGGTTGCGAAGGAAATGAACGACGTTCACCAGCATATGCTTGCAGTTACAACGAATGCAAATGCATGTACTTTGATGGGCGGCTTGCTCAGGAAGGACGCTGGGTAGCCGGGATAGTCTCACCGCGGCTCTGCGCCGGCTGGTCTTCCCGGCCCGGGCGCGCAAGCCGGCCATCCCGGTGCCCAGACCCCGCTACCGAGAATCCCGAAGGGATCGCGTGGGCTTTCACGAGACGAGAATCCGTTGACCGACACTGCCCCCGTCTTCCTCCCGGTGCTCGCTGACGGCGTCCGCGGCCGCCGGGAGTCGGACGAGGTTGTTCCGGCCCCGTCGCCCATCGAACGCATCGTCGCGGCTCAGGCGCGCGGCGACTGGGACTCGGTCACGCAGCTTCTCGAGCAGCACTGGTCCTCGCTGCTGCGCACTTCACGCGCCGCGATGCGGGAGGTGGTGAACGCGCTGCCAGATACCGTGCTGGAGGCGAAGTCGCGCTGGGCTGCAGCACGGCAGTACCTGAACTTCGCGCCGGATGACGGGCGCGTGCGCCCGGCGCGTTTCGATTTCGAGGCGGCGCAGCCGAACGACGCGGGCGAGCTCATCGACGACCTGGCGCAGTACACCGGGCAGACGGCGCACGAACGCGGGCGCGGTCACTTCCGCACCGCAGCCTCTATCGCCGCGACCGCGATCGAGGCGGTCAGGCAGGCCTCCCGCGCAGAAGCGAAGACCCTGCGTCCGCTCCTGCCTGGGCTGCGCATCCAGTGGGCGACCAGTCTTCTCTTCGCGGGCGACATCCGCGAGGCGCTCGTCGAGTTCGAGTCTGCGTACGGAGACGCCGTCGCGTTCGACAGCGACCGCATGGCCACCGCGGCGGCCGGGTCGATCGCGCTCATCCACAGCCTCACGGGCGACTTCGTGCTGGCCCGTTCGTGGCTGCGGCGCCAGCCGACCGCGCTGAACGGCGAATTCGAGGGGCCGGGCGAGTTCGACGGCGGCCCCGGCGACGCGGTCACCGTCATGGGTGCGCTGGGCGCGGCGAACATCGCGATCGATGAGCTGAACGTGGAGGAGGCGCGGGCCTGGCTGGCGAAGGACCCCGGCGACGAGGTCGCCCCCGAGCAGTGGGCGCTGCGCCTCGGTGTCGCATCGCGCCTCGAGGTGCTGAGCGGGGACCCGCTCGCGCAGTCGCTGCGCAACCGCGCCGCGGTGCGAGCCCGGCCAGCCCATCTCGCCGAGGATGGGCTGAACGGGTGGGCGCTCAGCTTCTCCGACGTCGGCATCCGCATCGCGTTGCGCGACGTGCGTGGAGCCACGGAGGCGATCGCGGCGCTCGACGCCGGCGACAGCGAACTGCACCGTCAAGCAGCACTGATCGCTCGCATCTGGCGGTTGGTCCGGGCCGGCGAGCACGTGCAAGCGGTCGCCGTCATGGAATCGGTCCCGACCGACGAGCGCAGCCTGAGGGTCGGCATGGAGCTGCTGGCAGCCGCCACGATCATCCACCTCAGCGCCGGAGCGAAGGCGAGGGCCGCGGAACTGTTCCGCACCCTGACCACGATGGTCGCCGAACAGGGTTTCAACGGGGTGCTGATGCGCTTCAGCGACGAGGACTACGAAGCCCTGTGCGTGAGCAGCGGCGTGCGACTCAAGGTTCGCGAAGCGAGGCGGGCGTTGGTCGGTGAGCTCCACACGACCGCGCAGGCCGCAGTGTCGGACATCAGGCTCACGGAGCGCGAACGCGTCGTGCTCCGCCACCTGCTTCAGTCCAGGAAGCTCAACGACATCGCCGCCATCGAGCACGTGTCACCCAACACCATCAAGTCGCAGCTGCGAACGCTCTTCAAGAAGCTCGGCGTCTCCTCCCGCGACGACGCCATCAAGGTGGGGCGACGCAACCCGAGCCTGTGGTCCGACGTCGGGCTGTAAGGCGCGGGTGCTGCGTGTTGGCTCGCTCGCTGACCACGTGTCTACCGTCATCCGCTACCCCCAGAACGAAACCTCCGCTTCGTATAGCCTGATCGCCGCCGAACCGACGCGCGCTCAGCATTGCCTGCGCTCGTTCGCGCCCGGCCACGCCAGTTTTCTCCTCCGCCCCCAGGCGGAGTTCGAGATGTTTGAACGGACCAACATGGAGGATCTATCTGTCGGCATGCCCTCTTCGAGTCGACGTCAGGTGCTCGCTGCCCCCGCCTGGACTGCACTCGTGCTCGCGACCGCCGTCGCGACGCTGCTGGCATCTGCTTCGCCGTACACCTGGCAATACCCGGGTTCGGTCCGGTTCGTGGCCCAGGACGGTCTGCCCGCGAACTACGTGCGCACGACGGGCACGGACGCCGCCATCAGAGGGACCGCTGACGTCGCTCTGATTGGTGCCCCAGAAAAGGTGACTCCGTTCACGGTGAGCGTCGTGAGTACCGCGATCACGAACGGCTACCGGCTGCTCGACCCGAACTTCTCGCTGAGCACCCCGACCATCCCGAACCCGAACACCGGCCCCGGCGAGCCTGTTGAGGTGCCGGGCCCCTCGCGGTTCACGATCCAGCAGGCAACGCCTGCCGGTGGGGTTCCTCCGGTGTCCGGTGACATCGGTCAGACGCTCACGGTGACGTTCCCGCGTCCGGTGCGCGGGCTCACGTTCGAGATCCAGGGGTTCACGCGTTCCACCGCCAGATACAGCGATGCGCTCTCCATCACCGGGGTGCCCTTCACCTTCGGCGACCCGGATGACCAGGTGTCGGGCTCTCAGGTGTCTGGCTCGGGCACGAAGGCGGAACCGTGGACGGTCGAGAACGTCAACATCGGAGCGACCGGTTCGCAGGTTACGGCCGAGAACACGGTGCGTGCTATCAGGTTCGCGGGTCCGCTCACCAGCTTCTCCCTGCACTTCTACTCTTCGTCCGGAAACGGGGCCACACAGGCGGTGTTCCCCAGCAACATGAACTTCACCGCGAGCTGCGCCTGACCGCCTGACATCGGGGTTGCTGCGGATGCGTACTCGAAAGCGTTTCTGACGGTACGGAGTCGACACGCATCATCCGCGGTCAATAGGCTGGCGTCGTTCTGCCGTCGGCGTCGGGCTGTGGCAATGGCCACGTCTGGGTTGCGGAGACTCAGAGCTAGCTGCTCGGCGGAGATGCCACCGAGTCGCGCTCGATCAGCACCGTCGGCGAGGTCACGATGCGCGGTTCGCCTTCGAGGCCGTCGATACGCTCGAGTAGCAACCGGGCCGCCTGCTGCCCCATCGGATAGGAGGGCTGATCGATCACGGTGATCCTCGGAGTTACCAGGTCGGTCCAATCCTGGTTGTCGAAGCCGATGAACGACACGTCGTCCGGGATGCTCAACGGCGAACTGATAAGTGCCTTGTAGGCGCCGAGGCTCATGACGTTGTCTGTAGCGATCATGGCGGTCACTTCAGTCGTGGACAAGAGGGCGTCGGTGGCCGCTTCCGCGGCCCCCAGGTTGTAGGACCCCGCCCGGACCACGAGTTCAGGATGCACGGTCTTGCCAGCAGCGGCGTGGGCACGAAGGTAGCCGACGAGTCTCGCGTTGCTAGGGGAGAGCGTGAAGACATCGAGCTGCCCGAGTGCGCGTTCGTTCAGTGAGAGCACGCGCTCCATGTCATCGACGTCCTGGAACTCACCGATAATCGCAATGCGCTCGTGGCCGAGACTGAAGAAGGTCTCAACGGCGTTCTGAACTGCGCTCGGGCCATCGACCACGACGGCATCTGTGGAGATCTTGGCACTCGCTCGGTCGATGAAGGTGACGGGCTTGCCCCTACCGCTCCAGTCCACCAGATGGTCGACCCGCTTCGGCTCCGCTGGGGAGGCGATCAGACCATCCACACCGCTCGCGCTGAACGTGGCGACGGCCTCGACCTCGGTCGGCCAGTCCTCGTCGCTGTTCGCGATGAGCACCGTGTACCCGCGCTCGCGGGCCACGTCGGTGACCCCTCGCACGATGCCGGCGAAGAACGGATTGTGCACGTCACCGCAGATGACTCCGATGGATCTGGTTCTCCCCGTGATCATGCTGCGGGCGAGCTCGTTGGGCTGGTACTTGAGTTTCTTGGCAGCGAGCATCACCTTCTCGCGCGTCGACTCCCGGACTGGACCGTAGTTCCCCAGTGCCCGGGCAGCCGTCGCCGTCGAGACGCCGGCTTCCTTCGCGACTTCGATGATCGTGGCGGTTCGGGCGGTTTTCGCCATGCGGGCTCCTTCGGCTCAAGGCCGGACGCGGTGGGCAACGGGCCAGCGATGCCGGCGAAGACTTCAGGAGCGCATCGGCTCCTGACGTCGAGCGTAGTCCATGACGGCGACTTCGATGGATCATCACGACAAGAAACGAGAACGTTCTCAATCGCTCGGAATCGTTGTTGACACTCGAAATGATGCCGTGTTAGCTTCATCGGCGTGAGAACGTTCTCACTACGATCACGACGAGAGGTTCCGAATTGTCGAAGGTACTCAGCCCGCTCCGCCCCATCGAGAGCGATCTGGTTTCAACGCTCGAAGGCGCCGTCGCGCAGCGCGGGCTCACGCAGAAGATCGCGGCGGATGCCCGCGGTCGTGACATCACACGCATCCTGTTCGTGGGCATGGGTGGGTCGTGGGCTTCCTCCGTGCCCGTCGTCCTCCAGCTGCAGCGCGCCGCGATCAAGGTGCCGGTCTACAACCTCAACGCCGCCGAGTTCAACGCCCTCTACGCGGGCAACGTCGGACCGAGCGACCTCGTCGTCGCCGCATCGCATTCCGGTGGCACACCAGAGACCGTGCAGGCGGCCGAGACCGCGAAGGCAGCTGGCGCGCTGGTGGTCTCCGTCGCGATCGACGCTGACAACGCCCTGTCGGCCCCAGCCGATCACTCCCTGGTCTACTGCAGCAACCGCTCCATCACGAGCGCGAAGTACACGCTGCTCTCCGAGCTCGCCTATTCGCTGCGCGAAGCTCATGGAGATGACGCTGGAGTCGCAGCGGCGCGGTCGGCACTGGAGCGCATGCCCGCAGCGACGCTTGCTGCGACGGAAGCGTATGAAGGCCACCTGGCCGAGATCGCGGGCTCGTACGCGTTCGCCGACAACGTCTACGTGCTCGCCTCTGGCAGCCTGTCCGGCCTGGCCTACCTGCTCTCCGTCTGCTACCTCGTCGAGATGCAATGGAAGAAGTCGACGCACTTCGCCACGGGTGACTTCTTCCACGGCCCGTTCGAGCTCGCCCAGAATGAGCAGCCGTACCTCCTATTCTCTGGCGAGGACGAGACCCGCGCATCTGCGGACCGCGCTAGGAAGTTCTTCGACTCCTACAACCCCAACTACCGCGTACTTGATGTGAAGGATCTCGAGCTTCCCGGTATCGACGCGTCATTGCGTGCCGAGCTGCAGCACATTCCGATGGCCTCCATCACAATGCGTCTCGCCGACCATTTCGAATCGGTCTCCGGGCACGACCTCGACTCGCGCCTCTACATGCACAAGGTCGCGTACTGAACCCATGACGAGAATGTGCGCGGTCGGCGACAACGTCATCGACTGGTATCCACAGGAGCAGCTGGTCTTCCCAGGTGGGAGCGCGGCCAACGCGGCGGTGTTCGCGCGGCGCCTCGGCATCGAGGCTTCGTATGTCGGTGTCCTCGGCTCTGACGAGCAGGCTGAGTTCATCGCGAGCAGTCTCACCGCTGAGGGCGTGGACATCTCCCATTCGCAGTGGCGCGACGAACCCAGCTCTCGCACGGATGTCCTCGTCGATGAGTCGGGCAACCGTACCTTCACGGGCTTCCTGCCCCCGGTGAGCCGCATCCGTCTGGACGCGGCCACCCGGTCGCACCTGCAGGGCGCGGCCTGGATCCACACCGGCCACAGCAGCTTCACGGAGTCCCTGCTCGCGGAGCTCGCGGACATCGCTCCGGTCTCGTTCGACTTCTCGAAGAATGGCCTCGAGTACGCGGAGCCGCTGCTTCCGCACATCCGCTACGCCGCTTTCTCGCGAGAGGAAGCGAGCGTCGAAGACGCTGTCAACCTCTTGCGCGAACTCATCGCGCGAGGCGTAAAGTACGCCGTCGTCACCAGGGGCGGCGACGGGGCGATTGCCGTAACCCCGGATGGCATCTTCACGCAGCCGGCGACCCCCGCCGAGGTGCGCGACACGATCGGCGCGGGCGACGCGTTCCAGACCTGCTTCATCTCGAACATCGTCGCGGGCCGTACACCGACCCTCGCCCTGCAAGCAGCCAGCCGGTTCGCCGCGGAGGTCTGCAGCTACCGCGGCGCATTCGGACACGGGCAGCGCACCGCGCTGACCACATGAACCACCCGCGGCGTCCAGGCCCTCGCCTGAGCGCCACTGTTCAAGGAGGAAAAGTGAGAAACACAGCAAGACGCCCACTGGCTGCTGCCGGTCTCCTCGCGACGAGCGGTCTGCTGCTCGTCGGATGCACGCCACTCGCGGGATCGACGGACGCAGCCGACGTCCCCCTCGACCTCGCTCCGCCTGTCGCGGGCGAGATCGCTCCCGGTGCCCTCGACGGGATCAACCTCGTCTACGCCGGCAACGGCGGCGTCATTCAGGAAGGACAGACCAGCGCGATCTGGGACCCCTTCGCCGAGGAATCCGGTGCGACCGTGCAGCAGGACAGCTACGAGCTCACGAAGCTCAAGGCCATGGTCGACTCCGACAACGTGAGCTGGAACATGGTCAACTCCTCGATCCTCGAGAACGAACGCTACTGCGGTGAGCTCTTCGAGAAGATCGACCCGGACAAGGTCGACCTGTCAAATGCGCCGGAGGGAACCGTCGCCGGGGAATGCACGGTGCCGAACATCTTCATGGGTTACGTCGTCGCCTACAACACCGACGTCTACGGGGACAACGGACCGAAGAGCGCGGCAGACTTCTTCGACACCGCGAAGTTCCCCGGCAAGCGCGGCGTGCCGCTCACCCCGTGGATGGAGGCGCCCGCGATCGAGTTCGCGATGCTCGCCGACGGCGCCGACTTCGACAATCTCACGGTCGACGACTTCCACGGTGCGACGGACCTGTACGACTCGCTCGGCGAGAATCTCGTGCCCTGGACCTCGGGCGCCCAGTCGCAACAGCAGCTCGAGAGCGGCGAAGTCGACATGAGCCTCGTCTGGAGCGGGCGCGGGTTTGGCGCTGCGAACGCGGGAGCGCCGATCGCCGGGATGTGGGAGGAGTGGGTCGTCAACATCGACGGAATCGCCATCCCGAAGGGCACCCCGAACCTCGACGCCTCATACGCCGCCGTCAACTACCTTCTCGGTGCCGACCAGCAGGCGGCTGCCTCCGAGGCGACGTCCTACGCACCCGTGAACGTGAACGCAGTTCCGGATGTCCCCGAGCTGACCAGCGAATGGCTCGTATCGAACCACCTCGAGTCCGGACACAACCTCGAAATCGACTACTGGGTCGACAACTGGGATGAGCTCGCTGACGCCTGGACCACCTGGGTAGCCGGAGGCTGATGAGCATGTCCCAGCTCGCGACCGAGGCGACAACCGTCAGTATCGGCACGTCGAACGCAAGCGATACGTCGGCGCTCGTGCGGCGACGTCGCCTCCCGGCATCCTGGCTCACGCCGGTGCTCACACTGCCGGCGGCGGTGCTCATCACGGTGTTCTTCGCGATCCCCATCGTGCAGGTCATCATCCTGAGCTTCACCGACCCGCAGGCGGGTCTCAGCAACTATGCGTGGCTCTTCTCGACGCCACTCATCGGCCAGGCAGCCGTCGGCACGTTCCTGATCTCGCTGTCCGTAACGATCGTGTGCCTGCTCATGGCGTACCCATACGCCTACCTCATGACGATCGTCTCAGCCCGAACGCGGTCGGTCATGACGATGCTGATCATGGTGCCGCTCTGGTCGAGCATCCTCGTGCGAACGCTCGCCTGGGTGGTGCTGTTGCAGGACAGCGGGCCCATCAACGGGATGCTCACCGCCATCGGGCTGGGGCCGCTGCAGCTCATCCGCACCCCGCTCGGGGTCGGGATCGGCATGTCGCAGGTGCTGCTGCCGTTCATGGTCATGCCACTCTACTCGGCGCTCTCCAGGATCGACACTCGCCTCGTGACGGCGGCGAAGAGCCTCGGCGCGCATCCGGTGCTCGCGTTCTTCCGGGTGTACCTGCCGCTGTCACGCCCCGGAATTTTCTCGGGCTGCCTGACGGTGTTCATCCTGGCATTGGGCTTCTACATCATCCCGTCGCTGCTCGGTTCGCCGCAGGACACGATGCTGTCGGCCATGATCCAGCTTCAGGTGAGCGGCTTCCTCGCCTGGGGGCGGGGGTCTGCCCTCGGGGTCGTGCTGCTCGCGGCGACGCTCGTCGCACTCATCGTCGTGGCCCGCCTCGGCAAGAACACTCGCACGTCGAAGGGAGGAGCCAAGTGAAGCTCAAGGTCGTGCTCAGCATCATCAGCGCACTGGTCGTAGCGTGGCTCATCCTCCCGACTCTCGTGCTCGTGCCCATCTCTTTCAGCGAGACGGCCTCGTTCAACTTCCCCGCGAAGGGGTTCTCGCTCCAGTGGTACGAGAACTTCTTCACCGACCTCACGTGGGTCCGCTCGCTCCTGCTCTCGCTCCAGGTGGGTGTGCTCGCGACGATCATCGCGACGGTGACGGGCACACTGGCGGCATTCGGCTTGTCGAAGATGCGCATCCGAGGTCGGGCCCTCTTCGAGGGGTACCTTCTGACGCCCATGATGATCCCGGGCATTGTGCTCGCGGTCGGCCTCTACGCGGTGTTCCTGCAGTTCGGTCTGCTCGGCACTGTTCCCGGCTTCGTGCTCGCGCACACCGTGCTCGCTCTGCCGTTTGTCATCGTCAACGTCCTCACGAGCCTTGAGGGTGTCGACTCGCGGCTCGAGCTCGCGGCTGCGAGTCTCGGCGCGAACCGCACCACGACGTTCTTCCGGATCGTGCTCCCGCTCATCGCGCCCGGCGTCGGAGCTGGCGCTCTCTTCGCCTTCGTCACCTCGTTCGACGAGGTCATCGTGTCCCTCTTCATCCAGTCGCCCGGACTCCAGACGCTCCCCGTCAAGGTGTTCCGCAGTGTGACCCAGGACACGGATCCCACGGTCGCGGCCGTCTCCGTGATCGTCACCGTCTTCTCGATCCTCGCTGTGTCCGTCGCTCAGCTGAGGTTCGTCAACAAGAAAAGGCAACAGGTATGAGCACACGCGAGATTCAGAAGGATACGAAGGCAGTCGGGCTCGAGACGAACGCTACGGGACGGCTCGAGGAACGGGAACCTGCGGGCATCTCGATCATCGATCTGACCAAGACCTACGGCAAGAAGGCAGTGGTCGATCAGATCGACTTGACTGTCAGGCCGGGGGAGTTCATGACGTTCCTCGGGCCAAGCGGCTCTGGGAAGACAACCACGCTGAGCATGATCGCCGGGTTCACGGAAGTGACCAGTGGTGAACTCAGGATCCACGGCGAGTCAGTCTCCCGTGTTCCTGCGCACAAGCGGGACATCGGCATGGTGTTCCAGAACTACGCGTTGTTCCCACACCTGAGCGTCCGTGCCAACGTCGAGTTCCCTCTTCGCGTGCGGAAGATCGCTAAAGCCAAGCGCGCGGTCATGGTCGAGGATGCGCTCGCGATGGTCCGAATGACCGAGTACGGTGACCGGTTCCCGGGGGAGCTCTCCGGCGGTCAGCAGCAGCGTGTCGCGCTCGCCCGCGCGCTCGTCTACAGCCCATCGGTGCTGCTCATGGATGAGCCTCTCGGCGCCCTCGACAAGAAGCTGCGCGACTGGTTGCAGGCGGAGATCAAGCGCATCCACACTGAGGTCGGCTCTACGTTCGTATACGTTACGCACGACCAAGAGGAAGCGCTGTCGATGTCTGACCGCATCGCGGTCTTCAACAACGGGAAGATCGAGCAGGTCGGGACAGGCGTTGAGCTCTACGAGCGCCCGGCGACGCTGTTCGTGGGCACGTTCCTCGGCGAGTCGACTGTGCTCTACGGAGACTCGGCGCGTTCTGCCGACGGAGGAGCCGCGGGCACCGTCGTTCGCTTCGCCGGCCATGAGCTGCGCACGACTCAGGTGCTGGACGACACGAAGGTCGCGCTGCTCGTCCGACCTGAGAAGCTGTCGTTGTCCAGAACCGGCGACGAGACGTACGGCACGAACCGGAACTCTCTCCCCGTGACCGTCTCGACGGTCACCTACCTGGGGTCTGCGTGGCGCATCGTCGTCGAACTGCCTGACGGTTCGAGTGCGCTTGTTCGCACCGAAAGCAACGCCGGGGTGCCGAGTGCGGGGGAGCAGGGCGTCCTCCACTGGAACGTCTCTGACGGAGTCCTGCTTCGCGACGACAGGTAACGAGTCTGGCTTCGCCGAGCTCGGTCCGAGCTCGGCGAAGCCGAGGTGCCTCATGATGTCTTCATGCGCGCATCCTTCGCCCTCCTCTCGGTCGTGATTGGCACCGTGACGCTGGTGAGCACGTTCCTGAGCGGCTGCGCGGACCGCGGGGCGGTCTCATCAGTGCCTCTGCCACCCACGTCGGGCACGTTCGACTACCAGTTGGGGGAGCCGTACGCGATCGACGGCGGCATCGACGTCGTCGCCCGCGATTCGACGGCAACGCCCGAGCCTGGCGCCTACAACATCTGCTACGTGAACGGCTTCCAGACCCAGCCGGGGGAAGCGGAGGCGTGGCTGGGGGAGCGCGGCGAGCTGCTGCTGCGCGACGCCAGCGGTGAGCCGGTCATCGATCCGGACTGGCCGGACGAGTACATCCTCGACCCGTCCACGAGCGGTCAGCGCGACGGGATCCTCGCGGTGATCGAACCCGTCATCGCCGGATGCGCGGAGGCGGGCTTTGACGCCGTCGAGATCGACAACCTCGACACGTACACGCGGTTCGACGGCATCGACGAAGCCGGCGCGCTGCAGCTCGCGCGCGCCTACGTCGACGCGGCACACGCATCCGGTCTCGCGATCGGGCAGAAGAACAGCGCCGAGCTGGCCGACAGGGGGCGTGACGAGCTCGGCTTCGACTTCGCCGTCACGGAAGAGTGCAGCGCGTACGGGGAGTGCGGCACCTACTCGGCGGCCTACGGCGACCAGGTGCTGCAGATCGAGTACCTCGACAACCTGCCGGCGGCGGGCGCCGCGGCAGTGATCTCGACGGATGCGGTGTGCGACGACCCGGATCGGGCGCCGCTGACGATCATCCGCGACCGGGATCTGGTCGGGGTCGGTTCTGAGGGCTACTTCTACCAGCAGTGCTGAGAAACCATTCCCGAGCGCGTTGAGGCGATCCAGGCAACACCCTTTCGGGTGCCCGTCCGTGGGAAAGTTGCTCGCGTCAATCGCCTTGGGCTTCGAGTGACGTCGCGCTTCTAGCGATGCGCTGCTTGCCTGATCCCTCGTGGCGTCGTCGAAACTGTCTTGAATCCGCCCCAACTCTTCGTCGAGGTACAAATTCACCAATACAGATCTGGAGCACGCGCGCTTCCACGAAGGAAGAATTCACCTGGAACGTTGGCTCTTCGCTAGCGAGCGCATAGGCTAGAGGCTCCCCGAACCTCGCTGCTCGCGCCCCAATTGCTGATGCGGCACACGCTGGCTAGAAGTAGTATTCTCGCCGCTCTACTGTGAACGGATCTGCCCCATGCCCAAAACCCCTGTCGATTCCCCCCAGGCCCTCGGACGGCGCCGCGTGTTGACCACCGCGGCGTGGGCTGCTCCCGTGCTTGCGACTGCAGTTGCAAGCCCCATGGCGTCAGCGTCGCCATGCACCCTGCAGTACCCCGGGTCGGTGCGCTTTACTGCAGTAGGCGCCCTCCCCGCAAACTACACGCGATCAACGACGACTCCCACCCTCGCCGGATCTGCGAACGTCGCCCTGGTCGGCGCTCCCGCGAAGGTGACCCCCTTCACGGTCTCGATCACGAGCGCCGCCGTGAGCACGAATTACGTGCGGAGAGCGGAGAACTTCTCGCTGCTGAACGCAACTGAAACACCCCAGGGTGGCGGTGCTCCAGTTGCCGGGGTAGCGCGCTTCGCAATCGTGCAGACAGCCCCGGCGGGCGGCGCCCCACCGGCTGGTGCAGCGAACATCGGTCAGACGGTCACATTCACCTTCCCGCGCCCCGTGCGATCGCTCTCCTTCAACATTCTTGGCTTCACGCGGTCCGGTATTGCTACCTACGGCGACGCTGCTTACATCACCGGCGCGACGTTCACCAGCGGCGCGAACGGGAGCCAAGTTTCCGGTCAAGGCACCAAAACGAACCCGTGGACGACAAATACGGTCAACGCCGATCCGGTCAATTCGATAAACGCCCCACAGGTTTCTGCAGCGAACTCTGTCACCGGCGTGAGCTTCGCTGGGCCCCTGACAACCTTCTCGATCCACTACTACTCGTCTCTGGGAGTCGGGGCGGCGCAGGGCCTCTTCCTGAGCAACATGAACTTCACCGCGAGCTGCGGTTAGGCTCTGCGGCCAGCTGCTTCCTTGACAGACTGGTTCAGCTGCCCGTCGGTTCCGAAGGCTCCGCGCGTCCGCTCGGACGCGCGGAGCGTTTTGCAGAGGGAGTTCGCTGGTTGTGTGACCCTCGAAATGTGAACACACGCTGAGGAATGTCAGCCGGTCCGTCGCGGCCCGCACCTCGCTCTCGACCACCAAGCCTCCACGCTGAGACCTCCACTTAGAGTTTCCCTCGCGCAAGTACGATCTGTCCTGCTCCAATTCCTCCGTTGAGTGAAGGTTTGCTGTGCACATCTCGTCCGCATCCCGTCCGAGAGCCCTCCAGGCGTCGACCGATCGCCGCTCCTTGATTCGGAACACCGCCTGGGCGGTGCCTACGATCGCAGCCGCCGTCGCAGTGCCGCTCGCTTACGCGTCGACGACAGCCGACATCGACGTGGGCGCGTATGTGAACCGCGGAACGTGCGGAGTTCCCGGCCTTTTCGGCCCTGGGTTCACCCTGACCGCATCCCCGACCGTTCCGCTGCCGGTTGACACGACGATCACGATCATCGGAAGCGGAGTCGCGAACATCGGCACGTTCAGCCCCTCAAGTGGCGCGGCCTCGGTCGCCACGCTCAGCGGCACTGCGCGGCAAGCAGTCCTCACCGCTCCGCTGCCCGCAGGCGCAACACTCGTCTGCCAACCACGCTGCCCACCAGCGCAGCCTTCACGCTGAACGCCGTCGTGACCCTCCCCAGCGGATACACCGGCACCGGCGCCAAGCCGGCGGCCAGCGTATCCTCGACGCTTATCCTCTGGAGCGGGTTCTAGAGCCTCTTCAAGGTCCGCGTCGCGCGGCGCATGCAGATCGCCCCGTGCATCCGAGTGGATGCACGGGGCGATTCGCCGTGAGGGCCGCGCGCTAGCGTCCCGTCGGCTGGTACTCGCTGACCGTGTCGGCCGCGAGGTGCTGCTTGAGGTCGGCGATGCTCACCGTGTCCAGGAAGACGACGGACTGGTCGCCGACCATGCCGGTGCCGTTCGTCGGCAGGGTGAAGCTCCGGACGTTGCTGCCGCGGATGTCGCGCATCGAGAAGCCCAGGTTCGCCATGGTGGTGAGATCAAGGGAGTCGCTGACGCCGACGTAGGGCGTGAACTGCGTGATGATGTTGTTGATCTTGCCCGGATCCGTGAGCGTCTCAGCGCTGAGCATCTTGTCCAGCACCGCCTTCAGCCATGCCTGCTGGTTGCGCACGCGCTGGTAGTCGCCGTCGGTGAAGGCGTAACGCTCTCGTACGAAGGCCAGCGCTTCCTCGCCCGTCAGGGTGATGGGACCAGCTTCGAACGTCTTGCCCTTCATGTGCGAGGAGTTGAACGCGACGTCGTTATTGATTGTGACGCCGCCGAGTGCGTCGGTGATGCCGGCAAAGCCGTCGAAGTCGACGACGGCGACGTGGTTGATGCGCTGCCCGAGCAGCCCCTCGACGGTCTGGACGACGAGCGGAACGCCGCCGAACGAGAGCGCGGCGTTGATCTTGGCCTCACCGTGGCCGGGGATCGCGAGCCAGCTGTCGCGCATGATCGACATGATCTGGACGTCGCTGCGGTCAGCGGGGATGTGCACGAGCATCATCGTGTCGCTGCGGCTGCCGAGGTCGGTCATGATCGACGGGCTGCCGGGTGCCCGCGAGTCGCTGCCGAGAAGGAGGATGTTGACCGGTTCGCCGGCGTCGGTCACGACCTGCTCCGGTCGGCCTTCGTACTCGCCCGGGTCGCCCTCGAACGTCTCGATGGCGTCGATCCTCGATTGCACGTTCCACCAGACGATCCCGGCGCCCGCGACGGCTGCGACGAGGATTCCGACGAGCGTCCACAGCAGGATCTTCGGGCCGCGACGCTTCTTCTTGCCGTCCTCGCGCGCACCCCTGCGGGTGCCGTCCGAGCTGCCGGCTGCGTCGTGCTCGAAGAGATCTGAGAGGGCGTCGTCATCGCTTCGGGGGCGCGACGAAGCCTGGCCTGGGGTCTGCTCCATGCAGGCGAGTATGACACGCGCAACGTTTCGAGCACGATTCAGGCCAGCGGGCCTCAGTGAGCGTCGCATTTCGATTCATCTGCGACGTGAATGCACACCGAACATGTTTCGGCCAGGAAAACACGCCCACGATGCGCAAAAAAGACCGGGGTAACCCTTTCGTTATGCGTGAACGTTGGGATAGTCTCAGCTGGCACCCAGGATCTCTATGACGAGCCACAGGCCCGAACAGAGCGCGGCCAGTGGCGGCGGAGACCCGAAGCGCATAGCCGTTGCCCCTAAGCGGTGTGCGCACCAAGAAGTACTCATCTCTTATTGGAGCACACGTGACGCCTCCCTCCTCAGGGCCCGCTACCGCGCAGATCCCGGTCGTGACGACCGACGACACTCGCGACAGCGCATCACTGCCCTCGGTCGAGCCGCACTTCGCGCAGACTGCCGCGGAGCCGAACGCCCGCGTTCAGCGCACGCTCAAGCGCCGCGCCAACTGGCGTCAGGGCTACGCCCGCCTGCTGATCCTCACAGATCTCGCGATTCTGGCCGTGGTCATGCTTGGCGCTCAGCTCGTCTGGCTCGGCGGTGGCAACGCGGCCGTTCCCGCCGGTGGCAACGCAGTCATCAGCAGCGACGTGTCCTACTGGCTCGTGTCCGCCGTCATCGTCGCTGGTTGGGCGTGGATGCTCTCCCTCTTCGATACCCGCGACTACCGCATCCTCGGCTCCGGCTTCGAGGAGTACCGGGGCGTCTTCAACGCGTCGCTCATGCTTGCGGGAATCGTGTCGATCTTCGCGTATCTCACCGCGTTCGAGCTCGCCCGCGGATACGTGCTCATCGCGTTCCCGGTCGGCACGGTCGCGCTCGTGCTCTCGCGCTGGATCGGACGCCAATGGCTCGTCCGTCAGCGCAAGGGCGGGAACCTGCAGGCTCGCGTGCTGCTCGTCGGCTCGCGCTACTCGGTGCTCGACCTCAACCGCGACCTCTCGCGTCGTGAGGCTGCCGGCTACAACGTCGTCGGCGCCTGCCTCATCGACGGCAAGAGCGGTGAGCTCGACCCGAACGCTCCCGACTTCCTGCCAGGCACCGACGTGCCGGTAGGTGGAAACCCGGAAGACCTCGCGGGGTCACTCGACGCCATCGGCGCCGACACCGTGGTCATCGCCGGCAACGATGTCACCTCGACGCAGTGGCTGCGCGAGGTGGGCTGGGACCTGCACCCGGACCGCCACTTCCTCATCGTCGCCCCGGGCCTGCTGGATGTGGGCGGCCCCCGCATCGTCACGCGCCCGGTCGCGGGCCTCCCGCTGCTGCACGTCGACTCCCCGAAGTTCACGCGCATGGGCCTCCTGCTCAAGCGTGCCTTCGACGTCCTCGTGTCTGGTCTCCTTATCCTCGTCCTCTCCCCGCTGCTCATCGGGACGGCGATCGCGGTTGCCGTCACGTCGCCCGGTGGCGTCTTCTTCAAGCAGGAGCGTGTCGGCTACAGCGGCCAGCGCTTCACGATGTGGAAGTTCCGCAGCATGCGCGCCGACGCCGAAGAGGTGCTCAAGAAGCTGCAGAGCGAGCGCCGCGACGCGGGCAACGACATCCTTTTCAAGATGAAGGACGACCCGCGCATCACGAAGGTCGGCAAGTTCATCCGCCGGTACTCGATCGACGAGCTCCCGCAGCTGTTCAACGTCTTCGGCGGTTCCATGTCGCTTGTCGGTCCCCGCCCGCCGCTGGACCGTGAGGTCAAGCAGTACGAGGACCACGTGCACCGTCGCTTCATGGTGAAGCCGGGCATCACGGGTCTGTGGCAGGTCAGCGGCCGCTCCAACCTCACGTGGGAAGAGACCGTGCGCCTCGACCTCTACTACGTCGAGAACTGGTCGATGGCCGGCGACTTCGTCATCCTCTTCCGCACGGCCCGCGCGGTCGTCGCGAGCGAGGGCGCCTACTAGGGGTTCTCCCGAAGCTGCCTGGAGCGGCGGTGGTCCACGACGTGGACCGCCGCCGCTTTGCTCGTGTATGGCCGTGACGCGTTCCGAGCATCCCCGCTGAACAGTAGGCTGGCGGGATGGACCAGGGGACAGGCGAGCGGCTTGGAGTGAGCGGCGAGCTCTTCGACGCCGTCGTCGCCCCGGTCGAGTCGCTTGCGCTGGTCAGGGACGACGAGAGCGGTGATGTCACCGTCCTGTCGCTGACGGATACCGACTGCAAGCCGCTCGTGCTGAGCGGCACCGCGGCGGTCATCTGGGACGAGCTCGACGGACAGCGTTCGCTGCGCCTCATCGTGCGTGAGCTCGCCGACGACTACGAGTTGGACGAGCAGGTCATCGGGGAGCAGGTGCTGACATTCGTGGCGCAGCTGCTCGATGCGCGCCTGCTGCAGCAGCGGAACGCCCAGACGGCCGCTGACTGAGCCTGCGGCGGAACGTCAGCGCTCGTCTCAGCGCTCGTCGAAGGCTCGCAGGTCGCGGCGAGCCTGCACGATGCCGTGGAGCCCTCGGCTCACACGCCTCCACCAGGCTTGCCGGAGGCTGATGGCACCGTTGCGGAGGTCGGGGTCGATCGCCTCGAGGTCTGCGCGTGCGGGGAAGAAGGCGCGCGCGGCGATGCCAGGCTTCTCGAGCAGCGGCGCGCGCTGCAGCTTGAGCATCCACCCCGTCATCGCGTGCTCGGCCTTCGCGTTGAGACGCCAGAGTCGCAGGGGCTCGCTCGCCGCTGAGTTCGGCACGAGCGGCACGTCGTGCCCCAGATCGATGAGGAAGCGGCGCGCGGTCTGCGTGGAGTCGGTGCCGACCGCGTCCTGGAGGATCTGCTCGGAGAGCGAGGCTGTTGTGCGCGCCCCGGCGATGTACTCGGAGTCGGTGCCCTGCATTCGCTTGAGGGCCTCGACGAGTTCCGTGTACTCCGTCATCTGTCGAGAGTCGTCTGAGACCTGGCCCTCCTCGCGCAGGGAGTGGAGCGCGAGTACAAGGGCGCTGCCGGCGATGTCGGGGGTGTCGATGGGGTGTCCGGCGACGTTGACCTGGATGCGGTGCAGCCACAGCCGGTCGAAGGCGCTCTGCGGGTTGCCGAGGAACCCGGGCCAGTAGTGGTGCACGTCGATGTCGTTGGGCCAGGACTCGTGGATGAGGGTGCGCGAGTGCTGCTCGAGGAGCTTCGGGAAGTCGGGCCATGGGCGCGGCGTCCAGCCGTAGACGGCGAGCGCCTCGATGAAGTCCTTCGCCCGCGTGGGTTCGACGATGATGTCGACGTCGGTCGAGTACCTGCGAGTGCGCAGGCCGAGGTCGGCGGAGATCGGTCCCTTGATGACGAGCATCCTGATGCCCTGGTCGCGGGCAACATGCTGTGCGAGGGCCGTCGACAGCGCAACTCCATCGCTCACCGAGAAGGCGATGGTCGCTGCGTCCGAAGACGCTTCAGCTGGTGCCACTGAAGTCCTTACCTGTGAGCTGCGGGTCTGGAGGACTCGCAAGGGTGAGCATATCGAGGTCTGCGAGCGGATGTGCACTTGATCGGGGGCAGGGGAGCGCTGCCCTGGCCCGTTCTGCGGCCGGTCTGCTTGGTACAGTTGCGAGCATGACGAGAACACTGCGCCTGCATCCCCTTGGCGTAGACGTCGAACTCTGCCTCGATGACAGCATCTCTGCGGAGTTCGAGGCTGATCTGCGTGAGTCGTGGGCCGATGTGACCGGCCAGCCCAGGGATGGTGAGCCGGACGAGACGCATCGTCTTGCGCTCACGCAGCTCGACGAGCCCGAGGTGAGCGATGTGGTCGGCGGTTCTGACGCCGACCTGGCGTCGCAGATCTCGACGACCGTGACGTTGGACGCGATCGAGCACAACGGCGGGCGCCTCGTCATGATCCACGCGGCGGGCATCGCGCTCGACGATGGACGGGTCATCGCCTTCGTGGGACCGTCTGGGCGGGGCAAGACGACGCTCGCGAAGACGCTCGGACGCGAGTACGGCTACGTCACCGACGAGACGCTCGCCATCGACTTCGACGGCAACGTGCTGCCGTACCGCAAGCCGCTCTCGGTCATCGTCGACCCGAGCCGGCCGAAGGAGCAGCTGTCGCCCGCGAAGCTCGGTCTGCGGCCGCTGCCGGATGCACCGCTCAGGATCGCCGCGATCGTGCTGATGCACCGCGTCGACGAGCACGAGCTCGAAGACGGCCCGCTCATCTCGCCGGTCGCGACGGGCAGCGCTATCGGCTGGATGGTGCCGGAGCTCAGCTACCTTCCTGCGCTCCCGGACCCGCTTGTGCAGCTTGCGGAGCTCATCGATGCGACGAACGGGGTGCGCCGAGTCACGTACTCGGATGCGTCGCAGGTCGCCGCGCTGGTCCCGGAGATCTTGAGCGCGCACGGTGACGTGCAGCCGTGGACGGCCGGACACAGTGAGCCGGACGCGACGACGCCGTCGGCTACGGTCGGCGAGGACTCGTACCGTCGGGCACCCGGCGTGCACTGGCTGCTGTTCGCGAACGAGGCGGTCACGCTCGAGGCTCGCATCGTGCGCCAGCTGGCAGGTATCGCGCCCGGCCTCTGGGAGCTGCTCGGAGAGTGGACGACGCTCACGCAGCTCACGGCGGAGCTCATCGAGCAGTACGGCGAGGTGGCGGACGCACGCGAGCTGGTGCAGGTCGCCCTCGACGGTCTCATCGAGGCGAACCTGGTCGAGCGCGTCCAGGCCGCCGTCGTCGGCAACACGGCCAGCAAGTGACCGACCCGGGGGTCGCGACCGCCGCCGCGCCGCAGCCGCGTCGTTCGCCGCTTCGACGCCTCACGTCGCATCCGCTCTTCCACCTGGTTGCGGCGTTCGTCGTGCTCGCGCTTGTGCAGGCGTTCTTCGTGAAGGTCTACGCGATCCCGTCGGCGTCGATGGATGACACGCTCGCCGTGGGTGACCGCATCCTCGTCAACCGCCTCGCGTACCTCGGCGATGCCGAGCCCGTCACGGGCGACATCGTCGTGTTCGCGGCGTCGGACACGTGGGATGAGGCGCCGCCCGAGCCGCCAAGCGACCCGCTGCGGTTCGCCGCGCGAGTCGTCGGCGAGGTGTTCGGCATCGGCCAGGGCTTCTCGCACATCCTCGTGAAGCGCGTCATCGCGACCGGCGGGCAGACCATGGCGGTCGACCCCGCGACCGGTGGCATCGTCGTCGACGGAGTCGCGCTCGACGAGAGCTCCTACGTCGACCTCGACTTCGAGTTCGTGCCAGGCACCCTCGACTGCTCCACATCGCCAGCGTCGCTGCGCTGCTTCGACGAGTTCACGGTGCCAGAGGGGCAAATCGTCGTGCTCGGCGACAACCGCACCAACTCATCCGACTCACTCGCCGCCTGCCGCGGCGGGGGAGTGGACGCATCCTGCCTGCGCACCGTCCGCGACGACGACGTCGTCGGCGAGGTCTTCTCGATCGTGTGGCCGATACCGAGGTTCGGCGGGGTCTGACTTCGTTCGACGATCGGTCTCGCTCGGCGATCGGTCGCGGACAAGGCCGAAGTCGCACCTGCCCGCACGTAGGGGGCGACTGGATCCGTCAGAAGGATGTATGTTTCACGACCGGCATGAGCGAGCCGAGCCGAAGCGCTTCCGCTACTCGTTCGGCCTCGCGGTCCTTCGCCCAGGCCTGATTGCGTTGAGCGGCAATCGCGATGCCGATGCCGATGATGATGAACGCGGTCTGCGTGATGAAGACTTCCCCGAGGCGGAAGGCGCAGAGCAGAACGACGATCGATGCCGCTTCGATGATGCGGGCATCACGAGAGGTTGGCCCCTTGGCAAGGAATTGGAAGCCGGCGAGCCCGATCAGCGAGAGGAAGGCGATAAGAAGGAAGTAGCCGCCCTCGGTGATAAGGCCCCAGTAGGCGTTGTGGTACAGCCAGTTGTCGCCTGCGATCTGCGTCACCGCCTCGCCGAGCCCGTACCCGTTCCAAGGCGCGGCGATCGTCTTCTCCAGCGAGGCGGCATCGATGCGCTCACGCAGGGCGTCCGAACCTTCGCGCGTGGTCGCGTAGTCGCCAGCCGTTGAGAGATTGGTTTCAGCGAAGATGAAGCCCGCGTAGATGAGGGCAGCCAGGCAGATGCGCCAGAAAGGACCGAGGTACTTCGCCACGACGAGCCAGATGAGCGCTCCGGCGAGGGCTGCCATCGACGTGCGCGAGTCCGTGAGGACAACGCAGGCCCCGCCCACCAGCACGATGGTGCCGCGAACCCAGGCCCGGTTGGCGAGAAGCAGAATGAGGATGGTGACCACGGCGTAGGTCAATCCTGCGACGTTCTTGTCACCGAGGTACCCGGTGAGGAGGCCACCGTAGTTGTCAGGCGCGACGCCCGCGTAGAAGAGAGGCACGTTCACGAGGAGCGCGAGTGCGAACCCCTTGAGTGCGGAGGCGATGTCGATTCGCCCCGTCGCGATGAAGGCGCCCATCACCATCATGATGAAGATGCGTCCACCGCGGTCGATGTCGCTCTGCTCGACACCTGCGGCCAGAGCGTTGAGCGCGAGGTACGCGAGGATCACTGCGCAGATAGCGGGGTACCAGTAGGCGCCCGCAAGCGAGCGCGTGGGTCGGCGGAAAGCCGCGATTCCGATCAGAGCGAGGCCCGCGAGATCGTTGATCGGCAAGCCGAGACCCGGCGCAGGCAGGCGGACGATGAAGATGGCCATGATGATGGCGTCGGTGATTCGCGTCTCGCCGAGTGCGAGAGCGGATTCTCGCAACGCTCGCGTCGCAGACTTCTGCGGGTAAGCGTCATTCACCTTTTCGGTCACGCCGACGATGGTACGTTGTTTCCCAGTCGCCGACCAACCGCGTGAGGCGCACGCTCGGCTGTTCGAGGGGCATTCGTGTGACGTCGCTCAGCTGCAGATTCTCGTGTGTCACGAGTCCGTATGCTTTGCTCAACTGCTACATCCTGACTGAGAGGTGTGTCGTCGCCACGGTGACGACGGTGTACGAATGACGAAGAGCCGAAGTGCGCAGGTGGGGGGTCCTGACGGACCCCGCCCGCGTGTGGCGATCGCTCACGACTACATCACCCAGCGCGGCGGTGCGGAGCGGGTGGTGCTCGCACTCCATCGAGCATTCCCGGAAGCGTCTGTCTATACGACGCTGTATGAACCCGCGACGACATTTCCTGAGTTCGAAGAGATCGACATCATCAGCTCGCCCCTGAATCGCCTCGGTGCCCTGCGCCACGACCACAGGAAAGCCCTGCCATTGCTGGCGCCGGCAAGCTCGAGGGTTCGGATCGATGCGGACGTCGTCATCGCCTCTACGACCGGCTGGGCACACGGCTTCGAGACGACGGGCACGAAGATCGCCTACTGCCATAGTCCGGCTCGCTATCTCTACCTTCAAGATCAGTATCTCGGTGATGCCGGCCGTTTCTCCCCGGCATCACTCGGCGTGAAGATGCTGACGCCGTACCTTCGTCGCTGGGACCAGCGCGCTGCGAAGACTGTCGACACCTACGTCAGCAACTCCACGGTGGTGCGTGATCGGATTCGAGAAATCTACGGGCGTGAATCGCAGCTGATCTTTCCTCCCCACAGCGTCGATGTGAGCGGCCCTCGTCTTCCACTCCCGGAACTCGAGGACTTCGTCGGATTGGGAGGCCACCTGCTGTTGGTCTCACGCCTGCTCCCATATAAGAACGTCGATAAAGCGATCAAGGCTGTTGCTGGGTTGCCTTTGGAGAGGCTGATCATCGTCGGCGACGGCCCCGATCGCGAGGCGCTCAGAGCTTCCCTTCCGTCGAACGTCCGCATGGTGTCCGGTATCTCGGACGCCACGCTCCGGTGGCTGTACGCACGGAGCAGGGCACTCCTGGCACCTTCCCACGAGGACTTCGGTCTCACGGTAGTCGAAGCGGCGGCTTGGGGTAAGCCCAGCATCGCACTGCATTCGGGTGGCTATCTGGACACCGTCGATGAGGGAACCACAGGTCGGTTCTTCCCGCGCCCCGAGCCGGACGAAATCGCGGCTGCCATCGCGGCGTCGCGGTTCGATGTCTGGGACGTCCAGAAGATCAAGGCTCACGCGCGGCTTTTCTCCGAGGAGTCGTTTGCTCAGCGTCTCAGGGGTCTCGTCGACGACGCCCTTGGTGCCCAGGGCGGGGCCCGGGACGCGCTTGTCTAGTTCACCGATGTTGTTACTCTTGAGTTCGGTCGCGCACGAGGGAAACCCTTTACGAGCGCCCATTTGTGTGTCAAAGAGAGGGTCGACCCGTGACGGTACTTGATTTCCTGAGGCTTACGGGCCGCAGTTGGAGGACGCTGCTGATCGGTGTCGCGATCGGACTTCTTGCAGCGTTCGGCTACACACAGGTCCAGCCGCATGTGTTCACGGCGAATTCGTCGGGCTTCGTCACGGCCGGCCCCTCGGAGGGCGGGCTTATCGGAGGGTCCGAAGCCGCGATTGCCAAGGCACAGTCCTACCTTCCGCTCATCACGAGCCGCCCCGTCTACGAGAAGATCGAGCAGAACCCGGACTCGGGTCTCGCTGAGGGGCAGACGCTGACAGGGCGCTTGACGGCATCCGTCGCGCCCAACAGCAACCTCATCGAAGTGCAGGCCAGCGCAGATTCTCCTGCCGCCGCGGTTGCCCTCGCCAACGGAGCTCTGCAGGCCATGGCCGACGTCATTACCGACCTCGAGTCGCAAGCAGGAGGCGGAGTCTCCAGCGTCACTGTGCTCCCACTCCAGGACGCAGTAGCGCCGACATCACCGGAGAGCCCGAATCTGCGGAACAACCTGCTCATCGGCGCGGGCATCGGCCTCGTCCTGGCTTATGTCTTCGTCTTCCTGAGAAAGGCGCTCGACGTCAAGGTCCGCAACTCGAAGGACCTCGCGAGCGCCGCAGGTGTCGGCTCCCTCGGCCGCATTCCCAAGTCGCCTCAGCTCATGGGCAAGAACCGAGCTTCGAATGACGCGGACGCCATCGCCGCCGAGTCGTTCCGTCGCCTCCGCACGAACCTTCGCTTCGCCAGCGTTGACGAGGAAATTCGTTCCATGGTGATCACCAGCTCCAACGCCGGTGAAGGAAAGTCGACGATCGCGACATCGCTGGCGCAGGTTCTGGCTCAGTCGAACACGCCGACGATCCTCATCGACGCCGACCTTCGTCGTCCGACGGTCGCATCGGTCCTGGGCATCGACGGCAGCATCGGCCTGAGCGAGGTGCTGAGCGGGCAAGTCTCGCTCGAGGACGCGCTCACAGCGACCAAGACGCCGGGACTCTACGCGCTTCCCTCCGGCCGCATCCCCCCGAATCCTTCGGAGATGCTCGGCTCAGAGGCCATGCGCTCCATCATCCGCCTGCTGTCGCAGGATTACATCGTCATCATCGACGCCCCGCCTCTCCTGCCCGTGACCGATGCGGCCATCCTCTCGACGCGTGTCGACGGGGTCGTGCTCGTCGCGACCGCTGGACGGACGCGACGCGAGGACGTGGGAGCGGCTCGGGACATGCTCTCCCAGGTGCACGGTCGACTGCTCGGCACCGTGCTCAACATGGTTCCCCCGCGAGACACGGCGGATGGATACGAGTATCGCCGCAACCGCAGCTACTACGTCACGGCGAACAAGAAGGGCATGCCCGTCTTCAAGTCCTCGAAAGGGCACGTCGACATGCTCGAGCCGCAGCCGCAGCCGCAGCCGCAGCCGCAGCCGCAGCCGCAGCCGCAGCCGGCGAAGGACGGCCCGGGGGCGGTCAGCCTTGCTCCGCGTGCCAACCCGGTTGCGCCGGGCGCCGGGCGATCAGCACAAGCGCAACCAGCAGTTCAGCAGGCGCCTGCGCCTGCGACGCCCGTGAATACGTCGGATCCCGTTGACGACCAGATGGCCCCGACTCGTCGCTCGCGCAGAGGCGCGTAGTGCCCAAACTGCTCTTCGTCTGCCACGCGAACATCGCACGATCAGCAGCTGCGGAGGTTCTCGCGCAATCCCAGCTCGGAGACGCGAGTGCGTGGACCGTGGAGAGCGCAGGCGTGCGCGCGCTGGTCGGAGAAGACATCGACGAGGTTATAGCTGGTGCGTTGCGGGAACGCGGACTGGTCCCTCAGCAGCATGAAGCTCAGCAGGTGACCAACTCGATGCTCGATTCGGCAGATCTCGTGCTCGCGTTCGAGTCTGCGCACCGCATGTGGATGCTGCGCGAGTCCCCGAAGTCGGTTCGCAAGACCTTCACGGTCCGTGGCGCGGCTGCAATACTCGACGGCATTCCGCGACGCGCTGCCCCGCTCGCCTACCTCTCGAATGTGAAGACATCAGGAAAGGACGAGGACTTCGCGGACCCGTACGGACGCGGACCGGATGTCGCGCGCCAGGCGATCCAGGAGATCGACCTCCTGCTGAGCAGAATTCTCCCCGGAATCGACGCACTCCCTCGCGTCGCCCGCAGTTCCCCTCAGGCCATCCGTGATTGAGGCGGAGTACCCGGCACCAGCGTCGCGGCAGCAGCGCGTGCTCCTCATCAGCCCAGCCTTCCACGGGTACTGGAAGGCCATCTCCGATGCATTGAAGTTCCGGGGACACGAGGTCTACCCGCACTGCTACGACGCGCCGAGCGGCTTGCCCGGCAAGGTGCAGAACAAGCTCGTGCACGAGCTTCCCGTGGCGCTCCAATGGCCCGGGCTCCGCGAGGCGGCGAGCGTCCGTGCTGTCCGTGCCCTGGACCGGGTCCAGCCGGACGTCATCCTCGTCATCAAGGGCGACCAGTTGACCGATACCTGGTGGTCGGCAGCTGAGCGGTCCGGTGCCGCCCGCGTCCTCTGGCTGTACGACGAGCTGGAACGCATGGCCTACACGCCGGAGCGACTTCGCGAGCTGGGGCCCGTCGTGAGCTATAGCGAGAGCGACGTCGAAGCGTTGCGTCTCGCCGGTGTTCAGGCGGCGCACGTCCCCGACGCCCACGACTCGCTGCTGGAGTTCACTCCGAAGCCGGTCAAGGGACTCAGCTTCATCGGGGCGCGGTATCCGCGCCGCGAGGAACTCCTCCGAGCGGTATCGGCAGAGGGTATCGATGTGGTGGCGTTCGGACGAGAATGGTCGCGCTCCCTCTGGGATATCGCGCGCACTCGGCGCTTCCGAGGAGCCGGTTTCCCGAGTGGAGGAGACGTGCCGAGGGCTGAGTACTACGGGATCATGGCCGGCTCGAGCGCGACGCTCAACATGCACGGAGACGGCCACGACTTCAGCATGCGCACCTTCGAGGCCCCCGGAGTCGGGGGGCTCTCGCTCATCGACAAGCCGGAAGTCGAGCGCTACTACGACGTCGGCACGGAAACGCTCGTCTACTCGGGTGCTGCTGACGTCGTCGACATCATGCGACGAGCCGAGCTCGACAGCGTCTGGTCGCAGTCGATTCGTGATGCTGGTCGCCGCAAGACTCTGGCGAAGCACACCTTCGTCCACCGGGTAGCGGAGATCGAACAGCTGTGGGGTTGAACCATCCTGAGGATCTGGGTGCCTGGCGGCGCTGGCAGGAGTCGCGCCACGCACTGCGTCGACTGAAATCAGTGCTCGTCCGTCCGCCTTCTCCGAAGTTCACGCTGTTCTCGTCTGGGGTGTTCCCGACCATCCTGGTCGTCGTCGACGCGCCGACCCCCTCGCAGATCGCCGCCTATCTCGAACCTGCGCTCAAGGTCGAGGGTGCGAGCGTCGCCGTCCTCGTCGAGGGGGACGTGAGCTCGTTGCTTCCTGCGGGATGGACCGAGCATGCGCTTGTGGGGGATTCGCCCCCAGCCTTCCTGGACGGCGTTGGCGTGGTCTTCGCGTCCGGTCATTTCCTTCCCGCGAGCTCGCTTGCTCACACGTGGGCACAGGCGCTTGACGCCCGGTTCGTCGTCGCACAGCACGGCCTGCTGACCCCCTTCCAGCCGCCGCTTCCTCCAGATGCGCACACGCTCGCGTTCACCGAGGAAGACGCCGAGTTCTGGCGCTCAGGGCGAAGCGATGTGACGTACGACGTGGTGGGCTCGCAGATGCTCTGGAACGCCTCCAAGCGACGAGCCGCACGGGCCGAGGTCAGCGGCCCGCCTGTCTTCCTCGGCCAGCTGCACGGGGCGGAGCTGGCTCGTCGGACGGCCGCGCGAACCGCTCGGCGATTCTGCACGTCGACGGGGGCCAGCTACCGCCCGCACCCCGCGGAGGTCGACAAGCTTTCTCGACTTCAGCACGAACGCTGGAGACGAGCTGGAATCGTCGTTGACGATTCGACGGTGCCACTTCGCGATCTGAATCGTCCCGTCGTCTCGATCTTCTCGACCGGCGTCCTGGAAGCGGCGGCCTCTGGGCGTCCAGCCTGGGTCACCGGCGCGAACGTGCCGGACTGGATTCACGAATTCTGGGCGCGCTATTCTTTACGCGAATGGGGCGGTGAACCAACGCCAGCTCCCGTTGTTCCCCCGGTAGAACCAGCCCAAGCTATCGCCGCGAGCCTCGCGCGCATTCTGGAAGGAACAGCATGAGAATGCTTTGCGTGATCCCGGTCCGTGGAGGGTCGAAAGGCATCCCAGGCAAGAATCGGCGTCTCGTGGCGGGGAAGCCCCTGCTCGTGTGGACGATCGAGCAGGCGTTGGCGGCGCAGCCGAAGATGGACGTGCTCGTCTCGACCGATGACGAACAGTTGGCTGACATCGCGCGCTCCGCAGGCGCGGAGGTGCCCTGGCTGCGTCCGGTGCACCTCGCCGAAGACACGACGGCAACAGAGCCCGTAGTCGAACATGCGATCGCTGCGTATACGGCCGAGGGCAAGCGTCCCGATGCGGTGATGCTGCTGCAAGTGACTTCTCCTGTGCGCCTCGAGGGCACGCTCGACCGCGCCATCCAGCAGTTCGTCGCTTCGGGTGTCGACTCCATGGTCGGAGCCGTCCCGCAGACACCATTCCTCTGGCAGTACGGCGCGGATGAGCACGACCAGCCGCGCGCGCACTTCACCATCGGCGCGCGCCCGCGTCGTCAGGAGCTCGATCGCACGCAGATGTTCTATCGCGAGACCGGCTCGCTCTACGTCACCAGAACCGAGATCTACGAGCGCGAGCACAACCGCCTCGGAGGCAAGATCGGCATCTTCGAGATGGATGACTTGGAGGGCGTCGATATCGACACGGAACTCGATCTCTCCATCGCTGACCACCAGCTCACGCAGCTCCACCGCGACACAGCAAACGCCACTTCAGCAGCTTCAGCAGGACCAACAGACAAGGACACCGCTCAGTGATCTTCGAGCGCAACCTCACCCCCTACATCGTCTTCGCGGAGGACCCGATCGTTGTGGGGCTTCAGAAGATCAGCGCCAACCAGCAGCGCATCGTCTTCTGCGTCGATGAGCACGGGCGGCTCAAGGGCTCGCTGTCGGATGGTGACTTCCGTCGATGGATCGTCGCGAACCCGACGGCGTCCCTCGACGTCACGTGTGTCGAGGTCTCCAACACCAGCGTGACCTCAGCCCCAGCGACGTCCACGCCAGCTGACCTGGCTCCGCTGCTCGGCCAGGGCGGCATCACGCATCTGCCCCTCGTCGACGCCACCAACCACCTCATCGCGGTCGCCATCGACCGCAATGACGTGCTGCGAATCGGTGCTCACGAGATCGGGCCAGGCCATCCCGCGTTCCTTATCGCAGAGATCGGCAACAACCACAACGGTGACGTCGACCTTGCCAAGCGTCTCGTGGATCTGGCGGCGGATGCCGGCGCGGACGCCGTCAAGTTTCAGCTTCGCGACATGGATGCGCTCTACCGGCAGAGCGGTGCTTCGACTGCTGGAGAAGACCTCGGGGCGCAGTACACGCTCGATCTCCTCTCGCGGGTCTCCCTGCCAGCAGAGAAGCTCTTCACCGTCTTCGACCACGCGAGAGATCGCGGCGTCGACCTGATGTGCACGCCGTGGGACGGCCCGAGCGTGCAGGCTCTCGTCGACTACGGCATCGAGGGTCTCAAGATCGCTTCAGCCGACTTGACGAACCACGAGCTGCTTCGGGATGCGGGTTCTCGCGGCCTCCCGCTCATCCTCTCGACCGGCATGTCGCGCGAGTCCGAGATCCTCGAGACCGTGGGCCTCTTGCGTTCGCTCGGTTCGAGTTTCGCGCTGCTCCACACGCAGTCGACGTATCCGGCGCCGTTCAAGGACCTCAACCTGGCCTACCTCGATCGTCTTGCCGAGATCGGCGACTGCATCGTCGGCTATTCCGGGCACGAGCGCGGATGGCACGTGCCGGTCGCGGCGGTCGCTCGGGGCGCGCGCATCATCGAGAAACACTTCACCGTCGACCGCGGCATGGAAGGCAACGACCACACCGTGTCGCTGCTCCCCGAGGAGTTCGCGAAGATGGTCGAGCAGGTTCGAGACATCGAGATCGCCCTCGGTGACGCCGCTCCCCGCGAGGTGTCGACCGGCGAGCTCATGAACCGGACGACGCTCGCGAAGTCTCTGGTTGCCGCGCGGGAACTTCGCGAGGGCGAGGTGCTGCGGGCAGAGGACATCGCGGTCAAGAGCCCAGGGCGCGGACTGCAGCCGAACCGACTCGACGAACTCGTCGGGCGCAAGGTGAACCACGACATGGCCGAGGGCGAGTTCTTCTTCGAGAGCGATCTGACCGACACGGCATCGGTCGGCCGAGAGTTCGAGTTCCGCCGACCGTGGGGGCTGCCGGTGCGCTACCACGACTACAGGAAGCTCATCGAGAACTCGACGCCGGACTTCCTCGAGTTCCACTTCTCGTACAAAGACCTCGAGGTCGATCTCGACAGCTTCTTCACGGAGCCGCTCGACATGGACTTCACGACCCACCTCCCCGACCTCTTCTCCGGCGATTTCCTCGTCGATCTGGCGTCGACAGATGACGCCCACTGGGAGCGGTCGATCCGTGAGGTGCAGCGCACGATCGACACCACCCGCAGCTTGAAGAAGTGGTTCCTCCGCTCGAGCGAACCGATCATGGTCGTCACCATGGGTGGGTTCACGAAGGACAAGCACGTTCCGGCCGAAGCACGCGGCGCTATGTATGCGCGCATCGCGGATGCGGTCAAGCGCCTTGACACCGACGGCGTCCGCATCGCCGCGCAGACGCTCCCGCCGTTCCCATGGCTCATGGGTGGTCAGCAGTTCCACAACCTGTTCCTCGACCCGCACGACACCGCGGAGTTCTCCGCAACGACGGGCACGAAGCTCTGCTTCGACGTGTCGCACTCGAAGCTCGCCGCGAACTTCCTCGGGATGCAGTTCTCGGAGTACACCGAGCTGATCGCCCCGCACAGCATCCACCTTCACCTCGTTGACGCGACCGGAGTCGATGGGGAAGGCGTGCAGGTCGGCGACGGCGAGGTCGACTGGCCGCTGCTCGCAGGCCAGCTCGACGAGTTCACGCCCGGGGCTCCGTTCATCCCGGAGATCTGGCAGGGGCACATCGACAACGGTCAGGGCTTCTGGACGGCGCTCGACAGACTCGAGCAATGGCTGTAGCCGAATCTGAGGCCGACGCCCAGAGCGTGCAGGCTCAGCGGCCGATCGCGTTATGGGTCGTTCCCGTATCCGGCCTCGGGGGAGTGGCTCGCCACGTGCTCGATGTCGCAGGTGCGGGCCTCCCCGGGTACGAGCTCGTCGTGCTCTCACCAGAGGGGCCGCTCGCCGCGGAACTCAGAGATCGCGGTGCTCGAGTCGCCGTGGGGAAGTTCGGCCCGGACTTCGGCGTACTGGCCTCGATCCGGACGCTGCGGACGGCAGCACAGCGTCTGAGGCCGGCTGTCGTTCACTCGCATCTTGCCTACGCCGACGTCATCGTCGCAGCAACACATCTGCCGCCCGGCACCGTTCGCGTCACGACGGAGCACGGCATCGCCGGCGACGACCAGGTGTACCACCGGACAGCTGCCAAGTCGAAGGTCATGGCGAAGGTCCACGGGATTCGTCTTCGTCGGTTCGACCGCGTCATCGCTGTCGCGGAGGCAACACGACGTGCCATGATCGCCAAGTGGTCGCCGTCGCAGGAGATCCGCGTGATCTTGAACGGGGTCGACCCGGTTGAGTCGCCGCGTCCTGCCAGGTCGGGGCGGGCTTCGCTGCGCATCCTGGCGCTTGCGAGGCTCTCGCCGGAGAAGCGGATCCCGCAGCTCCTCAGGGCCTTCAAGGTCGTCCTCGACGCGCGGCCTGACGCGCACCTGACGATCGCGGGAGTGGGCGAGCTGGACAGTGAGCTGAAAGCGCTTGCCGCCGACCTTGGCATCTCCGAGTCGGTGACGTTCCCTGGCTTCGTCGACCCAGAGGAGGCGATGGCGGACGCGGACGTGCTCGCTCAGCTCTCGGTCTGGGAGAACTGCTCCTACTCGCTGCTGGACGCGGCGAACAGGGGCATGCGCGTGATCGCGTCGCGAGTCGGGGGCAACCCGGAGATTGTCTCACCTCGTGGCCTTGTCGACAATGATGACATCAATGCCGTGGCGGCGGCGCTCCTCGACGAGGCCGCAGAGACGCACCTCGACAACTGGCTGTCCGTTGCCGACATGACGCGTGCTGTAGCTGAGGTCTACGCAGAGGCGCTGGGCACGGCCAAGGATCGAGCGCTGCCCGACCACGTCACCTTGGCGACGAACAACGGGGATATCGGCGGGGGCGAGGTCATGCTGTTGAGCATCGCCGACGCGCTTCGAACGCTCGGCGTCGCCGTCACCATCCTGGGTCCCTCCGAGCCGGCTGCGCTCGTAGCGGCTGCGCGCGAGCGCGGACACTCGGTCGTCGAGCTGCCGGCTAGGGGGCGCAAGCAGTGGATCGCCCAGCTGCGGAGCTGGGATGCGAAGAACCGCGAGGGCCTGCTGTGGTGTAACGGCCTGGTTCCCGCCTTCGCGACCTCGTTCCATCCCCAGCGCATCGTTCACCTGCATCAGCGGCCGACGGGGGCGCAGCGACTGCTCGCGCCCATCGCGCGATTCCGGAGCCTCCGGACGCTGGTCCCGTCACTGTCCATGCAGGAGGCCATCCCGGGATCGACGGTTCTCTTCAACTGGTCCGAGCGAGTGGTGCTTCCGAGCGTCCGTGAACGCGCAGATGAAGAGCCGACCATGATCGGATTTCTCGGCCGCTTCTCGGTCGATAAAGGCGTGCCGGTGTTGGCCGAGGCCCTTCTAAAACTTCAGCGAACTCACCCCGGACGTTTCAAGCTCAGAATGGGCGGTGAGCCGCGATTCGTCGGCGAGGGGTCAAGGCAGGCAGTGGAGGCTGCAATTCGACCTGTGCAAGACCTCGTAGAGTTCGCGGGGTGGGTTTCGCGCGACAAGTTCCTTCGCAGTATCGACTTACTAGTTGTTCCTTCGGTCTGGGCAGAACCGTTCGGGCTCGTGGTCACCGAGGCCATGTCTGCTCGTGTGCCCGTGATCGTCAGCGACGCGGGAGCGCTCCCGGAATTGATCTCCGCCTCCGATGATGTGTTCAGGGCAGGGGATTCGGCCGACCTGGCCGAGGCGATTTTGCGCAAGGCCAGCCGCAGGGATAGCAGTGCCTTGGACCAAAATTTCGCGAGATGGAGAGATTTCTACAGCCCCGAGGCTGGTGTAAGAGCCCTGGGAGCTGTTCTTGCCGCGACGTCAGTTCACACGCGGCCTGCCTCGTGACGCCGACAATCGAGCCTTCACGAGCCGGGCGGGACCTCACCATCGACGTTGCAAGAGGGTTGGCAATAATCGCAATCGTCGCTGGTCACGTTCTGCGCGGACTTTCGGCTGCTGATCTCGTCGACGGGCGGTCTGCCGGATATGTAGCGACAGACACTCTCCTCTACACCTTTCACCTGGCGGTCTTCGCGTGGCTCGCAGGGCTTTTCGTGCGGCGGGGAGTGGAGCGCCGCGGTCTTCGAGACTATCTCTGGGATAGAAATGCGACCTTCATCTACTTATACGTTCTCTGGAGCTTCGTGCAGGGCGGAGTGAAGGTTCTTACGTCAAGCCTTGTTAACACACCAATCACGGTGCTGGACATATTCGACCTTGTCCACCCCGAGGGTCACCTTTGGTTTCTGCCCTGGCTTGTCATCGTTACCACCATTGTCGCAATCGCTAAACCCTGGTCGAGTCTTATGCGGGGGGTGCTAACGTTCTTGACGTCTCTAATTATGAGTCTTGTAGCGTGGGGATATTCGGGCGGCGTCATAGGTCCGGAGGGAGCCTCGCTGTGGGTCTTCTTCACGCTTGGTGCCTGGATCGGCGACAGTAAGTTTCGCGAAGTAACGAGTCGTTTCTCCTGGCGAGTCTCGGCGGTGATGTTGCTGGTCGCATTAGCATTCTTCCTGGTCGGTTTCTCGGTGCTGAGCATCACCCCGCCCACCTTCGGCTTCGAGATGCGCACGCCCCTCTCAGTGGGTCTGGGGTTCCTGCTCTCTACGATTGGCGTCACGTGCGTCTTGGCTTTAGCTCGGATTATTTCGATGTTTCCTGTTGCAACAAGGCTCTTCGGCTACGTGGGGTCCAGATCACTGCAAATTTATTTGGCACATGGCATCGCTCTGTCTGGTGCGCGAATTGTGCTCTCGTTGTGTGGAGTGCAGAGCCTAGAAGCCCATCTCATCGTTGGGTTCGGGGCAGGGCTTGGGTTCCCTCTGCTCCTTGCCTGGTTGGCGAGCCGATTGCGAATTAGGGTGCTTTTGGAGCCCCCAGCTTTCCTGCTTCCAAGCGGTCAGCGCGCCTCTGAGCGCAAGTCTCTAACACGTTCATGACCAGCGTGGATCTGGATCTTGTTTGCGTAGCAATCGTACTTATTTTGTGTAGCCCTTCCTTTCTGATCGTCTGCCGCCGATGGAGTTCCAATGCCTTTTGACGCCAGTAAGCCCTCGTCGAGCCCACGCATAGGGGTTCTTAGTCCCTGGAGCTTTATGGATCCGAACGCCTGGTCTGGTGTGGTTCCTCGAATGCTCTCCTCGCTGGACGCACGGGCAACAACTGTCCCGCTCTCCAGTTCCGGAGTTGCGACGGCATTTGCAGATCGAGTGCTTGCGCGAGGACTCGGTATGGTCTCGCCGAAGAAATATCTCTGGGACCAAGCCATCGCGACTTCGAAAGCTAGGGGGCGGAATGCGACCTCCATTGTCCGCTCGGCGAACGTTGACGTGATCCTTGCCGTCGCGGCTTCCCAGGACGTCGCATTCTTGGATGCTCGTGGCATCCCGATCGTCCAGGTTGGAGACGCGACGTTCAAGGCCATCCGCGACTACTACCCGATGTTCACGAACCTGCACCCGCTCTCAGTCGTGCAGCAGGAAGCGGTGGCGAAGAGGGCGACCCGGGCCACAGATCGCTTCGCGATGGCAACGCAGTGGTCGATCGACTCGTTGGTCGCTGACTACGGGGTGTCGAGTCGCAACTGCGTCCTCGCGCCGTTCGGCCCAGCACTCGAGCCCTCGCTGCCGCCCACGGTCGCACTCGGAGAAGTCGGTGTCCTGCGGGCGCTGCTCGTCACGAGCGACTGGGCGCGCAAGGGCGGGGATCTCGCCGTTCGCGTCATCGATCAGGTTCGTCAGCAGCACCCGGGCGTGACGCTCACCGTCGTCGGGAACACGCCCGACGGGCTGCCCGACTGGGTTGAGAACCTCGGGCGTCTCCCGCGTCAGGAGCTCGCCGAGCAGTACGAGCGAGCGGACGTGCTGCTTGAGCTTGCGACCGCCAACGCAGGCGGGGTCACGCTCACCGACGCCGCAGCATTCGGATTGCCGGCCATCGCGACGGACACCGGGGGAGTTTCGTCGATCGTCGGTAACGGCACCTCCGGAATACTGGTTACCCAAGGCGCTGACACGTTCACTGCGGCTGTCGCGGCCGTCGAGACAATGCTTGATCGCGACGTTCGCTCTCGGTACGCCAGGGGTGCGAGAGCGCAGCATGACGCAACGCTCAACTGGGAGGCGTGGGCTGATGCCGTGACCGCGCTCTGCGTCGAGGCCGTGTCATCTGCACCTCAACGAGGCGAGATGGGGACCCGGGCGTAGCGGAACTCGCGACGCAGGGTCTCTAGCGACCTGACATCTCGCCCGGCGAGCTGACGGACGGCGTTGACGACGAAGTTCAGGATCGCGGCTGCGCCGAGGGCAGCTCGGTGGAGGCCGGGGTGGTCGTTCCATTTCTCCGCGAAGCGCAGGGCCGACGTGACGACCCACGTGCGTCGCAGTTCGGGGTTCGAGGAACCACCACCCTCATGCTCGACGGTGAGGTCACCAAGAACGTACGAGTGGACGCCACGCTGCCCAAGGCGTCGCTGGAGGTCGATCTCCTCCGAGTTCATGTAGAACCGCTCGTCGAAGCCGCCAACATCGTGAAATGACTGTGTCGGCAGGTAGAGGACCGCTCCCACGACCCAATCGGTTCGGTGCACACCAGGCATCACCGTCGACGTGTTGTGACCCACCGACTCGTGCCACCACCGCCTATGCCGGAATCTGGCCAGGCCACTGAAGGCATTCACGAACGTGTGCGTGACGCGAGGGAAATGGCGTCCCGTCCACTGCGACGAACCGCTGTGGCCGATGACCTCCGGCGATACGACCGCCGGCATGAGCGGGTTCGCGAGACGAGTGAGGTCGGCGATCAGGCTCGGGCCCACAGTGAGGTCGCTGTTGAGGATGAGCAGGTATTCGCGCTGCGCGGCGGCGGCACCCACGTTCACGGTGCTCCCGAAGCCGCCGTTCTCGGCGCGCCGGATGGTCGTCTCATCACCCACCTGGACGTACGGCTCCGGCGAGGCGTCGTCGACCACGATGATCTGCAGTTCAGGAGCCCCGAGCTGCTGGGTGAGCGCGGTGACGAGCTCTTGCGTCGGAGCTGGGTCACCGTAGTGCGGGATGACGACGGAAACTCCGGGCACTGTGGTGTTCATTGCGGTCTTGGTCTTCCTGCTCGTGGAGATGGGCCGAGTGCGCCGGCGCTGGAGCTCGGGGGACCGGTCGGCACAACGCTACAGGCAGCGTGCTCCTGATATGCGTGCCCCCGCATCCCTTGCGTTAGTGTCTAAGCGTGCTCGGTCCTGGCGATCGGCTCCGATCAGAGGATTCCGGGCACTCGGCAGTACTCACTCGCACGCGGAAAGAGGGCCCGTGGCCTCGCAATTGGTCTCGATCGTCGTGCCGACCCGAGGCGGCGCACAGCGCCTCCCGAGACTCTTCGAGGCGCTCGCTCGCCAGACGGACAGTCGTTGGGAGGTAGTCGTCGTCATCGACGGAGATACCGACGACTCTGCATCCGTCTGCGCACGCGCTGCAGCCGCCGATTCACGCGTGCGAGCTGAGGTGTTCCCCGAGAATCGCGGTCGTTCCGAAGCGCTTAATGCGGGTTTTCGAGCCGCTGTCGGCGACATCATCGTGCGCTGCGACGACGATCTTGTTCCGGGGGTCGACTACGTGTCGACGCACGTCCGGCTGCATGACGAGGCCCGCGCCCAAGGGCGGGAGGTTGGCCTGGTCGGGCTGTACCAGAACGTGTATCCCGACACCGCCTACGCCGAAGCCTATGGGAGGCCGCACGACGCGAAGTTCCGCAGAGACGCCTACGCCAGCGCACCCGATAAGCACTGGAAGTACTGGGCCGGAAACGTGTCCGTCAGCCGGGCGGCCTACGAACTCGTCGGTGAGTACGACACCGCATTCCGTGCGTACGGCTACGAAGACGTCGACATGGGGTATCGGCTCGCGAAGGCTGGGGTCGCCGTCTTGCTGGTGCCGGAGCTGGAGACGCCGCACTTCGTCGCCGCGACGACGACCGAGATTCGTGTCAAACGCGCGTTCTACTCAGGATCCGCTCGGGCCGACTTCGACGTGAAGCACGCCGTGCCGCACCAGCAACCTGCGTCCGGCCTCTGGGGGAGAGCCGTGGGGCGCTCGGGCCGGAGATCTTCGCTCAGTACACTTATGCGTCGCGCACGTCGCGTCGACGCAGTGCTCGGCCGAGTTTCGGGCACTGTTGGGGAGAAGTTGGTCGCCTTCCTGGTCGAGGCGGCTGCTGTGGCCGGCTACCGCAACACGCAGACGCTCGACACGAATTTCTGATCGCGTGGCCCCGAGGGCCACGAGCATGCTCAAGGACTGCGAAGCGGAGACGCCGTGCCTCAGCTGGCGCCGAGATAGATCTCTTCGATCGACCGTCGGAAGGCGTCCCGGCCGAATTCATCCAGTGCCCAGTCGCGCGTGGAGGCCGCGCGATCTCGTTCTCCGGGGTCCTTCGTCAGCGCGCGAATGAGGGCGGCAGCGAACTGCTCCGGGTCGCTCGTGACCGCGGTGTACAGCTCGGCTGACCCAATGCCCTCCGCGCCCAAGGGAGTAGAGACGACGGGGACGCCGCGGATCATCGGTTCGATCGTCTTGAACTTAACGCCAGCGCCACTGAGCAGCGGAACCGCGGCGACGCTGACCTCGTTGTAGGCGTCCTCGAGATCCTGCACGAAACCGACCGGCTTGACGCCGGGGATGCGTCGCAGTCGGGCAACTTCATCGTCCGAGAGACCAGTGCCGACGACACGCAACTCAGCGCTCGGCTGCGCAGACCTCACCGCAGGCCAGATTCGCTGAGTCATCCACTCGAGTGCTTCACGGTTCTCGAGCCTGAAGAAGTATCCGACTAGCACGACAGTTGGGGTGCGACCTGGCTCGACCGAGCGAGCACCGTCGATTGCGAGAGGCGGTCGCACGACACGAACGTTGTCGTGACGTCCTCGAGGGTCGAGGCAAGCGCGATCCTTCTCGCTGAAGACGATTACACGGTCAGAGCGGCGGAGGATTCTCGACTCGAATCTCTTCGCGGCGATCAACGCGAGTCGCCATTTCAGTCGTCTAGCCGGACCTGCGGCGCGTTGCAGCTCCCTGGCCGCCCTCTGTGAAGAGACGTCATGGAGCGTGGCAACCACACGTGCTGCGCTGCGGCGGGGGACGCAATTGACGAGGCGGGCCCACGCAGACCATTGAAAGTCCACGATATCGGCTACGCCCAGCTCTTTTCGGATGTCACTTTTCGTGTACAGGTCGAACGCTGAAGCGAGCAACGGGGCGTCCGGGTCCCACCGTCGCCAAACGCTGTAGAGTCGCGCGAGTACCCTGCGCCACAACGTGCGTTTCAGTGCCAAGCGAGGTTCACCAGCTGCCCGAGGTTGTTGCTGGAGCGCGTGCTCGTTGCTCGGTAAGAGCGGCACCAAGTACTTCACGTCCAGTTCTAAGTCTTCGGTCAGGACCTTGTGGAGTTGCCAGACGTAGAAACCTCCCGCGTGAGGCACATCTCGGTATGGCAGAACGGGAGTCACAGAAGTGAGTCGCATGGTTTCCAAAGTTCGATCACGACCTTCCTTGTAGCGTCTGCCCGTGCGGTTCGCCCGACGTTGTCCGGAATCGGATGCAACCAGACATTACCTAGCTTGCCCATCAATGCCGCTTAGTCTCTGTCGCCGTGGTCTTGGCAAATCTTAGCGTTCGTGGGGATGTCACTAGCCCCAAGCTGCGCTGCAACGACGACGCCAGTCGTCACCGTTCCTGGTGCGCCTAGTCAGCTAACAACGGTTCCGTGCGAAGGTCCCTGGTAGAGACGGCGGACACCGTGCCATGCTGACCATGTCAGACTCTCATCGGGCGTACCGGGACTCCTGCGTCTCCGGTACGCGTATTCTCTCTGAGATCGTAGGGTGGTGAACGTTCGTTGCACTGCAGTCAGCATTCAGGGTCATTATCTGACCTCTTGCCTGGGCGTGGCGCCGCGAGACCATTGAGAGACTCTTAGCCCAGTGGTTCCTGAAACCGTTCGCACGGCGAACACGGAGTGGTGAGATCAAGTGGCATCCCAGATTTCAGTCGTCATACCCGCCTACAACGCGTCACGAGTCATTGAACGTCAGCTGCGCGCGTTAAATGCGCAGTCGAGGTTAGACTTCGACGTTGTTGTCAGTGACAACGGGTCGACAGACGAGACGGGTCGAGTTGTCGCCAACTGGGCTCCAGCATTCGCTTCCCTCCGGTACGTAGACTCCTCGGGTCTCAAGGGTGCGGCTCACGCCCGCAACGTTGGGGTTCGAGCGGTGCGATCCGAATTTGTTCTCCTATGCGACAGTGATGACGTGGTTTCGCCAGTTTGGGTCTCGGCGCACGTTGCTGCTCTTGAGCATGCAGACGCTTCGAGTGGCCCCCTGCACATAGTCGAGGAACCGGGAACGTTACCCCGGGAGATCTGGAACGAGTGCGAACTTCCGGTGTCTATGAGTTTTCTACCATACCTCCCTAGTGGAAACGCAGGGTTCAGGCGTGAGGCTTTCGAACAACTGGATGGATTCGACGAGGACCTATGGCGTGGTCACGAAGACGTAGATCTCGGCTGGCGGCTCAGTCTCGCGGGCTTTTCGGTCAGGCACACGCCAGATGCCGTGATTGAGTACGTCCAGCGCAGCACGCGATGGAAACGCGTACAGCAGCAGTTTAGTTATGGCCAAGCTTTTGCGGAACTCTACGCCAAACATGAGGCAGAGCAGATTCCCGTGCAGTCACAAGCTTGGCGAGTGAAGTGGTGGCTGGAGTGGACGAAACAAACTGTCCCAAATTCTCAAAAATGGTCTAGCGCACTGAACACACTCGCTTTCCAGGTTGGACGCGGATTTCGTTCAACTCGTCTAGGAGTCCGCTCGCCTATGTGGTGAGGTTTTATCTTGTCGCGCAATTTCCGCTGAATTCTTACCAGCCGTTATTGGTAATCAACAAGGTTGGGCTTGATTCGATCGTCGAATAACAATCGCTCGTGATATTTGAGGGCCAGCGGCCCCAGGATGTCTCCCAAGAGCGCATGCTTTGGAACTACTTCGGAAGATGCTTCGCCACCTCGGACACCGCCCGGACGCCGTTCGAGGAGGTCCTCGTAGTATTTCGTGCGACGTGTGACCTCTGCGTACCATTCGGTGGTCAGGGGGGATTGAGGTCTAAAGATGAAGGCGCCATTGCCGATGACTCTGAAGAAGTTTCTCCGCAGATCTTGTTGAACTCTACCCGGCAGTAGACTTGTGGAAAGGCTGCTGATCTCTCTGTAGCCGATTGCCCAGCTGTCCGGGCTCGCATTGAGCCGGTCGTATAATGGACCCCAGGAGGAGTCAATCCGCTTCACGTCCACGTATCCGCCACCGTGAAAGTGCATCACATAGGCACGCAGGTAATCAGCTCTGTGCGTAAGCGCAAGGTTATAGTACGCCCTCGGCAGCGGATAACCCTCGACGAGTATTTTATCCAGGGTTGTATCCGTGATCAGTTGGACGGACACGCCGGGGTTATTCTCTATCGCCGACCGAACCGCCGCCGCACGATTGGCCGTCATCGGCGCGGCGCCGAGCCAGAACATGTACAGCACCGGCGGTGCTTTAAGCAGGGCTTGTACTGGATCGTCTACCACCAGGAAAGTGTGTGCGTACCGGTCCTGGTTGAACTCGTAATTTGAGAGACGTCCACGGGCACGAAGTACTGAGTCCGTGACAGCAGTCGTCACTGGCCGACTACTCTGCTGGATCCTTTTTCGCATGAGGAAAATTTTGTGTTTCACGAGCTTAAGAGTTCGTAGCATCATTGGGAATTTTCCGGGCTCTTGGCCACACTCTCAGTCGACTCCGGGTGGAGGCGCTACGAAAGTTGGCCGATTTTGACAAGATCCTCGAAGTTAGAGTTTATTGCACGGAGCTCGGCAAATGTGCCGCTGGATTTCACCTGACCTGCCTCGAGGAAGACAATTTTGTCTGCTGACTTTATTGTAGAAAGACGGTGAGCGACGATGATAACGGTCATGTGGCCTCGAAGTGATTCAATCGTTTGGGTGATCTGACTCTCAGTTACGTTGTCCAGAGCAGAGGTGGCCTCGTCCAATATCAGGTAAGAAGGTCTCCGGTAGAGGGCCCGGGCAATTCCTAGGCGCTGTCTTTGGCCTCCCGACAGGCGAACCCCACGTTCGCCTAGGTCAGTGTCCAGACCTTCAGGGAGGTCCTCTACGAACTCGTCCAGGCGTGCGTCTTTCAGGGCGCTCATGATCGATGCGTCATCTATCAAGTCGTCTCTAAGGCCGTACGCAACATTGGCCCTCAGCGTCGCGTTGATGACAAATACCTCCTGCGGCACCACTCCGATGTGGTCGTACCACGACGCGAGGTTTGTCTTGATGGGTGCACCTCCGACAGTGACGGTTCCCGACGAGGGTTCCTGTAGGCCCAGTACGATGTCGAGGATTGTGCTCTTTCCTGCGCCGCTGGAGCCGACGAGCGCCGTTGTCTTCCCTTTCTCCACGGTGAGATTCAGGTGGTTAAGGACAGGTCTTGCTGCGTCGTCATACCTATAGGTTACTTCGTGAAGAACGATATCTCCGTCGTAAGATGCAGATTTCGTGATTCGCTCTTCATGGTATCCATCCTGATCCAGTTCGTCGACGATATCGGCGAGCACCTGCAAGCCTGGAGCGCCGGAACGCACGGCGGCGCTGGTCGCTGTGAGTCGATTGAGAGTGGGCAGCATTCGCAAGGAAGCTGCGGCGAAAACACCCAGAGTCGCAAGCGCCGCCTCGGGGGTCCCTGTTGCGAACAGGACTAAGGTCATTGCGATGACAGCCACAATGAATGCTATCTCAAGCATGTGCTTTGGAAGCTCAGCGAACATCGTTGTTTTACGCTGTGCGTGTGCTACTGCGAGCTTTGCTGTGCGGAATCGCTCGACAAACTGCCATGAACTGGATGATAGTCGCGCCTCGCGGAATCCATCGATACCCGGGATTAGTGATGTCCATGCGACGAGATCCTCCGCCATGATCTCTTCACCCGCCTTTGTCACTCCCCTGCGAGTGAGGAACTGAATCACCAGAGACATGAAAGCTAGTACGCCGACGGCCATCAACGTCGCTAGCGGCGACACGACGAAGAGTACGATGCTGAGGGCTAGGAGCGTCAGGATATCTGAGAGTAGCGTCAGAAGGCCGAGCGCGACCTGATTAAACGCCTGCGGTACTGAGGCTCCGATGTTTCTGTATATCTCCGGTATCTTACGGATTCGATGCTTGGCGTACGGGGCCAGGACGTAACGGTTCATGAGTTCGGCTGAAGCTTCGGCCGTGAAGCGCGTGGTCCTACCCAACAACCACCAACGGAAAGCAATAGCGAAACTGCTCTTCAGCACAAAAGCGGCGGCGACAAAGCTGGCCATAGCGACTACGAGGGTCTGGGTATCCTGAGTCCCCAGTGCCGAAGCGAACCAGCCGACGACACCGGTACTGGTATCGCCTGAGGTTAACACTTGCATGAGAGGCAGAATAGCGGCCACTCCGAGAGTATCCAGGGCCGCCATTAAGATGGAGCCAGCGACAGCCAAGATCACCCACCCCCTAATCGGGCCGGAAATCAGAGGACGGATAATCTTGAGGTTCTTGTAGATCATCAGATTTTTTCGCTCGCTCGCCATAGGTCCCGGGCACATACGAGCTTGAACAAGCTCTTCCCAGCGTGCCGCCTAGTGTAGGCGGCACGCTCGGCCGGGATAATCTCCCGTAGTCTACCCTGAACTGAACGGCAGTTCTCGGTCAGGCCGTCGTCGGACTCCTTCACTCCGCGGCCGCACTCACAGCAGCAGGTGAGCGGGATTCGAGTCTCGGATCCCCACCAGCGACGCAGCTTGATCTTCTTACCGATCCCGGCACAAACCTGGTCCTCGCCGACAGGTTTCGGCTGAGTCGCGGCAGTGTGTTCCTGGTCACCTGTCCCCATTGATGCGTTCGAGTGACCTCGGCATGCAGGGTCCGCTCATGTTCCCAGTAGCAGTCTCCTGGCCAGGAGAACAAACCTCAGCACTTCTCCCGCTTTGTTCGCGCAAGCTGGGTCCGTGTTCGATAAACGAAGACTCTGAGGGTCGCAAGGCTGGCGAGAGGTCGATGCCACCACCTTTTTCCGCGAAGTGGAAGTACCCAGCGTTCGGCCGCTTCGTACTCATCAACGCGCAGGCGTTGGAATTCGGGTGAACTGCTTGTTGTACTCATGTCCGTCTCGAACTGAGTCCTGATGAGGACGGCCGGCGGGAGCGATTGATGCGCGATGAGCCAATCGTCACCTCCCCAAATCCGCATCTCCTCTGGGATCGGCACATAATCGCGCCGTCGCAAGCACATAAAAGTGCCGAAGTACCTGACCGTTGCATCGGGTCTTGCCAGTCGGTATGAGATTCTCCCGGACTCAAGCTGGTTGAATGTCGAGAGATCGGGACCAACGATCCCGATCGGGTGATGCTTCAGAAGCCTCGCACTATAGGTGAGCGCCTCGTCGTGGAAGAGTACGTCATCGTTTACTATAGCTAATAGTTCTGCTGTCGCTTCCTTCGCTCCCAGATTCCAGGCAGGATTTACGTAGATATTAGCACTCTGTTGCAGGACACGAACCTTCGGAGAAGCGAATTCAAGGGGAACAACAGAGTTGTTAATGATTAGGATTTCTTTTACCAACGGATGTGCTACGCAACGCGCGATCAAGTCCTTCAGTCGCTCCGACTTCTGGAGCGTCGGAATGATGACGCTAAATCTCGCACTCTTCATGGTCGAATCCTACTGGTTGCGTCCGCGCGCGAAGGCGCCGATCTGGACATCTATGGGGTCCGGCGGTGCTGGTCGTGTCGCTAGCGTCCAGATCGTGGTGGGACGAGTGTCGCTGCAGCGTGGTCGCTGGCACAAGCTACCTGAAACAGATCGGCAAATTTCCGGTGAAGCTCGGCCTCGTGATCATGACGTGGTGAAGGGGCTCGGCCAGGCGGCGGGGTGTGAGTCGCCCACCGACCCGGAGCTCGGCGACACAATCGTCCACAGAATCCGACGGCTAGTTTAGTGCCTCCGCTTGCCTGCAGCGGTACCGCCAGCGCAGTTTCCCTGTGTTGGTGTGCTGAGTCATCATTTGCGGTTGTCTTGCGCCGCAGACAAACGTGGGCACCCCTTGTCTCGTCCCGAAGTGCTGGATGGGTGCTAAAGGTGACGGCATCCTTGAGCCGCGGTGCCGGTGTAGCCGAGGGCAGTATGGTGGAGCACGGTGCTGTGGCAAACTGGTCTCGCGTCTAGCGATAACATTGGTGGTTCGAAAGTGTCAAACACTTTAAGAGTCCTTGGTCTCTTTGAGCATAACGGTCTCAGCCGTTCACAACGCTCCTCGCCGAGTGGTGAGCGTGTGTTTGGGCCGTACCGCGTCGATCTCCTTATGGACAATGACGTTGATCTTCACACGATTTCTATGGCGAAACTCCGTTTCCACAAAAAGGTTCGGGACCTCGTAGAGCATCGTACAGGCGTAAGAGTAGATCTCGCACTCAGGGGAGTGTTTGCCGCCTTTCGAGCCGACCTAGTGCTGTCCATTCTTGAGGACAAATCCGTCCTGCCGTCCCTGTTCAGACAGTTTCGAGTTCGTCCTTATTCGGCCCGGCCACTTTCCGTGATCTCGTGCTGGTGGGCTGAAGAACTGGTAAACGGTGGCCGTGATTTGCAGAGCAAGATCAGGCGTGCGCTCGTTGGTGTTAGTCAGATCATTGTTTTCTCTCGGAATCAAACGGAGATCTTCGCCGCGGCGGGTTTCGGAGATCAGGTAGTCCCAGTCACGTTTGGTGTTGACCACGAGTATTTCCGCCCTGAGCCCTGTCCTGGGCCGGGGTTTCAAGTTTTCAGTGCCGGTGTGGACCGCGGGCGGGACTTCGAAACACTCGTGACTGCCGCGCGATTGCTGCCGGAGGTGAGGTTCGATATTTTTACGCAAATGGACATTCTGGGTGGCACCCATGCTCCGCCGAACCTAACTGTGCATCCGCCAACTGACGGCGAGGGTCACCGGAAAAATCTGGCTCTTCGCAGTTGAGGGTGTAGTCGGGGTTCGTGGATAGGGGTCGAGGTCTTCCAGGATGGAAGTTCCTACACTGCCCATCCGCCGGAAGACCTCGACGTGCACCACGCTACCTTCGCCGCGCCC